>CAZXSD010000043.1:0-16524 GCA_964642985.1 uncultured Sulfurimonas sp.
TGGTATGCTTACTAACTTCCCAACTATTCAAAAATCTATCCGTAAACTTGACATTATCACTGAGATGCAAGAAAATGGTCAAATTGATTTACTTACTAAGAAAGAAGCGTTAATGCTTTCTCGTAAAAAAGTTAAACTAGAAGCTTATTTCGGTGGTATCCGTAATATGAAAAAACTTCCAGATATGCTTTTTGTTGTTGATGCTGTTAAAGAGCATATCGCTGTTTTAGAAGCTAGATGTCTTAAAATCCCTATCGTTGCACCTCTTGATACTAACTGTGATCCAGATTTAATCGATTACCCAATTCCTGGTAATGATGATGCAATTCGTTCAATTCAACTTTTCTGTCGTGAGATGACTGCTGCAATTAACGAAGGTAAAGCTCTTAAAGATGCTCCTGAAGAAGAGATTGTTGAAGAAGAAGTTGCAACTGAAGAAGCACCTGTAAAGACTGAGGAAGCATAGTTATGGCAGTTACTGCAAAACAAGTTAAAGAGTTAAGAGCATCTACTGATGCTCCAATGATGGATTGTAAAAAAGCCCTTGTTGCAACTGATGGAGATATAGCTAAAGCTACTGAGTGGTTAAAAGAACGTGGTATCGCTAAAGCTGCTAAGAAAGCTGATAGAGTTGCTGCGGAAGGTCTTGCTGGTATCGTTATCGCTGATGATTTCTCAAAAGCTACTGTTATCGAAATTAACTCTGAGACTGATTTTGTTGCTCAAAATGAAGGCTTTCAAAATCTTGTAAAAGATTCTACACAAGAAGTTTTCGCTAACCAACCTGCTGATGTTGCTGCATTTAATGCATCTGCATTTGGTGAAACTTTTGCTGAAGCAGTAAGAAAAATTGGTGAAAAAATTGAATTACGTCGTTTTGGTACACTTAACGCTGATTCAACTACTGCACTTAATGGTTATATTCACTCTAATTCTCGTATAGCTGTTATCGTTACTGCTAAATGTGATAGTGAAAAAACTGCAGAGGGTATGAGAGCTATGCTTAAACAAGTTGCTATGCATGCTTCTGCAATGAAACCATCTACTTTAACTTACAAAGATTTTGATGCTGCGTATGTTGAAAGTGAAACTAAAGGTCGTATTGAAGCGCTTAAAAAAGAGAATGTAGAATTATCTCGTCTTAAAAAGCCTCTTAAAAATGTACCTCAGTATATCTCTAAAATGCAACTTACTGATGAAGTTATGGCTCAAGCTGAAACTGATATCAAAGCTAAACTTGCAGAGCAGGGTAAACCAGAAAAAATTTGGGACAAAATTGTACCAGGTCAAATAGCTCGTTTTATTCTTGATAACACTTTATTAGATCAAGAACAAGCACTATTAAACCAACAATATGTTTTAGATGATAAATTAACAGTAGCACAAGCTATTGATAAAGCTGCTAAAGCTCTTGGTGGAACTGCTGAAATTACTGAATTTATTCGCCTTGAAGTTGGTGAAGGAATTGAGAAAAAAGAAGATGATTTTGCTGCAGAAGTTGCTGCACAAATGGGTTAATCTTTTAGATTAATTTTTTTTCTTTGAAGGGGACTGAGACTTTTTGTCTTTGTCCCCTTTTTTTTTGCTTTTATAAATATAAATTATAGAAAAACATTAGATATTGAGAGAGTGATAAAATTCATTAATTATAGTGTTTACACAATTTAATTCAGATGATTTTTCTTTTAAATCTAAAATATTCGTATTTGTTAAGTTTGATATTAAATGTTTACTTCCATTAAAACAATTTAATTTAGAAAAATTATTTTTGTATTTATCACAAGGTAATCTTTTATTTTCCATCTTTTCAATATCTTCTCTACAATTTTCACAAGTACAAAAATCTATAAGGCTACTTTCAAAGCATGGTGTGGAAATTAAAAGGCAATGAACTATTTCTAAAGAGCTGAATTTATTTATAAAATAATTTTGAACTTCATTATTTTTATCTTTATCACTATCAAAAAATACAAAAATAGAATCAAAAATAGATAAATCTTGACTATACATTTCAAAAGCTTTTATAGCAGGAGTTGGTACAGGAGAGCCTTTACAAGTACCACCTCCATCAAATTTACAATCCCCATCTACTTTATGAACAATATTCATATGTTTGGGAAGTTTATCACACCAAGCAACTTTAATGAAATCTTCTGTTAATTTAAGACAATCATCTACATATCCATTGAGTTTAAATATTTTTACAAGATATTTTAGTTCTAACTGACCCTCAAGAATACATAATATTTTTTTTTGAGGATTATTATCAACTTTAGGTCTATTTGGTTTTAAAGCTTCTAACAGAGTAATCATTAAAATATCTTTGTAACTATATTTTCTATCTTTGGTATACCACCTAGTAAACCATTCTCATAGTGTGTTAGGAGGTTTTCATAGCCTTTTATCTCTTTGTTACTTTTAATTGGTTTTATAAGTGTTTCATGGTCAGGATCTTTTTCTATTAAAAATATCTCATCATTTTGTAAATATTGCATATTGTAAATATTATGTGTTGAGTAAATAATCTGTATATCATTATCAATTAATAATTTATTTAAAATAGGTATTAGTAATGGGTGTAGAATAGAATCAAATTCATCAATAACTAAAATAGATTTATTTAATTTAGCACTATAAATATTTAAAAGTATTTTCATAAGCATTTGTGTTCCATCTGATTCTAAATCAAACTCTAAAGGTTCTTTAGAGTTTATCTTATGGTATATATCTAAGCCTAAAAATTCTTTCTCTTTCCCGTCCTCTTCCTTAATTTTCACTTCAACTTTTTCTATATCTAAGCCTATCGAGTTAAAAAATCTTACAAAAAATGGTTCTAAGTCTTCCCTTATACTATCAATATCTAAAATCCTGCCTATCCATGTCTCATCCATTAAGTCTGTATTTAATTGTGTTTTATAAGTGGATATATTGGAATAGAAGTCTATTCTACTAAAAAAACTTATAATAAGGGATAAGATATTACTCTCATCAAATTTTATAAACTCTTGAAAGAGTGATTTTTTTTCACTTAAATTATTAAATATTATATCTTTAATTTTTTCATCTATATCTTTAATTTTTCCATCTTTTCTATTAAAAAAAATCTCTTTTTCAGACTCATATACTATATACAATACTTCATTTTTAATAGCAATATTATTAAATTTCTGAGATTCAAATGTTAGACGATATAAATATTCTTTTTTATCAATTACAAAGCCTATCTCTATTTCACTATCTGAATTTAGATTTTCAAACTTATTTTTAAATGATATTGGAAAATTATCTGTTTGTTCATTTTTAATAACTCTTGCTAAAGTAATCATAGCTTTTAAAATAGTAGTCTTTCCAGAAGCATTTGTTCCATAAAAAGAGATTATTTTATTATAATACTTTCCATTGAACTCAAATAATCTTTTTTTATTATGTTCAATATTATAGGGAGATGCTTTAAAGTCTATACTAATCTCATTTTTAATAGAAAAAAAGTTTTTGATTTTTATACTTGTTATAAAGTTCATGATTTATTACCTTGCATTTATATATTTTCTATTTCTTTGATACTTTTCATAATATTTTTTGACATATTCAAAAATCCACCATCAATAACCAAAATATCATCCTCAATCCTAATCCCAATCCCACGGTACTTTTTAGGAACATCTCTATCATTTTCATCTATATAAATACCTGGTTCAACAGTTAAAACCATACCTTTAGCTAAAGCTATCTCTTTACCATCTTTATATTTATAGGGAGATTCATCGTGAACATCAATACCCATCCAATGACCTATACCATGTGGATAATATTTTTTATATAACTCTTTTTTTATAAGATTTTCTTTTTTACCTTTTAATATTTTGAGTTTTATCATACCATCTGTTAAAAGTTCAATAGCTTTCTTTTGTAAATCAGTTCTTAATAGATTTGGTTTTATCATCTCTATAATTTTTAACTGTACATCTAAAACCATATCATATAACTCTTTTTGAGCAGAGGTAAAAGTTTCATTTGTAGGGATAGTTCGAGTGATGTCACTTGCATAATAGTTATACTCACAACCTGCATCTATTAAGATAAGCTCTTTATCTTTTAAGGGTTGATTATTTTCTATATAGTGTAGAGTATTGGCATTATTTCCACCAGCTACTATTGAGGTATAGGCGTCATTATAAGCACCATTCTTTTTAAAGATATACTCTAGTTCTGCTTGAAGTTCATACTCATTTTTATTAATTTTCTTACAATCCATAGCTCTATGATGTGCTAAAGCTGTTATATCTATCGCTTTTTGGATTAAGGCTATCTCTGCTTTTGATTTTATCAATCTTAATAAACCTATATGATAACTAATATCTTTATATGTTCCTATATTTTTTACTTTTTTTTGAAGAGTATTTATCTCTTTTTCATTACGATTAAAATCATAATAAAGAGTATTTTTATCTTTTAATTCTAGTTTGAGAATAGCATCTAACATATCTGTATCATATATCTCATCAACTAAAAATCTTTTTTGAGCTTTCTTTTCTCCTAATCTTTTACCGTTCCAAAGCTCTTTTTTAGGCTCTTTTTTCTGTACAAAAAGAATACTCTTTGTTTTTGTACTCTTTTTAATAAGTAATAAATAGGAGTTATCTTCTGTAAACCCTGTAAGATAGTAGAAGTTACTGTTTTGTCTAAAGGGGTACTCTGTATCGTTTGACCGTACTTTGTATGTTGCACTTGTAATAATGCTTATACTATTTGGTTTAAGTTTTTTTAAGAGTCTATTACGTCTTTTTTTATACTCTATTTCTTTAATCATTTACATACCTCATTTAACCATTCTCCACTCTCTTGAAGTAATTTTTCAAGTGCTTTGTTAAGAGCAACTACACCACCATTAGCATCTATAATATCTACAATTTCTTTAGCTTTAAATGTTTGAGTTGCTATCACTTTACTTGTTTTAGTATTTATAAGTGTAAAAGTGATGACTACATTTGCATAAGAGTTAGTTTCATCTGCCGAAAAATATTGCATAAAATCTTCAATATCTGTTTCTAGTAAAAGATTATTTCTAGTTCTTGATTTTGAAATTTGAACATTTTGAAAAAGCTGTGTTGATTTTATATATCTTGCTATTTCAGAACTAATAGCTCTATTTGGCGTTTGCGCCCATACCGATTGTGAAAATACTAACTGTTTATAATCTCCAACACCATAGTTCATCTCTACAGACATCAATGAACTATCACTAAATGCTTGACCAATTTTTAAAGATTGTTTTTTACAGCTACTATTTGTAAATTTTGGAGTATTTTCTTTAATATTTACTCTATACTCTGAAATTTTTGGACTACTTGGAGTACATCCAATAAATAAAAAACCGATAAATAATATATATATATAGTGCATCTATTCCTCTCCTGGACCTTTGTTTATCTCTTCTTGCTTAAATAAAATATCCCCGGGACTTCTATCATACTGCTCTAGGCTTCCACTAAATCTTATCATTAGTTCTTGCATATCTAAAAGAGTATTGTTTATTGTTGGTACTAAATCGGAGGTAATATCTTTAACATTAAGTTGGCCATTAGAGATAGCCCTTTGTATCTCATCCATAGACGTACTAATACCTACATAACTTACCATAATAGAGTCAAAAGAGTGATGAATGTTTTTTTCCCAATCTTTAGTTTCTAATATCAAATTATCAATATTTGGTACCATCTTATCAATATTTGATGTTAATGATTCTATGTTTGAAGAGCTTTGTTGTAAAGTTTTGATAGTTTTTTTATCTAATAAAATATCAATTTTTGTAGCGATATTTACACTTTTAGCTAAAAGTACAGTTATCTGTTCTTGATTTTCTTTGTCTAAAGTTTTTTCTAGTTTATCCATAAAGTTAGCACTACGAGTAAGTAAAAGAGTTATCTGTTTTTGATTTTCATCATTTAATAACTCCTCTGTTTTTGTAAGTGTTGTTGAAATTTTAGAGGAGACTGTTCCTATTGATTGCTCAATATCTTCAAGAAAAGAGGGAGCAGATTGGATAATAGGGTATCTGTTATTATCTTTTATAGATATTTTTTCAGAATTATGTTTGCCCATACTTAGATTGATATAACTAAGTCCCGTTATTCCCTGAGCTGTTAGTTTTGCTACTGTATCTACTTTAATAGGAGTATCTTTTAAGATGCTAATTAAAACTTCAACCTGTTCAGAATTTTGAGGATTTACTTTAAAAGATGAAACTCTACCAACACTTATCCCTCTATATTTAACAGGTGCATCTATATTTAACCCTAAAATAGACTCATCAAAATAGATAATATATTTTTGAATATTTTTATCAACAGTTGGTTTGAGTAACCAATAACTAAAACTAAACATTAAGAGTAATGAAACTAGAACAGAGAAACCGATAGCTGTATAATTTACTTTATTATTCATTAAATTTTCCAAAAAAAGTCTGTATAAACTCATTATCAACAGATTTTATATTTTTTAAACTACCCTCATAGGCAATTTTTTTATTATCTATAATAGCCACTTTATCAAGTGTATCGTAAATAGATTGTAAGTCATGAGAAACCATTACGATAGTAAGTCCCAAAAGAGAGCGTAATTTTAATATTAAACTATCAAAATCTCTAGCCGAAATAGGGTCAAGACCACTTGTTGGCTCATCTAAAAAGAGCAGTTTAGGGTCCATCGCTAATGCACGTGCTAGACCCGCTTTCTTCTTCATACCACCACTTATTTGATAGGGATATAGTATTGCATCTTCCTGTTTTAATCCAACTAAATCTATCTTAAATTTAATAATTTCATCTATCATAGTTTGTGATAAATCGGTATACTCTTGTAGGGGTAGGGCAATATTTTGAGCAATAGTTAAAGAGGAAAAAAGAGCTCCAGCTTGAAATAAAACGCCCCACTCTTGACGTAGTTTTTGAGAATTAGTAGTAGATATTGTATCTATGTTATAACCTAAAACATCAATATGTCCACCATGTGTATCTTGAAGCATAACCATCTCTCGCATAAGAGTTGTTTTTCCACAACCACTTGGTCCTAATAGTCCATAAATTTCACCTTCACTTATCGTAAGGTTTAATCCATTATGAATAACTCTTTCATCAAAAATAGTCTTAACATCTTTTACTTTTATTATAGGTTTCATTATATTCCTAGATTTGTAAATACAATGGAAAAAATCGCATCACAGACGATAACGGCAAAGATAGCTTCGACAACACTTTTAGTTGTATTAAAACCGATACTTTGCGTATCATTTTTAACCATTAGACCTCTATAAATAGCTATTGAAGCTATTAAAAATGCAAAAAATGGTCCTTTTAAAATACCGATATAAAAGTGTTTAACTGCTACAACTTCATTAAAGCGCTCTATAAAAAGTTCTACTGTTATCTGCAAGTCGATATTTGCGACAAGCATCCCACCCAAAACACCCATAATATCTGAGATAAAAATAAGAATAGGTAACATTATCATAAGTGCGATAATTCTAGGCATCACTAAAAATATATAGGGGTCAAAACCCATCGTTCGCATCGCATCAAGTTCTTCAGTGATTTTCATAGCACCTATCTGTGCGGTAAAGGCTGAACCACTTCGTCCAGCTATTACTATGGCTGTAATAAGTGGTGCTAACTCTCTTAAAATAGAGATACCAATCATATCTACGATAAATATATTTGCTCCATAGAGTTTTAACTGATAGGCTGATTGATACGCTATAACTAAGCCGATAAGAAAACTGGTTAAAGAGACGATACCTAAAGCTTTTATACCACTCTCATTTATCTCAAATGCTATCTCTTTAAAACGTATATGTTTAGGAGATTTAAAATAATAGATTTGAGTTGCAAAGATTATTCCTAAAAAGTTTATAAAAGATAAAATTCCTAAGAAAGAGTTATATATATACTTTCCAAATTTATTAAAGATATTTGTTCTTTTTAAAGTTTTAGTATCTATCTTTTGTTTATAATCTCGTTGTACTAATTTAAGAGTATGTAAAATATCTTCATTTTGAGTAATAATCTCTATTTTTATATTAAGAGATAAAAAATGATTATATAAATTATTTAAAAACATAGCTGTTGCTGTATCTAAATAATTAACATCTGTAAGATCTATTGTGATATTTTTAAGATCTAAAGTATCAATTTTATCAATACTATTTTGATTTTGAGTTATGGTATGAAGTGATAACTTACCCATAAAAAATAGGGTAAGATTATCTTTTTCTTGTATTATTTTTAGAGTAGAGTTTATCATTTGTAAATAAATTAAAAATCTCTCTCTAGTAATTTATCAACTTTTAAGATAGTGATAATTCTATCCTCTTGTTTACCAACACCATCAATCATAGTATCATTTCCATTAATAGTATCGGGAGCAGGTCCAATATTTTCTTTTTTAATACGTATAGCCATTGTTAATCTATCTATTACAAATCCAGCCACTTCATCATCCTGTTTTAGAACAAAAAATCTTGTTTCATCATTATGATTTTTTGATGGTAAGCCAAATTTAACACGTAGGTCGATTAAAGGAATTACCGAACCACGAAGATTAAATACACCAAGTATATAATGAGGTACTTGAGGAACTCTTGTCCAAGAAAATGGTTTAATAATCTCTTGAATAGCTAAAATAGGCACTGCATATTCTTCATCGCCTATTACAAATCCAACCAGTTGAACTATGTCATCCGATTGGTCAAGTGTATCTGTTTTATGTTGGTCACCTTGTTGATTAATAATCTGTTTTAATTTATCACTCATTATAAAAACTCCGATTTAAAATTAATATTTCTTTGAACTACACTTGATAGATAGTCAGCAGAGTATGGCTTAGTAATATACTCTACCATACCAGATTCAACACCACGCATACGATCAGATTTACCAGTACGAGAAGTTACCGCAATAAGTGGTAAGTTCTTGTAACGGTTATATTTTTTAATCTCTGTAGCTAAAGTATAACCATCCATTCTTGGCATCTCTATATCAACAAGCATTGCATCAAAATTATGATCACCCTGCTTTAATATATTTAGAGCTTCTTGTCCATCAGCAGCTTCTACTAATGTTACACCTAATGGCTCTAATGCTTTTCTCATTATAGTTCTATCTGTTTTAGAATCATCAACAATCATCACACAATAATCACTGGCTTTTGTTTTTTCATGTGTTATCTGTGCTGCAGATGAAGACTCTGTCATAGATGTAGCTTTTACATTTTTAGCAATATCCATCAATGCAACTACGTCAACAATAAGTGTAACTCCTCCATCACCACGAATAGTAGCTCCAGCGATACCTTCAATACCTTTAAGATAATCTCCAAGAGATTTAATAACTATCTCCTCTTGACCAACTAAAGTATCTACAATAAGACCAAGTTTTGTAGCACCTAATCCTAAAACAACAACATAAGCATGTTCAGTAGCATCTAAAATGCGTTCAACTTCAAAAATATCACCGATGTGAACTAATGATAAAACATCATCACGAAGTCTCATTACTGAACGACCCTCAACAGTATAAATCTCCTCTTTAGAAATTCTTACTGTTTCAAGTACAGACGCAAGAGGAATAGCATAATACTCCTCTTGAACACCAACTAAAAGAGCTTGAATAATAGCAAGTGTTAAAGGAATTTTCAACTTCATAGAAGTTCCTTCCCCTATTTTACTTTCCACATCTATAATACCATTTACTTTGTCAATATTTGTTTTAACAACATCCATACCAACACCACGACCAGATACATTTGTAACAGCAGCAGCAGTTGAAAAACCTGGACGCATGATAAGTAAGAAAGCTTCTTTTTCACTCATATTATCAGCTTCTTTTTCTGTTATAAGACCTTTTTCAATAGCTTTGTCTTTTAACATATTAGGATCTAAACCTTTACCATCATCATCTATCTGAATAACGATTTGGTTCCCTTCATTGTATGCTTTTAATGTAATAATACCTGTTTCAGATTTACCTTGTCCACTACGAACATCTGGAATTTCAATACCATGGTCACATGAATTCCTAATAATATGAACAAGTGGGTCTCCAATCTCTTCAACAATAGATTTATCAAGTTCAGTATCTTCACCAGAGATCTCAAGTTCTATTTTTTTATTAAGTTCACGAGTTAAATCACGAATCATTCTTGGAAACTTATTAAATACTTTACCGATAGGAAGCATTCTTGTTTTCATAACTGCTATTTGAAGGTCTGTTGTAACAAGAGAAACGATAGATACAACTTGATTTAGTTCCTCTAAGAACTCTTCACCCTCATAACGCTCTTCAACATCATCATTAATTTTAATAAGTCTATTTTTAGCAAGAACAAGTTCCCCAATAAGATTCATTAAATGGTCAAGACGTTTAACATCAACACGAATTGTTTGTTCAACCGCTGCTGGTGTACGTTTTGTAGGAGCAGCAGCTTTTGGAGCTTCAGCAGTTTCTTTCTTTGGAGTTACTGGTATTTTTTGAACAGGAACAGGTGTTGTTACAGGTTTTGGTATCTCTTCTTGAACTTCAGGTGCAGCTAAAACTGTTTCACCTGCTTCAATTTTTGCATTACGTTTTGCTTTATCTTCCTCTTGGCGTTGTGTTAAAAGGCGCTCAATTTCAGCTTCAAGCTCATCTGGATCCATATTGTCATAGTCTGGTTCATCTTCTGCAACAGTTTCTTCTGCAACAACCTCTTCTTTTTCTATTACTGGTGCAGCTGCAACAGGTACAACACCATCTCCACCACTTATTTTATCTAGTTTCATAACACATTCAGCAACATCAATACCTGCATCAGCACTTGTATCTCTAATAGTGTTTAAAAGGGCTTTCATAAGGTCGATAGACTCTAGTATAACATCCATAATATCTGGAGTGATAATCAGGTCACCATGTCTAGCTTTATTTAAAACATCTTCCATATGGTGAGTTAAGTGTGTTAAAACATCAAAGTTTAAAAATGATGAAGCACCTTTTACGGTATGTGCAACACGGAATATACCATTTAATAGTTCTAAATCTTCGGGAGTATTTTCTAACTCAACTAAATCTTCATCTAACTTTTCTACAAGCTCAAATGACTCAACTAAAAAATCTTGTAATATCTCTTGAAATTCATCCATATTTATACTCCTACTTCATATGAGCGCGAACTACTCGTGCTACTTCATCATAAAATGTACTTGCTTCAAACTTAACTAAATAAGCTTCTCCACCAGCTTTTATACCTCTATTTTCACTAAAATGATCACTAATAGATGAGTTGAAAATAATAGGAATATTTGCAAATCGAAGGTCCTCTTTTACATTTGCTGCAAAATGAAAACCATCCATTCTAGGCATCTCTACATCAGAGATGATAAGTTTAAGGTTTTGAGCAATATCATCACCATAAGTATCGGCTAATCCATCAAGTTTTTCTAAACCATCTTGACCATCAATCGCTTCAACAACTTGAAATCCCATTTTAATTAATGCTTCTTTTACTATTTTTCTAGCCGTTGCACTATCATCTAAAATTAAAGCAATTCCAGAAAATTTATCTAAATTTGTTGGTACATTTTCTACATCTGGTTCATATAAACCTAAATCTTGAACAACACTTTCTAAGTCAAGAATAAGAAGAACATTATCACCCTCTATCTTAGTAACACCAGTAATTTTATTACCATCAAGAGACCCACTTACAAAATTAGCTGGTTCGATATCACCCCAATTGATTCTACGAATTCGTTTTGCTTCGTGAACAATAAAACCGATGAGTACATTGTTAAACTCAGTAATGATAATTCTTGAATTCTTTTCAATATTTTCAGGCGGTGTAATGCCCATCCATTTTGCTAAATTTACAACAGGAATAACGACATCTCTTAAATCAAAAATTCCCTCTATAAATTCAGGTGTTCCTGGAAGTTCGGTTAAGTTTGGTACACGAATGATTTCACGTACTTTTGAAACATTAATACCATATATACCTTCGTATACTTCATCAGATTCTTGTCTTAATATACGAAAATCTACAAGTTCCATCTCATTAGAACCAACTTTCAGTGAGTTATCATTCATTTTTATATCCCTTTAGAAAAAATATGTTCTTCTAACAGTTCTTTATTTTGAGTAGATTTTACAATAAAATATCTTTGATTACATGCAAAAGCACCAATATTTATATAAGTAAAACTACTCATTTGAAATGTTTGATTTTGATGAAAATGACCATCTATAAAGTAATCACAATTATAGTGTTGAGTTAATCTTTGTTGTGTGAACTCTTCAAAAGTTTGCATAGTTTTACAATCATTTTTTTTACTTAAAATAGTATCAAGTTTATTTAAAATAAAATGAGAAAATCTATTATCTATAAAAGCTAACAGATAAAGAGTTAAAGGATTTCGTATAATAGTTGAGTATATCTTATAGCCAAATCCAGCATTAAAATCTCCATGAGAGAGTAATATATTTTTGTTTTCAAAAGTTGTTGCTATTGGTTGCTGAGAAATTTTAAATAGTTTGATATTTGGAAAAAGATTTTGAAGATTAAAGTCGTGGTTTCCTTCCAAATATATAATCTCAATATCTTGAGAAATTTGATTTAAAAGGCTAATAGCTTCTGCATTTTTTTTATGAGTATATTTCACTTGACCAAAAAGAGCATCAAAAATATCGCCCATAAGTATAAGTTGAGTAGGTTTAAGTTTTTTAGCGTTTATCTCTTTTATAAACTCTAAAAAATGTGGACGGAGGGGCGAGTAGTGTGCATCGGAGATTATGAATGCACCTTTTTTCAGATTTATATTAATGATTTAAAGACTCAACCCATTTTAAATAGGTTTCTAAATTTCTATATATAGGAGTATCCCTTTCTACAGTTTTTGCCATATCTTTAGTTTCATTAATTAAATATGAATCAATAATTTTTTTATTTTCATCTGTTAGCTCTATGTCTTTTGAAATTTCATCTGTTATTTTATTCCAATTTTCATCTGTATTTTCATTAATATACTCAATAATTATTTTTTTAAGTTTTACTGTTGATTTAATTTTTAATGTAAGAAAATAGTCCTCTATATTTGATATATCTGTTCTTGAATATATTATTCCAAATACATAATGTTTATGATATTCTCCATAAGGATAAAGAGTATTTTTAGTAGATTTTCTATTTCTAAAATATCCAGTAAATGCACCAAGTGTCATACCATTTACTTTTGTTGCTGTTGCTCTATATGTACTTTTTAAATCAACTGCATATTTTTTGCCATCTTCATCTATAAATGTAATATCAGGATAGTAATTTTGATGTGGAGATGGTTTTAATTGTAAATTATTTCTTTGTGCAAATTCTAAAAACTTTGGAAAAATCATCAGTTCTATCACTTTTGAAATGACTTTTGTATCAGTGCTAATTGAATAGATATTTTGATAATAATCAATAAAACCTTTCACAGTCCAGTCTGTACTATTTGGCACAGTTAAAGCCTTTGTTAATTCTGGCATAAATTCATTGAATTTTTCTTCAAATGTCATTTTATTTTCCTATAATCAAGACTTCTTTTAAATCTCTTTTTTTAGATAAAACATATTGATAATCAATAGTTTCAATACTTACTTTTTTACCATACTTTTTCAATATTTCACTTATCTCTTCAATAGTTGGAATACCATCACTTCTATATGAGATAACAATAATACTATCTTTAAAATTTTTTATTAAACTTTCAAAAGCATTTTCAATATTATTTTTATCTTCCCAAATATTATAAGTAGATTGTAATTTTTTATGTTTACTATTATAATCAATTTCTTTATGCCAATTATCATAATTTGTTAATCCATCTAAAAAATGATAAAAATCTCTATAATGTGTTAAAGTTCCTTTTTGCGGAATGTAGGGTGTATCAAAATAAACTAAATCCGTTTTTATATCTAATTCAAAAATATCTTTATTATAAGCTTTGTTATTTTTATCATTATTGAAGATTGCTGAATTTATCTCTTTAATAAATTTATAAAAATGTTCTTCAAATGGTTTATCCCAAGTTGTTTTATTTCCAAAATTTCTTTTTACATCAGCTGTTCTTACATATAAATTTTTTCTATGAAATAAATTATAAGGTCTTTTGGAGATACAAGATTGAAATAAAGCCCAAAGAAACATCGCTTTTTTATTTTCATTTTTTAGCTGGTTTATATTTTGAATTACAATATCTAACCATTCATTTTCTTCTTCTAAAAAATATATATCTTGAAAAGTATCTTTTATAAAAGAGGAATATTCATAATTATTTTTCTTTTCTAGTATAGCATCAAATTCACATTTACTAATTTGCTCACCACTATTTTCTATTAATGCTTTTGAAATATAATAATTAAAATTAAGTATATCATTACTATAAACAGTTTTATTCATCTCTTTAAGTATATATGAAATAGAACTTGTACCTGAAAATGCATCTAATGCACTTTCAAAATCCAATTTCTCAAAATGACTTTTTATCCAAGATTGTAATTTGTATTTACTTCCTTGATATCTTGTTCTAGGAAATTTATGAGTTTGAAATAAATTTAGTTCTGCTTTCATTACGGAACATAAGCAATACTAGGAACGCCCATACTCTCATCAAGTCCCATCATAATATTAGCATTAACAACTGCTTGAGAAGATGCACCTCTCATAAGATTGTCTATTGCACTAGAGATAAAAAGTATATTGCCTTTTTGTTTTACATAAATATCACAAAAATTTGTTCCCGCTACATTTTTCATATCTACGGGATTTTGACTTACTCTTATATGTTTATCATCTTTATAAAAATCTTTTAAAATAGCATAAGCATCAAAAGAACCCTCTACTTGAATATATATAGAAGATAACATTCCACGTGTAATAGGGACTAAATGAGGAACAAAATTTACCTCATCAAAATCCACACCAAGTTTTTGAGCTATCTCTGGAGCGTGACGATGTAAAAGAGGATTGTAAGCGAAAAGATTATCATTTACATTCACAAAATGAGTTACTTCACTTAGCTTTTTACCAGCGCCACTTACACCTGTTTTTGCATCTACTATAATAGGAGTATGTTCAATACGTTTATCCATAAAAGGAAGTAAACCTAAAATAGCTGACGTTGGAAAACACCCTGGATTTGCTACAAGTTTAGCAGTTTTTAATTCCTCTCTAAACATCTCTGGAAGACCATATACAACGTGTTCTAAATTTTTAATATCTGTATGAGGTGTATAAAACTCTTCATAAGTCTTTTGCGTTAATCTATAATCAGCAGATAAATCTACAACTTTAACACCTTTAGCAATAAGAGGTTTTACATAAGCCATAGCTGTTTTATGAGGAAGTGCTAAAAAAACAAGTTCACAAGATGAAGCTATCTCATCTATATCTGCTTTTTGAACCTCATCTTCACAAACACCAGTTAAAGATGGGTGGAGTTCATTAATAGTAACACCACCCTCTGAGTTTGCAATATAGTTTAAGTTAAATATAGAATGATTTACTAGCATCTTTACAAGTTCTAAACCTGTATAACCAGTAGCTCCGACTATTCCTACATTAATATTAGTCAAAAACTATCTCCACATATTTAACTTCATCAATCTCATACTCTTTGATTCCTTTAGGAAGTTTCACTTTTACTTCATCACCTTCCTCTTTACCAAGAAGTTGTTTTGCAAGAGGAGAGCCAAATGAGATAAGACCTATATCTGGATTTGATTCACAACCACCTACAATAGTATAAGTAAGCTCTTCATCAGACTCCATATCTGTCATAACGATAGTAGAACCAAAACTAATTTTTGTATGAGTAAGTTCACTAGGGTTTACAATCTGAGAATTTCCAATAATAACTTGAAGGTCTCCTAGACGGTTATCTATAGTTTTTTGCATCTCTTTAGCTGCATGGTACTCAGCATTTTCTTTTAAATCTCCATGTTCTAAAGCCTCTTCAATATCTTTTACAACTTGTGGGCGTTTTACATGTTTTAAATCTTTTACTTCTGCTTGTAATTTTTCGTAACCGAAAATTGTCATTGGTTCTATTTTTTGCATATCTTATTCTCTTTTTTATAAAATTATTTTTTATTATTATATCAAAGTTAATTACAAAATAGATATTAACATTTCATTAACACCATAATAATACCATTCTAAATACAAACTACTAAAGGATATTTATGCAAACGATAGATCAATTAGTTTTAGATGAAAACAATATAGCTTTCCATCCTATGATGGGAAATAGTTATCAGTTAGATGGTATTGCAAAAGAGATTATTACTCTGCTTAAATATCATAAAACTAAAGATGAGATACTAGATGAGTTAAGTAGTAAATATGATGTTGCTAAAAATGAACTTTATATAGATGTAAGTGATTTTTTAGCAAAACTAAAAATATATGGTTTAATAGACTTCTTGCAAAACTCAATATTTCAACAATTCATACCTCTATCAAAAT
>CAZXSD010000044.1:0-16326 GCA_964642985.1 uncultured Sulfurimonas sp.
TGACATATTTTTTATTTTTAAATCTTCAACTACTATTGTTTGGTTTTCACTTAGTTTATTTGAGACTTTATGTAAAAAATCATTACGTTTATTCTTTATCTTTAAATGAGCTTTTGCTAATTTAGATTTAGCTTTTAATCTATTTTTTGAATCTTTTTTCTTTCGACTTAAACTCTTTTGAGCTTTTATCATTTTTGAAATATCTTTTGTTAGTTTATGCTCTTTCTTTGGATTAATGATTTCATTTTCACTTGTGTAAGCAAATACTTTAATACCAACATCTATTCCAATAGATTTACCATTATTCGAACCTACCTCTTCCTCGAATCCATTTTCATAGTTTATACTTGCAAAGTATTGATTTGCTTCACAACTAACTGTAACAGTTTTAATTTTACCAATTATAGACCCTCTATGAAATTTTGTTTTAATTTCTCCTATTTTTGGAAGTTTTAATTTATTGTTTTTAATAGTAGCTGTTGATGTTTGATAACTTTGATAGGAATTATGTTTAGATTTAAACTTTGGAAATCCAACTGCTCCACCTTGCTTTACTCTTCTGAAAAAGTTTTTATAGGCTACATCTATTTTTAATACAGAATTTTGTAATGCTGTTGAATCCACTTCTTTTAAAAACTCTCCACCATCAACATTTTTCATTGGAACGAGTCGTTTCTTTAATTCATAAGCAGATAGTTTATCTCCACATTCATAAGCTTTTATCTTTGCATCAAGAAGCAAATTATATACTAATCTACAAGAGCCAAATGTTTTATTTAGTAGTTGTTTCTGTTCTTTATTTGGATATAAACGAACTTTTATAACTTTAAACATTTAGCCTCCTTTTTAGATTTGGTATTCTATTGTTATTATAGTCTATTTTAGTGAAAAGGAAGTTATTTCGTTACTAGTGTTGGGGGTGGTTTGCCTATTGAAATTTTAAAGCAGTATATACAACAGCAAGATACTCCGAACTATACCACTTACATCACCGCCATTAATGGCGATGGTTTACGTTATGTGTTTGCTAAAACTTTATATAATTATATCAAAATTACACATAGGATATTATATGCGTTTAGAAAAAAAAGCTACGGTTGTTTCTACCTCTGTTGCAGGAATATTAGTTATTATGAAGATGACTGTTGGAATTTTGAGTGGGTCTATTGCTGTTTTAGCTTCAGCTATCGACTCTTTTTTAGATTTAACTGTTTCACTTTTTAATTATTTTGCACTGAGTAATGCTGAAAAAGACCCTGATGATAAGTTTCATTTTGGACGTGGGAAGATAGAGCCTCTTGCAGCTGTTCTTGAGGGAACTGTTATCTCTCTTTCTGCTCTGTTTATTCTATATGAAGCGATAAGTAAAATGGTTCATCCTCGTGATATAAGTCATATGAGTGAAAATATCGCTGTTATGATAGCCTCTTTTATTATCACTGCTTTTCTTGTTGCATTTTTAAATTATGTTGCAAAAAAGACAAAAAATATGGTTATAAGAGCTGATGCCCTTCACTACAAAACAGACCTTTTCTCTAATGGTGCAGTTTTAATGGCTCTAGCACTTATCTCTATGACAGGGGAGCAGTTAGTAGACCCTATTTTAGGTGTCGGTATCGCTTTTTATATGATTTATTCAGCTATTCCTATCATAAAAGAGGGTGTTTTAATGCTTCTTGATGCTGCATTACCTGAAGAGGATATTGAGGAGATTAAAAAGATTATTAAATCTGAGCCTATTATTACAGATTTTCACTATCTCCAAACACGTGAGTCTGGTTCAGAAGTTTTTATCTCTGTTCATACTGTTTTTAATATAGATATATCACTTTATAACGCCCACCTCATAGCGGATAAAGTAGAAGATAAGATACGAAATTATTTTAAAGATAAAAAAGCTCATATATTAATTCATATGGATCCGTATGATGATTCTGAAATGAATAAAATAGAGAAATAATCTCAAATTTTAAGTAAATTTTTTGATAGAGTTGATATAATCCTAAAAATTACAATAAAGGATTTATAAAATGTCAAATATTCCAAGTGAAGCAAAAAAAATAGAGGTTGCAGGTGCAACTGTTGATTTCTTTGAATTAGCGAAAGATGGTGTAAGCACTTATTATTTCGATACTTCAGCTGAGGGTCCTCCACATCCAATGGTTAATGCTATGAGTGGTTTAAAACTTATTAAAAATACAAATAACAGCTTAGTAATGATTAATCATAAAGCACCAGGTGGTCTTTTTGGTAAATTAGATGCTGATGTAGCGCATACTACTGAAAAAATTGATGGTGGTTTTGTGAAGGTTACTTTTACAAATGTTGAAGCAGGTGTAAACTCTGATTTAACTCAAACATCTTGCCACGGATAGACAATGTCTAGCATCTCGCAAGATTTTGCTCCCCCATTTAAACTTATAGCTCCCTTTTTTATTTTAGGGAGTTTCTTTTATCTCATAACAGCTCTTTTTCTTTTCTCATTTAATATTGAAGATTTATCATTTGTAAACCCTAAAGTATTAGGATTTGTACATCTTTTTTTACTTGGATTTGTAATGATGATTATTTTTGGAGCGATGGCTCAACTTGTTCCTGTTGTTCTTGAAGTAGGACATTTTGGTGTTGAACTCTTTTATGCTATCTGGCCATTATTGCTTATCGGTACTATTCTAATGGTATTTGGTTTCTTATATTCTCCTCAGCTATTACCTTATGGTGGAGTGGTTGTTCTTATATCTATGATGATTTTTGTTATGGAGATATTTATGACAATTTTTAAAGTAGAGAAATTAAATCTTGTTATGAGTAGTGTTCTCATCTCCAATACATTTCTATTTTTTGGAATTATTTTTGGTCTGTTGATGGCACTTTCATATTCTGGGACTATTAATATAGATATATCTTCACTTTTAAAAGGTCATGTTTATTTAGTTATCGGTGGTTATATTAGTATTACTATTATGGGTCTATCTATCGTTTTAGTGCCTATGTTTACACTCTCACACGGATTTTCTATGCGACCGTTGGAAATATCTTTATATATGATGAGTGCTAGTGTTCTCGCTGTTGTTATCGCTACTCTTATGAATATTGTGTTTTTAGAATATCTTGGCTATCTGTTGTCAGTTGGTGCAATGCTCTCTTATTTTTATATCATCTACATTATCTATAAAACAAGACCTAGAAAAGAGAATGATGTTTATGCAATATCTTTGATGTTTTCATATATATCTATGCTTGTTGCATTAGCATTGGGAGTTTTATATTTTATAGTGGGTGGCGATAATCTGCTTTTAGCTTCTGGCTGGTTACTAGTTTATGGTTTCTTCGCTTTTTTAATCACAGGGCATATCTATAAAATTATCCCTTTTTTAGTTTGGTTTGAGAAATTTGCTCCATTAGTTGGAAAACAAAAAGTACCGATGTTAGCAGATATGGTGCCATATAAAAGTTCACAAGCACAGTTTGTTTTTTCAGCGTTGGGTGTTATTGTCATAACTGTTGCACTTATTATTCAAAGTGATATACTTATAAGTGCAGGAGCATCATTTTTAGTTGTTGGTGCATTGGCGTTTATACGCAGTGTATTTTATATGATAAATTTTAAATAAGGATTTACAAAATGTTATATACAAAAGAGGAACTATTTTTAGCGATTTCTACTGTTATCGACCCAGAAGTTGGATTTAATCTTGTAGAGATGGGTCTTATATATGATGCTCAATCTGATGAAGAGGGTAATGTAAAAGTTACTATGACATTATCAACAAAAGCTTGTCCATTACATCAAATGATTACTCAATGGGTAAAAGAATCTGTTGAAAAGATGGCAGATATTAAAGAGGTAGAAGTTGAAGTTGTGTGGGAGCCAGTGTGGAATATCACAATGGCTGATGATAATGTTAAAAAAGCATTAGGATAAGGCTATCCAAAGAATATAGCAAAAACTTTTTTTACATAAATAATTAGTGATATAATAACCCAATTAAAACAAAAAGAGAAAAAATGCAAATAAAAGTACAGCCGATGGGCGACTATCAGACAAACTGTTATATCGCTACTATTGATGGAAAAGATTTTATTATCGACCCTGGTGTTGATGCTACTCAATGGGTTTTAGAAAATGTTACAAATCCAATAGCTATTTTAAACACTCACGGTCATTTCGACCATGTTTGGTCAAATGATCAACTTCAAAAAAAGTTACATATTCCTCTTTATACTCCAAGAGATGATGTGATGCTTCTTCAAGGAAGTGGCTGGATGCCTGACCTTCCACCATCTACTCCCGATTTTGAAGTGAACCCTGATGAAGAGATAGATTTTGATGGTACAAAAGTGAAATTTCATCATTTTCCAGGGCATTGTCCAGGGTGTTCTATGATTGAGATAGGAGATGTTATGTTTAGTGGAGATTTTATTTTTGAACGTTCTATTGGGCGTTGGGATTTTCCATATTCTAGTGCTACTGATATGGCGAAAAGTTTGGAGAAGTTTAAAAAATTTGATTTTGACAAAACTCTTTACCCTGGACACGGAAATAGTACAACTATAAAACAAGAGCAACAGTATGCTGATTATTGGATAGGAAATTTATAATGCAAAAAGACCACTTTAAAGAGAGAGCTGAGGGTTGGGACAAAGGAAGCGTAAGAGTTCAAGGTGCTATGAAAATTTCTGATGCAATAGCGCAAACGATAAACCTCAACAAAGAGATGGAAGTTATAGACTTTGGAACAGGAACAGGTCTTTTAGGATTTTTAGTAGCTCCCGATGTGAAGCAGATTCACGGAGTTGATACATCTTCTAAAATGCTTGAAAAACTTGAAGAAAAAAACAGTTCTGAAATCTCTATAAAAACGTATTGTCAAGATATTATCAAAGAACCTTTAACTCAAAAATTTGATGGGCTTATTAGTTCTATGACGTTGCATCATATAGAAGATTTAAAACTCTTTTTTAAGACAATATATGAAACATTAAAAGATAATGGATTTATCGCTATCGCCGATTTAGTAAAAGAAGATGGAACTTTTCATTCTAATAATGATGGTGTTTTTCATTTTGGTTTTGAGAGAGATGCGTTAGTGGCTATTGTTACAGAAGCTGGATTTAAAGATGTTAGATTTGAGATTGTTAATACTATTGATAAACCTCATAGGGATTTTGATCTGTTTTTGTTGAGTGGGGGGAAGTAGGAAAATTTAACAACTAATGAGGAACTACTCCTCATTACTATCCAGCTTATCCTCAAGAATTTTCAAAGCTAATACATGTTTTTCTGTAATAACAGTCTTAAAAATTCCCTCAAAAACTTTAATATCTAAAACATATCCTGTTACATTAATATTTCGTTTTTTACCCTCTTTATGACGTACTTTAGCTATGAAATTTACCTCATCATGTACTCTAACAGGAGATAAAAACTGACAATCACTAGCAACTAAAACAACATGTGGCTCATTTACAGCAGCCATAGCAGCATAATCAGCTGAACTAAAGATAAAACCTCCATGAACAAGTCCTTTTTTATCTGCTAACATTTCAGAAGTAGTTATTAATTTAACTTCAACATACCCCTTTTCATGTTTTGTAATCTCCCCTACTAAATCTGTATTAATTTTATTATGTGTGTTAAGAACTACCTCTCCATTATCCTCTTCATAATAACCTAAATCATCTTCTTCAAAAATATTTGGAACATCTTTTACTTTCTTCTCACGTCTTTCATTTACTCTTTTTTTCACTTTTTATCCTTAATCAATCTTACATAAATTCTAGCTGGTGCTGGATAACCCTCTACTGTTTTTGTATTATCATTTGGGTCTAAGAAATCTTCCAAAGATTGTCCCTCTATCCACTCTGTTTTTCGCTGTTCATCTGCTTCTGTTATCGAAGTTTCTAAAACCTCAAAACTTACAAATCCAGCACGTAAACACCAGTTTTTCAAAGCGCCTATTGTAGGTACAAAATAGATATTTGGTATCTTAGAATAAGATGATTCAGGACAAAGACACATCTCACCCTCACCCTCTATATAAAAAGTATCTAAGATAACTTCGCCTTGTTTATCTAGCCCTTTATAGAGCTGTTTTAACATCGCTACGGGGTCACTTCTATGGTATAAAACACCTAAACAAAATATAGTATCAAATTTCTCTTCATAAAATTCAAGATGCTCAACACCTAAAAGCTCATAGACTATATCTGTTTTTGCGAAATGATTTATAAAGTCAAATTGTGTTTTATAAAGAGGAGATGGGTCAAAACCTACTAAAGATTTTGGTTTATCCTCTTGCATTCGAAAAAGATAGTAACCATTATTACATCCAATATCAGCAACCCTTTTATCTTTGAGGTTAAAATAGGGACGAAGAAGATTATATTTAATATTACTTCTCCACTCTGTATCTATATAAGTAGTCCCTATCTCAAATGGACCTTTACGCCATGGCATCAAAAGTTTAGCTGTATCATAAATCTTTTGTTCATCTATGTCGCCACTAATCTTTACAACATCGCCAAGTTCAACTTTAGCATCACTATCTGCCAAACTCTCTATCGCCTCACGAAGTGGAGCGATATTTTTCCATGTCATCCATTTTTCTCTTGTTTTTCTAAGCTCTATTAAATTCATTATTATTCTTTATGATATTTTTTTGGAATTGTATCTAAATTTGTTTTTTCTAAGGTATGGTGCAAATAGATAAAAAAATTTACTTAAACTTAACAACTTAAACCGCCTTGTTAATCTCTTTATTATTTATTTTGATAATTGGGATATAATAACATAATTTTAAAAAAGAATACATTTATAAGGCTATATATGTCAGAGAATAAGTACAATCCACACAGCATAGAAAACAGATATTACAAAATTTGGGAAGATAGAAAATACTTCGAAACAGATGGTAACAAAGCCATTCAAGAAGAGGGAAAAAACTTCTCTATCATGATGCCTCCACCAAACGTAACAGGTCGTCTTCATATCGGTCATGCTCTTACATTTACACTTCAAGATATTATCACTCGTTACAAACGTATGGATGGTTACAAAACTCTTTGGCAACCAGGAACAGACCATGCAGGTATCGCTACTCAAAATGTTGTTGAGAAGCAACTTCTTGCTGAGGGAACTACTAAAGAAGCACTAGGTCGTGAAAAATTCTTAGAGCGTGTTTGGGCTTGGAAGGAAGAATCAGCTGGAATCATGACAACTCAGCTTCGTCATATTGGTGTATCTCCAGCTTGGGAGAGAGAGCGATTTACTATGGATGAGGGTCTTCAAAAATCTGTAAAAGAGTCTTTTGTACATCTTTACAATCAAGGTCTTATTATCCGTGGAAACTATATGGTTAACTGGTGTACTCATGATGGTGCGTTAAGTGACATAGAGGTTGAACATGAAGATACAAACGGTAAGTTTTATCATATTAAATATCCATTTGTTGATGGTAGTGGTTTTGTAGAAGTTGCAACAACTCGTCCAGAGACTTACTTTGGAGATACTGCAGTTATGGTTCACCCTGATGATGCACGTTACAAAGATTTAATAGGTAAAAAAATTAAACTTCCTCTACTCTCTCGTGAAGTAGCTATTATCGCTGATACTCATGTTGATATGGATTTTGGAACAGGTGTTGTTAAAGTTACTCCTGCACATGACCAAAACGATTATGAAGTTGGTAAACGCCACGACTTAGAGTTTATTACAGTATTTGATGAAAAAGGTATTTTGAATGATTATGCTGAAGAGTTTAAAGGACTTGACCGTCTTAAAGCTCGTGAAATAATCGTAAAACGTCTTGATGAAGAGGGTTTTATAGTTAAAATAGAAGACCATAAACATCAAGTAGGTCACTGTTACAGATGTAAAAATGTTGTTGAACCATATATCTCAAAGCAGTGGTTTTTACGTAAAGAGGTAGCTAATAAATCTATCGAAAAAACAAATGCTGGAGAGGCTCAGTTCTTTCCCCCTCACTGGATAAACTCTTACAACTCGTGGATGGGTGAACTTCGTGACTGGTGTATATCTCGTCAATTATGGTGGGGACATCAGATACCAGTATTTTATTGTAATGACTGTGACCACGAGTTTGCTTCACAAGAAGATGAACCATCAGCTTGTCCAAAATGTTCATCTAAAAACTTAACGCAAGACCCTGATGTTCTTGACACTTGGTTTAGTTCTGCTCTATGGCCTTTTTCAACTTTAGGTTGGGGTAATGGCGATGTTGAGATGGACAAACTATTTCAATCAAACGATATGAAAGATTTTTATCCAAATACTCTTTTAATCACTGGTTTTGACATCCTTTTCTTTTGGGTAGCAAGAATGATGATGATGGGTGAACATTTTAATGGCAAACTTCCATTTAATCATATCTACCTTCACGCTTTAGTACGTGATGCTAATGGCGATAAAATGAGTAAATCTAAAGGTAATGTTGTTGATCCTCTTGATATGATAGAGAAATACTCTGCCGATATTTTACGTTTTACTCTTGCTATTTCAGCTGCGCAAGGTCGTGACATCCGTATGAGTGAAGAGAAACTAGAGTTAAATCGTAACTTTACAAATAAACTTTACAATGCTTCAAAATATCTTCAGATGAATGTAGATGTATTCCCTGATTTAACAAGTTTTTGTGTTGAAACAGATTTAGGTCGTTACATGATGTCACGTCTAAATTTTGCTACAAAAGAAGTTCGTGCATACTTAGATGAGTACAAATTTAATGATGCTGCGTTAGTGATGTATAAATTTTTATGGAATGAATTTTGTGGTTGGGGTATCGAGCTTTCTAAGGCTGACAAAGCTTCGATAGTTGAACTTGGCGCTATTTTTAAAGAAGCTATGAAACTTCTTCATCCTTTTATGCCTTTTATTACAGAGCATCTTTACCATGAACTGAGTGGAACGACTTTAGAAGATGGCGAGTCTATTATGCTTATGAAATTTCCTTTTAAAACAAAACAACGTAAAGAAGAAGCAAAATTTGAAATTATTATGGACGCTATCGTATCTATTAGACGTGCGAAAGTTCTTGTAGATTTAGCAAACCAAAAAATCGAAAAAGCTTATGTAAAAATAGATGGTATTAGTGAAAAAGATAAAACAATGATGCTTCCGTTTATCATCAAACTTGCAAAAGTTACTGATGTTGAGTTTACTGAATCAAAAATAGATAATGCAGTAAGTGATATCTCTGATAGTTGTGAAACTTTCATCCCAACTGATAGTATAGATTTAAGTTCAATTATCTCTAAACTTACAAAACAAGATGAAAAATTACAAAAAGAGATAGGTAAACTTAACGGTATGCTTAACAACGAAAGATTTGTAGCAAATGCACCTGAGGATGTTTTAACTAAAAATAGAACGCAACTTGCAGATGCTCAAGCTAAACAAGTTAAAGTTAAAGAACAACTCAACTCTTTACAGTCATAAATATACAAAATGTCATTTTTGGTACATTCTCTTTAGATATAATATTTATTATGTCTCTAAGGATTGTACTTACATTTACCTCAAACAGATATTAGTGGTGCAGAGATTATCGCTCAAAATATACAAAATATATAATTCTCTATTTATATATTTCTGATATAATTAAAATATGAAACAACTATCATTAACAATAAAAATCATAATTATATTTCTTATTCCTGCCATAACTCTGCTCTATTTCTCTTGGTATTTTACAAATACAAAATATGATAACCTCAATGAAAGCTTAAAAAATCAACTTGTTGCAAATATGACAGAACAATTTAGTAAACTTATTCATAATCTTCAAAAAGAGAGAGGTTTAAGTTCTGGATATATTATCACTGAAAATAAAGAGTTCCTTAAAGATAAATTACTTCAACAGTATATTCAAACAGATAAAGCATATACAAAAGTGCTAGAACTAATTAACCTTGAAACAAAAGAAAAAAATTTAATTCTAAAAGAGATAGGTATCAAAAGACAACCTCTTATAAAAAAGGTTGTCTATGATTTTAATCAGATACAAGATACTCGTACGAAGGTATTAAACTCTTCTATAAATTTTAATGATGAGATAAACTATTATTCAGAAATCAACTCCAAAATTATTAAAATAATTGAAATTTTCAGTGTACTTCTTAAACACCAAAATAACGATGCTATTATTATTTCTAAGATTCAAAATTTAAAAGAAAATGCTGGACTAGAAAGAGCTTTTGTCTATTTTTATCTTCTTGGAGACAATGAAGATAAATATATTATAAAAAATATTTTACAAATTCAAAATTCACAAAAAAAAGATTATGATGAGTTTCTTTTATATGCTTCTATTGACTCCACTATAACATTTACTCAAATAATAGATAAACAGATTATGCATAAAGTGGAAAATTTAAGAACAAAACTTAAAAACAACACTTTAGTGATAAAAGATTCAAAAGTATGGTTTAAATATACTAGTGAAAAAATAGATATGTTTGAAACGTTATCAACAAATATACTTCACTCCTATACTCAAAAAGCAAATACTACCTATCAAGAAGCTTTAACTGCTTTATATATCTCTGCTTTTCTTTGGTTTTTATCTTTAATTTCCTTATCTGTATTAATTTTAATTTTAAAAAAAATGATAAATAAGGAGATACTTATTACAGAAGAACTTCGTATCTCTGCTTACACTTTTAACTCTCATGAAGCGATGACTATTACCGATGTAAATGGAATAATTTTAAAAGTTAATAATGCTTTTACAAAAATTACAGGGTACTCTCAAGAAGAAGTTATTGGTCAAAATCCAAAAATATTAAAATCGATGAAACATGATGATGAATTTTATAAAAATATGTGGTATGAACTTCATACAAAAGGAAAATGGTCTAAAGATATTTACAATAAAAGAAAAAATGGAGATATATATTTAGAACGTTTATCGATTACAGCTATTAAAGATGTGCAGGATACAACAACTCACTATATAGCCCAATTTTTAGATATATCAGAACTTCAAGAAGCGAAAGAACAAGCGGAATATTTTGCTGAACATGATTTTTTAACGAGTTTAGCAAATAGAAAATATCTTTTAACTCGACTCAATGAAGAGTTTATGAAATCAAAGAGAGATGATTTTTTAAATGCTTTTTTATTTATAGATTTAGACCATTTTAAAAAGATAAATGATGAGTATGGTCACAATATTGGTGATGCACTTATTAAAGAGGTTGCTTCAAGACTTAAACTTATTACAAGAGAGGAAGATTTAATAGCAAGAATAGGTGGTGATGAGTTTGCGATACTCCTTCTTAATCTAAATAAAGACAAACACGAGGCTATTAAAGATATAAATATTGTTTGTACTAAAGTTTTAAGAACAATAAGGGAACCTTTTATATTAGAGGGAAACCATCTTAATATAAGTTCTAGTATAGGTATAAAACTATTTCCTGAATCTGAAAAAAATTCGAATGATGTTATAATTCATGCAGATACAGCGATGTATCAAGCCAAACATAGAGGAAAAAATCAATTTGTCTTTTTTGATAGAAAAATTGAGTTTGAACTACAACAGTTAACACTCCTTGAAGAGGAGATAAAAGAAGCATTTGAAGAGAATCAATTTGAGCTCTTTTTTCAAGCAAAAGTCAATACACAAACAGGCACTATTTACGGAGCTGAACTTCTAGCAAGATGGAACCATCCAAGTAAAGGTCTTCTCTTTCCTGATAGTTTTGTGGATGTATCTACAAATATCGGTTTATCGCATAACTTTACAGTTTTAGCACTTCATACAGCATGTAAATTTATTCAAACTCACCAAGATATTTTCAAAGGTAAACTAGCTATTAACATTAACTCTAAAGAACTGTTATCACCCTCCTTTGAAGAGGAAGTTATTGAGATTATATCTAGCTATAACATATCTCCTTCTCAAATAGAGTTAGAGATTTTAGAAGATGAGATTATTAAAGATTTTGATTTAGTAGTAAGTAAAATTAAAAAACTCCAAGAGTTTGGTTTAGAGTTTTCAATAGATGATTTTGGAACAGGGTATTCCTCTATTACTTACCTTAAAAAACTTCCTGTAAATACTCTTAAAATAGATAGAGACTTTCTCCTTCATAATGATAAACACTCCTATGAACTTATTATTGTTATTATTCAGATGGCAAAAATATTTAATATGAATATTGTTGTAGAGGGTGTGGAGTCTCAAGAACAACTCTCATTTATTTCAAAATATGGTGCTGATGTCTATCAAGGTTTCTATTTTAGTAAGGCGATACAAGAGGAAAAATTTATTACTCTGCTTCAAAAAGAGATTAAATCTTAAAATGTTATTTAATAATTTACGTCTCAATATATTTATCTACTATCTTTTAACAGTAAGTACATTTTTACTTGTTTTATACACTATACTAAACAGTTCAAACAGTTATAACATCTATCTTTTAGCTATCATTATGCTCTGTTTCGTGATACTTGCTGGAGTATTTATCTCAAAGTTAGCTGTTGACCCATTGGCAGAACATATCATCAATCTTCAAAACCTCTCTAAAGAAACATTACATGAATTAAACTTACCGATAAGTACAATTCTCTCAAATACAGATATGCTCAAAAAAAACAATACAGATGAAAAAAGTTTAAAACGTATAGCAAGAATCCAAAAAGCTTCTCAGATGTTACAAGAACGTTATAATGAGCTTGATTATATGATAAAAACTCAAAGCCTAGAGGAGTTAAGAGAAAATATACAACTCAATATATTAGTACAAGAACGTATAAACTTTTTAGCCCCTATATACCCACATATACAATTTAATACTCATTTAGAGATAACAAATATTTTTAATGATAAAATAGGTTTAATAAAAGTTATTGATAACCTTATAGATAATGCAGTTAAATACTCTGATAACTCTAACAATATAGATGTAATTCTTATAGATGATAAACTCTCTATTGAAGACTATGGAATAGGTATTGATGATGTAGAACTTATTAATATATTTGATAATTATTATCAAACAAATAATAATATACAGGGTTTTGGAATAGGTTTAAATATGGTAAAGCGGTTTTGTGATATAAATAAAATCTCTTTACATTTTAAATCAAAATTGGGACAAGGCACACTAGTGACTTTAACTTTTACATATTAGATATAATAAGAAACAATAAAAATAATCAGGACTATTTATGCTAGAAATAAATTTAGATGCTGACTTCCTAGAGTTAGCTGAACAATCATTAGATTACGGAGTTATGGGAATTTTAGCACTTATGAGTATTGTTACGCTATGGCTCTTTATAGAAAGAATGATATTTTATAAAACTGTAAAAATAGAAGATTATACACATAGAGACACCCTAGAGTTAGACTTAACAGATAATATCAGTGTTATAAGTGCAATAGGTACAAATGCCCCTTATATAGGTCTTTTAGGAACTGTTGTTGGTATTATTATTACCTTTTATACGATGGGTGATACAGGTGCAGTTGATGCAAAAAAAATTATGATGGGTCTTGCACTTGCACTTAAAGCTACTGCAATGGGTCTTGTTGTTGCTATTCCAGCTATTGTGAGTTATACAATAGCACTTCGTAAAGTAGAGAGAATTCTTACAAAATTTGATGTAACACAAGATATAAAAGAGCAAAAAAACAATGTCAAAGTGTAAAAAAACAAGAAAACGATTTGATGAAATAAATGTAATACCATTTATAGACATTATGCTTGTTTTACTCGTTATGGTTCTTACAACAGCAACTTTTATAAAGCAAGGGGTTATTCCAGTAGACCTACCTCAAGCAAAATCATCTTCCAAAAAAGATGACTTAAAAAAAGAGGTAACTATTTTTGTAAATAGTAAGGGAGAACTTTTTTTTGATAAAGAAAAAGTTGACTTAGGAAAACTAAAAGAAAAATTATCACTTTTATCAAAAGAGCAAACCGTAGTTCTTAAAAGTGATAAAGAATCAAAATTTCAAGATTTTGTGAGTGTAATGGATATTTTAAAAAAACTGGGTCATGAACAACTTTATATAGTTACTAAGGAATAAAGAGTGCAAGATGTGTCTTTATCTACAAAGCTGGCTAGACTTTAGTGTTTAGCCACTCTTTTTTGTGATAGATATAATGATAAACTAAGCCTTTAATAAGTGTTTCAACATTCATAATAATAAAAATAGCAATAATCCCAAAGCCTATCTTGTAGGCAATATAAGAGGGAATAACTCTTAATAACCATAATGAAGCTACATTTATCTTCAAAGTAATTTTTGTAGCTCCTGCACCTCTAAGTGAAGCTGAATATACAAAGTTTAATGCCAAAGGTATCTGAGCTAAACCTACTAAAATAAGATAATAAGATGCGACTTGTATAGTATCTGCATCTTGAGTAAAGAAACTTACAAAAAACTCAGGAAAAAATATCAATGTAGCCCCAATAGTTCCCATAAAAATATACGCTATACGTCCACTGATTATTCCCATTTTATAAGCTTTTTCTTTATTATTTGCGCCTAAACTCTGCCCAACTAAAGCCATAGAAGCTATCGCAAATCCAAATCCAGGCATAAACGCTATACCCTCTATACGTAAACCTGTTTGATACCCTGCTAATTCGGCTGTTCCATAAGCGGTAATGATAGAAACAAACACTAAAAAAGATACACTAGATATACCTCTTTCCAATGCAGCACTCCAACCAATACTCCAAACTCTTTTTAAATCATTGATACGAATTATAGGGATAATATTTAGTTTTGAACTCTTTTTTTGTAAAAGAAAATAGTAGGCAACAACGTTAAAACTATAAGCTAAAATAGTAGCATATCCTGCACCCTCAACTCCATAAGCATCAAACCCAAAATGACCAAATATCAAGACATAGTTTAAAAAAGCATTTAAAAAGGCTGAAAAAAGTTTTATATAGAGCGAACTTTTTGTATCTCCTGCTGCTGAAAGTGCGTTATACATAAGTGCATCTATAAAAATCACAACAAACCCTAGAGCAAGAATTTTCAGATAAGCAGAACCCTGTTCAACCACCTCTTGTTCAGCACCCATAGCACTATACATAGCTTCACTAGAAAAATAGACTGTAATACTTACAAAGACAGCTAAAACAGATGCAAAAATAGTTAAAGCATACAAAAGTGAAGATGCTCTTTTTTTACGTCCTTGACCTATCAAACGAGATATAAGAGCATTTCCACCTACAATGTATAATGTCATAAAAACATTTATAACCATCATAAACTGCATACTCATACCTACCGCTGCAAGAGCATAAAAACTTACCATTCCAACCATTATCATATCGACTAAAATCTGTAAAATATCTACAAGATGTTTTAATGCTGCAGGTATCGCTAAAGAGAAAACTTTTTGAGTATCTTTTGATATTAATCTTGAAAAAATTGTGCTACCTCATTCATAACTATAACAAGTTCATCTCTTGTATCGCATTCAACTATTTTTTTATCTTTAATCTCTGAGTTGTGAGGTGTATAATCAAATACTAAAATATATTTCACTATTTTAACTTTTTCCCCATACAAGTCCGCCCACTCCAAACTCATCTCTGCTACTTCACCATCTGAATCGACTATTACGGCTGGATAGAGTCTTGTTATTTTATTTAGGTCTAAATTACCTATTTTTGATTTGTATATCATGTTGTTTACTTCTTTTATAATTTTAAAGGATTATACAAGGTTTTTATTGAGAGGCAAGAACAGTTAAGTAAAATATATTTGAAGGGAGGAAAATAATATGTTTAAATAGCCGTGGAGATGGCTATTTAAGGAGTAGTTCGGTAGTAGAGAAGAGGATGTAAAAATTACATCTTCATTGTCTACATCATCCCTGGCATACCCATCTGAGGAGGCATTCCACCACCACCTTCAGCCATAGCTGGAACTTCTTCTGGTATATCATATATTGCAGCTTCAGTAGTAAGTAACATTGAAGATACAGATACAGCATTTGTAAGTGCTACACGAGCAACTTTAAGTGGGTCGATAATTCCCTCTTTAAACATATCTACATATTTGCCATTTGCAGCATTAAAACCGATATTTTCATCACTTGCATTTTCAACAGTGTTTACAACAACACCCGTATCAAAACCAGCATTTTCAGCTATCTGTTTCATAGGAGCTTTTACAGCACGTAAAATAATTTCACAACCAATTTTTTGGTCGCCCTCTAAATCTAAAGAAACTTTTGCAGCAGCACGAACTAATGCAGCACCACCACCGATAATAATTCCCTCTTCAACAGCAGCTTTTGTAGCACTTAGTGCATCATCAACTCTATCTT
>CAZXSD010000045.1:0-15324 GCA_964642985.1 uncultured Sulfurimonas sp.
ACTATAAAAAACTTTCAAAAAAAAGAAAAGAAAAAAACATACTATTTCGACTTACTTGAATATTTAAGATATTTTAACTCAAACTTTAAAATATCCTATCTGTTTGGTGATATTACAACTATTCCAGATACACCTTCTCTATTAAAAAGCCGTCCAATAGAGGGAGATAATCAAAACTCAATACTTATGAAATTAAATAAAGTACGACATTTTATTTTTGTAGATGATAAAATACGATTTGAAGATAAAAAAGATATTTTAGTTTGGCGTGGAAAATGTTATGTAGAACATCGAGTCAATTTTTTAAAACAATTTTACGATAATATATTATGTAATGTTGGTCAAACAAACCCTGAAAATAACTTCAAAAATAGATGGCAAAAAGAAAAAATGCAACTCTCCCAACAGCTAAAATACAAATTCATTTTAGCAATAGAGGGTAATGATGTAGCGTCAAATCTTAAATGGATTATGTCTTCAAACTCCATAGCTTTTATGGTAAAACCTACTTATGAAACTTGGTTTATGGAGGGTACACTCATTCCTAACTATCATTATGTACTTTTAGAAGATGATTATTCTGATTTAGAAGAAAAAATAAAATATTACTCTACTCATATTGAAGAATCTCTCTCTATTATTAAAAATGCTAATGAATATACAAAACAGTTTCAAGATAAAAAACAAGAAGATATTATCTCTTTACTTGTTCTGAAAAAATATTTTGAAAACTCAAACCAACTCTAAAAGGTATGCAAGTTGAACTTTAAATATACGATTAATCCAAACTATAAAAATCAAGAAAATAGTTTACTTGATATAGAAAAATATTTTAATAAATCAGACAGAACTATACACAAAGCAAGAAATGAGTTAAAAATAATTCAACTCAATAATATAGATACCGTTGTTAAATCTTTTAAAATTCCAAATATTATAAATCAGATAGCATACTCTTTTTTTAGGGATTCTAAGGCAAAAAAGTCTTATGAATACTCTTTAAAAATTGGTAAATTCACACCTGAACCAATAGGATATATAGAGTTCTATTCTAACTCTCTTTTAAAAAAAAGCTATTTTATAAGTGAAAAATTTGATTATGACTTTACTATACGAGAGCCATTACTTAATACTGATTTTCCAGATAGAGAAGAAATTTTTAAAGCATTTGCAAAATTTACTTTAGAGCTTCACAATGCTAATATATTTCATAATGACTACTCCCCTGGGAATATTCTTATAAAAAAAGAAAATAATAACTATATATTTAAAATAGTTGATATAAATAGAATGGGCTTTTATAAGTTAAACCAAACACAAAGAGCTAAAAATTTTTCAAAACTCTGGGCAAGTGATGAAATATTAACAATCATAGCAGATGAATATAGTAAAGGTTATACAGTAAATGAAAATTTTTCAAATGATATTTTATATTACTCAAATAAAAATAAAAAGATAAAAAACTTTAAAAAATGGCTTAAAGGAAAAAAAGTAAATGATTAAGATAGATAATATATCTTGTGTAATTATCTCACAAAATTCAGAATCAACTATTACTGATACATTAGAATCTTTAAAATCATTTAGTGATGTTGTAGTTTATAGTAATAATTCAACTGATAATACAGAAGATATAGTAAAAAAATACTCTAATGTTAATTTAGTACAAGGTAATTTTATAGGTTTTGGACCTACTAAAAACAGAGCTAGTAGTTATGCAAAAAATGATTGGATATTATCGCTAGATAGTGATGAAATCATACCCAAACAACTACTAAAAGAGTTTGAAGAGTTAGAATTTACAAGCAATAAAGAAGTTTTTATACTCAAACGCGATAACTATTTTTTAGATAAAAAGATAAAGTATAGTGGTTGGGGAAAAGATTTTTTAGTAAGAGTTTATAACAAATCACAGCATAAATTTAATGAAAATATGGTTCATGAAAGTATTGAACTCAAAAATGATACTCTTAAAACAAAACTAAAAAATAGTTTTAAACATAATGCAGTTCAAGATATAAATCAATTTTTACAAAAAATAGCAAAATACTCAGACCTAGCATCTCAAGATAAAAAAACTTGTTCTCTACTCGTTGTAATTCTAAAAGCAAAATTTGCATTTTTTAAAACCTACTTTCTACAACTTGGATTTTTAGATGGTTGGAGAGGTTTAGTTATCGCCATCTCTAACTTTAATGGTAAATTTTTTAGATATATGAAAAGGTATATAAATTGCAAAAAATAATCACTCATCTAAACTTCGCAAAAGGTTTTAGAGGTGGAGAGCGTCAAACACAACTTCTTATAGAGGAGTTATCACATCAAAACTATCAACAAAAACTTATAGTTAGAAAAGGCTCTCAACTTACTTCAAGATGTCAAGATATTAAAAACTTAGAGATTATAGAGATTTCAAAACCCTATATCTTTCATCTGAATGCTATCAAAAATTCTTCAATCCTTCATGCACACGAAACAAAAGCTTTACAATTTGCATATTTTGCACATCTCCTTACAAAGGTGCCCTATATCGTTACAAGAAGAGTAGATAATGCAATAAAGAAAAACTTCTTAAATAATCTAATGTATAAAAATGCTAAAACAACCGTTGCATTATCTTTAGCAATAAAAGATACTATTGTAAAAGTTTCCTCTTCTTCAAATATAACTATAATTCCTAGTGCTTTTACCGATACAAAAATAGATAAAATAAAAGCTCTTAAAATCAAAAAAAGATTTTTATCTAAATTTTTAATTGGTCATATTGGAGCATTAGATGATAGACATAAGGGTCAATCAATCATTATAGAGTTAGCAAAAAGAGTGGAACTATCTTATCCATCTATCCATTTTATACTTGTTGGTGGTGGAGATGATGAGCTGATGTTAAAAGAGATGGCAAAAAATTTAAAAAATATCACTTTTGAAGGTTTTGTAAATAATGTAAATGACTATATATCTATTTTTGATATATTTCTTTTTCCTTCTCGTAATGAAGGATTAGGCTCAATACTTTTAGATGTTATTAACAATAATGTACCGATAGTAGCTAGTAATGTTGGTGGTATTCCTGATATTATAGAAGATAAAAAGAATGGCTTACTTTTTGATATTTCAGATATAGCTAATTTAGAGAAAATCATTATTGACCTCTCTAAAAATCAAGAAAAAAGAGAACAACTTACTCTTAATGCAAAACAAAAAATTGATAAATATTCAGTGAAAAATATGACAAAATCATATATTAGTCTATATGAGCTATAATTTTATCACTTAACTTGGAGAAGAACTTTGCAAGAACCTTTTAAATGGGACAACCATTCCGACCAGCCATATCAGCTAAAAGATAAACAGTTTAAAACTCAGATGCGTAAAAAAGAGCTTCTCTCTTTAGTTAAAACTTTTTCTACTGCTCTTGTAATGATTCCCATCGCTTTAGTAAGTATGCCATTTATTAAACGGAAAGAGGTTAAAGCTAAGAATTTTTTTAGTATTGGCGTTGATTATCAACGTGAACCTGAAAAAACTTTAGAGCTTTTAGATGAATTAGGAGTTCAGAGAATACTTTTACGTTTCAAACTTTGGGAGATGGATTCTTTAGATAGGCTCAAAGCGTTTATTTTAAAAAATAGCAATAGAAAAATAATCTTAAAAATAATACAAGATAGAGAAAATATAGAGGATTTAGAACTTCTAAAAAATAATCTTAGAACTATTTTTTTAGAACTTAATGCACTTATAGATATTTATGAGATTGGTTCAACTATAAATCGTGCAAAGTGGGGTTTTTTTAGTGTAAGAGAGTACAACCAATTTTATAAAGTTGCTTATACTCTCAAAAAAGAAGAGTTTACAGATATAAAACTAATAGGAAGTGGTGTTATAGATTTTGAGTATCACTATACAGCACACACTCTTTTCAATTTTGAAAACTATAAATATGATGGTACATCTGCTCTTCTTTATGTAGATAGACGAGGTGCTCCTGAAAATACACAACTAGGGTTTAATATATCTGATAAACTTGCTCTTCTTAGCACTATGGTTTGGATGAGTTCAAAAACGAAACACTCTTTACATATTACCGAAACAAACTGGCCTATCTCAAAAACTGCACCTTATGCACCTACAAGTGAGTATGAGTGTGTAAGTGAAGAGTTATATGCTGATTATATGTTACGTTACTATCTTTTAACATTTGCTTCTCAACAAGTTGATTCTCTCTCTTGGCATCAACTTATAGCGCGGGGTTATGGCTTAGTTGATAATATAGATGGATTTAGAAAACGCTCTGCCTTTTATACTTTTAAATATATGTTGCAAATACTCAATAATGCACAATTTTTAAGACTCGATATAAAAAGAGATTATTATATTTTACAATTTCTTACAAATAATAAAGTGCTTCAAATACATTGGTCACTGAAAGAAACAACCCTTAAAAATGAGGAGTTTTTTGATGTTTTTGATATGAATGGAAAACCTATTAAAGATAAAACTTTAGAGATTGGTTCATCACCTATTTATATTTATATAAAAGAAGAAGAAAAGGAGGAAAAATGAAAATATTAATTATCTTACCTAATTGGCTAGGAGATGCTATTATGACTACTCCTGCTATAGAACTATTAGCACAACAATATCCTCAAGCAAAGTTTACATTTATTGGAAGTTATCTCTCTATTGAAGCACTTAAACATCATCCTCAATGTGAAAAAGCTATTATTGATGAAACAAAAAAAGCTAAAAGTAGAATGTTGGCTACATATAAATTAGCAAAAGAGATTGGTCAATTTGATTTAGCCCTAACATTTAGAAATCAGATTCATTCATCTCTTCTTTTAAGATTTACAAAAACTGTTATCTCTCTTGCTAAATCATCTTGGCACTCACAATTTTTACTATCCCATACCCCTATAATTTCAAATCAACAGCATCTAGTAAAACAGTATATAGAGTTAGCTATGATAAATGAAGATAGTTATAATAAAAATATGCCAAATCTTACGATACATATAAAATCTAAAAAGTTTGAAAAACCTATGCTAGGTATAAACGCTGGTGCAACTTATGGAAGTGCTAAACGTTGGTATCCTGAGAAATTTGCAGAGGTTGCATCTCACTTTAGTGATAAATTTGATATTATAATTTTTGGTGGACCAAGTGAAGTTTCTATGGCTCAAGAGATAGAGGATAATCTCAAACTCAAAGGGGTAGAGAACTATACAAATTTAGCAGGAAAAACAGATGTAAATCAACTCTGTGCAAACATTGGAGGTTTATCTTTACTCATAACAAATGATAGTGGACCAATGCATATAGCCGCAGCCTATCAAGTACCAACAGTTGCTATCTTTGGACCAACAAAAGATAAAGAAACTTCTCAATGGAAAAATGAGAAGAGCAGTATCGTAAAATTTGATATAGATTGTGCGCCTTGTATGAAGAGGGAGTGTCCATTAGGACATCATAAGTGTATGAAAAATGTTACAGCAGAGATGGTTATAGAAGCTATTAAATCACTTTAATAACTCTTTAGCAATCTTTACAATATCATCTACTTTAACCTCTTTAATAGAAAAATCTTGTTTATCCAACTTATAATAATCTATTGTACTCTTTGATTTAATCACTCGGTTAATAGGAGTAGCATAAGTTTTATTGGTTGGTGTAGGTCCAAAAATTGTAATAGAGGGTATATTTAAACCCCAAGCAAGATGCGTAGGTCCAGTATCGTTACCTATTAAAAGTTTAGCATTAGCAACAACACTTTTTAAGGTATTGAGGTTTACTTTAGGTAATATCTCTAAATACTGAGATTTATCAACCATCGAAAGAGCTTTTTCATACTCATCATCTGTTCCCCAAACTATATATGTATCTTTTTTCAACTGTTCTACAATCTCAATAAATTTTTCTTTTGGATAGTTTTTACTCTCCCATGTTGAACCAATAACAATAAGATTATAATCTTTTTTTAACTCCAATCTATCACTCTCTTTAAAATAAAGAAAAGGCTCTTTTTGGAAAATATCATCATCTGTTATTTTTAGATTAAAAGGTTCACAAAGAACCTTTACATTTCTTGTAATTGTATTTTTATGATACTCAATAGAGATAGTTTGATTATAAAAATATGAAGCTATCTTTTCTCTAATAGAGTGTTTATCAAATCCAACAATAATATTATTACTAAGTATTTTACTAACAATAGCTGACTTAATAAGTCCTTGAGCATCAATAACCATATCATAGTTATTTTGACTATATTTTTTAACTAATTTTATCTGTTGAAAAATAGCAGTTTTCTTTTTTTTAATAGATTTAAGATTTACAGGTAAAATATTGTCTATATAGGGATTGTTTTCAAGAATACCTTTAAAAGCCACCTCAACAACCCAATCAATAATAATTTCAGGATTATTTTTTTTAATAAATTCTAATGCAACCATAGCATGTATAATATCACCCATAGCTGTTAATTTTACAATACATATTCTCATAAATAGTAACCTTTAAAAAGCAAATTTATACCCAAAATACATAGATTCATTATACAAAGCATTAAGACGATATGTAGAGTATTCAAAATTTGTTTCTATTCTTCTATATCCAAGCTTTATTGAACCATTTTGAATAACTTCAATATTTACACTACAACCAATCTCTAAAAATTCACGAGCATCTAGTAAAGATAATACTTCTGGAGCATAATAAAAAGAAGCTTTTACACTTAGTGGAACTACATTACTAATATTTGATAGTTTATACTGTATTTCAGCCCCTAAAGGTAATGCTGAATAGTGTGCAGTATAATTTGCCTTCACTCCTAAACCTATAGATAAATCACTTTCTGATATTTCTTTCATTTTTAAAAAGCTTAGTTCAAAAAAAGGTTTAAACTTATTATTATATCCTTCACTATGATCCTCATCTGCATTTAAAAATGAAAATCCTAAGTATGTTGTATCTGGTCTAATCGTATTTACAAACTGTCCCATATCAACTTGAGTATAAATACCTAAATCTTTATCACTAATATTTACTTCAAAACTATGCATAGCAAAACTAGAGATTGAAGCTAGACTAAGAAGAGCTATTTTTTTTAACATATATTTCCCTCTATTCTTTTAATTATTTTGGTGGTACTTTTACCCTCTACAAAATCGACTAAACGTAACTCTTTGGAAAACTCTGTACCTATAACCTCTTTTCCTTTATAATCGCCACCTTTAACAAGTGTATCAGGTTGTATCATTTTAATAAGATTATAGGGTGTATCTTCTTCAAAAGGTACAACAAAATCAACCGCTTCTAAAGCAGCTAAAAGATAGGCTCTATCTTCAGCTACATTAATAGGACGACTCTCTCCTTTAAGACGTTTAACTGAAGCATCAGAGTTTAATCCTACTATTAAAATATCTCCAAAACTTTTAGCAACTTGAAGATATTTAACGTGTCCAATATGTAAAATATCAAAACAGCCATTAGTAAAAACAATTTTTTTACCTTTTGCTCTATGACGTGATATAATTTTTTCTATCGCTTGAAAAGTTTTAATATGTGTATCAGAACTACTTTTATGAATAGAAGCTTCATACTCCTCTATCTCTTCAAGTGTTACCGTAGCAGAACCTATTTTACCAACTACAACACCAGCTGAAAGATTTGAAAATTTAACACTCTCTTGCATACTTTTACCAATACTCAAGGCATAAGCGATAGAAGCTATAACAGTATCTCCAGCACCAGTTACATCAAAAACCTCTTTTGCAACTGTTGGAAATATCTCTACTTTTTTATCATAAATAGCGATACCATCTTCGGAAAGTGTAATTAAAGATACTTTTAAGTCACACTCTTTTTTCAAGTGTAATAGAGCTTTTTCTAAACTATTATTATCTTTTATATCTATTCCTGTTGCACCAATAGCCTCTTTTTTATTGGGTGTTAAAAGGTAAGCACCTTTATATTTTGAAAAATCATTACCTTTAGGATCGACAATTACTTTAATATGTTCTTGATTACAAAGTTTTATAATCTCTTGAGAAAAATCATCCGTTAAAACACCTTTGCCATAATCAGAAAGTATAACACTATCATAATTTTTAATCTCCAAAGAAATGTTTTCCATAAGTTCTATAATATTTTTTTCACTTATATCTTTTTTTGTTTCATTGTCATAACGTATAATCTGCTGACTTACAGCTATAATTCTACTTTTTTTAGTAGTTTTACGATTAGGTTCTTTTAAAATATTTTCTGTATTTACACCAATATCATCTAACATTTTAATAAGAGTTACACCATCTTTATCATCTCCGATAACAGTTATAACACTTACATCTGAACCTAAAGATTTTAAGTTATTAATCACATTTCCAGCACCCCCTAAAACAGTGCTTTCTTTTTGGACATCTACCACTTGAACAGGAGCTTCAGGAGATATTCTCTCACAATTTCCCCATAGATAGTGGTCAATCATTAAATCACCAATAACTAAAATATTAGGTTTTTTTCTCTGCTCTTTTTTCATTATTTTACTTCTTCTTTATAAACTCTTTTTATTTCATTAACATAAGATTTTATACCATCTTCCATTTCATAATTTGGACTATACCCAAGTATATTTCGTGTTTCTTCTATATCTGCTTCTGTATGAAATTGATAACTTCCTATAAATGGGTTTGGAATATACTCACACACTAAAGATGTTTTGAGTTCTTTTTGTAAAATATCTACAATATCTTGAAAACTACGAGCCTTTCCTGTTCCAACATTAAAGATACCACTCTCTTTTGGATTCATCGCTTTTATGTTAGCTTGAATAATATCTTCTATATAGATAAAATCACGAAGTATCTTATCGCTATCTTCAAAAAGTTTAGGATTTTTTCCAGATAAAATTTGATGTCCAAACTGTAATACCATAGAAGCAGTAGAGTTCTTAAAAAACTCATTCTTTCCATATACATTAAAATAACGTAAACCAACAATAGAGATATTACTCTTTTTCATATACTCTTTACTAATATTATCCATACTTAATTTAGAAAAACCATACACATTTTGAGGTTTTTCAAAACCAACTTTTTGAGGAGAGGGAGCATCTCCATAGGTTGCAGCTGAAGAGGCATAAATCATATTTGCATTATGAACTATTGCTAAATCTAATAAATCTTTATAAGCATTAACATTTGTTTTAATCATTAAATCTTGTTCTAAAGCTGTTGTATCTGATATAGCTGCTTCATGAAATATATAATCAAATTTATAGTTCAATTCTAAATGCTTTAAAATATCTTTATCATTTATATCTCCACTAATTATCTCCCCTCTAAAACCTAAAAGATTTTTAAAGTGTCCAAAACTTTTAAGATTACCATTAGAAAGTGTTTCTCCACTCCTAAAGCTATCTAAAATAACAACTTTTGCATCTGAATGATTGTTTTGAAAATAGAAAGCTAAATTTGAACCGATAAATCCAGCTCCACCTGTAATTAAAATTGTTTTATCCCTAAAATCATCTTTTGTGTATCTCATCTTCACATCCATTAATAATTTTTCTAAATATTATAATACCTTTAAATTCATTAACAAGTATTTAAGATTCAAGTCTATATAATGTTTTCAGAATTTTTAACTCAAAGGAAATAATATGAAAAAAATCGTAATTGCTTCAATAGCTACTTTAGCACTAGCAACAGTTTCAATGGCAGCAGTAAATGGTAATGCATGTATGGGTTGTCATGGTAAGCACTGGGAGAAAAAAGCTCTTGGTAAATCTCACGTTGTTAAAGATATGACTCATGCTGAAATCGCTACTGCTCTTAAAGGTTACAAAAATGGTTCTTATGGTGGTCCAATGAAAGGTCTAATGAAAGGTCAAGTTGGTAGATATTCACCAGCTGATTTAGAGGCTTTTTCTCACACTATCGGTAAATAATTTCTTTTCTTACAGACCTATTCAGGTCTGTAATCTCTTTTTAACTTCTCTCTTTTCTTCTCCAATTCAACAGCATCATTCAAATCATCAACACCATCAAATTTAGCTCCATTTAAAAACTTCTCTTCATCATCAAATTGACCATTTTTAATAGCCCATAAAACTGCAAAAAGAGCTAAAGCTCCTAGAAAAAGTGATGCTGTTAGCATCATTACTATTATCCAACTATCCATAAATTATCCTTTATTTTAAATATTGAATTATTGATTTTGCTAAAATATAAGCTAAATTAGGAGGAACAGCATTTCCAACCATCTTATAACCTGCCGTTAAATTTTTATAATAAAATTTATGTGTATCTGGAAATGTCTGTACTCTTGCACACTCTCTAATTGTCAATCTTCTATATAAATTCTCTTTAGATGGCACAAATATACGTTTATTCTGTTCTACTAAAAGCATTTTGGGAGCTTGTGGATGTAATGGTGCATGTCGTCCACCTGCTTGAATAGTAAAAGATGGTTCATCCCAACTTCTAACTCTATTTCTTGACATAAACATAGATGAATAACCACCAATCATATATTCGTGGTTATCTAATTTACAATTATCACCATTTGTATAATTTTTTTCTTTCCCTGCTAAGGCACTCTCTTTTAAATCAAAAATAGCATCTTGTAAAAATTTTTTTTCTTTACTTTCGGCTGGAAATTTAAAATCAATATTTAAATCGTTTCGGAAACCTATAAAAAATATTCTTTTTCTATCTTGAGGTATACCATAATTATGAGCATTCATTAATTTAAAAGATAAATTATATCCACTATCTATAAAATGATTTTTTATATTTTCTAATGCCTCTGAATGTTTAGGGGCTAACATACCTGACACATTTTCAGCTAAAAAGAATAGTGGTTTCTTATCTCTTAATACTCGTATAAATTCAAAAAACAGTTGTCCTCTATCATCATTTATTCCTCTTGATTTCCCTGCTTCACTCCAACTTTGGCATGGAGGCCCACCGATTAGTCCCAATGTTTCAGGAATATCACTTGATGGAATTTTTACTATACTTCTTTTATCTAAAATAGTATCTTTAAAATTTTTTTCAAATGTTTCCCAAATTTCTTTATCGTATTCATTTGCCCAAATAGTTTTAAAACCTGCTTGTTCAAAACCTAAGTCTAAACCACCTGCTCCTGAAAACAATGATATAATATTCATAAGATTAAACTTTAAAAACTAATAGTTTTGCGTCTATTAGTTGAACTGGATTATTAGGATTTTTAATTTTAATATCTTTCACTTCTACCTTGTCATTCTCTATATTTTCTATAGCTTCTTTATCTTCACTTGGCAAAGAATCATATTTTTCTTTTTTCATTAAGCATATTAATTGAAATTCTTTTGAATCATCATAAGTATAAATATAGCTAAAAGTTTTATTTGGATTTTCAATATGCCACATACCTCTAATTCTTAAATCAGTTATTCCTAAGGGGTCTACTTTTTTAACTTTTCCTAACTCTTTCGTTTGAGTAAACTCCACATTAGATATTGTTATGATTCCACTTGAAATAGTATTTTTGATTCTTTCATACGTTTCTTTATCTGCACAAAAACAATCTCCATAAACTAACCATAAAGATTTTAAATGATTTTGATTGATATATCCAACAGCATAAAGCATATCTCTTATGTTCCATTCTTCACACTCTTTACAAGATTTAGTTATCATTGGACTATCAGCATATAATTTAGATTTAGGATAGGAACTATTTAAAGCAATAGCACTATTTTTAGACTCTAATTTTTTAATTTCAATGGCATCACTATCTCTTAACATTAAATCTGGTGGATTATTTTTATTACCTTGATACGAATAGATTTTTGATAATCTCTCTAATTTTAGTTGTTCATCAGTTTCATCCGTAGTATTTGCAAAAACATCTTTAATATAAGTTTCGAATCCTTCACCCATATTATTTGCTCTATTATTACCTTGAGTTACATTTGTAATATTTACATGATGGTTATTTACTATATTTATAAATGCTTTAATTATATTAGACATTAATTATTTCCTTTGATATTAAATTTATTTTTTATCCTTTTTTCCATTTATACTGTATCCTCATAGAATTCCCAACAACCAACAAAGAACTCACACTCATAGAAATAGCAGCCACTAAAGGTATAACAAACCCAGCCATCGCTAAAGGTATAGTAATAGAGTTATAAATAAAAGAGATAGCTAAATTTTGTTTTATCAATCCATAAGTAGTAGCAGAAATTTTAAAGGCATCTTCTAAAGATTTCAGAGTATCATTTAATAATACTACATCACTTACATCTACGGCTATATCACTTCCACTTCCCATAACTATACCTATATCGGCTTGAGCTAATGCTAATATATCATTTACACCATCTCCAACCATTACCACAGTTTTTTTATCGTTATGAAGTTGTTCTATAAAATCTGATTTATCTTTTGGAGTTTGTTCCGATATATACTCTTTAATCCCAACCTCATCAGCTACTCTCTGCGCTGTTTTGTCATTATCTCCTGTAAGCATTATAATTTTTATACCTTTTTTTGTAAGATTAACTACTAGCTCTTTTGCATTCTCTTTTATCTTATCTCTTAACTCATAGATAGCTACAACTTCATTATCTACGGCATAGTAAAAAATAGTATTATCACTTTCATATTGTATCTCTATACTATTTTCTTTCATAAGTTTTAAATTTCCACCAAAGATAGTTTTATCTTTATGTTTAGCACTTATTCCTGCTGATGCTATCTGTTTATACTCATCTAAAATATTCTCTTTTATCTCATCATCTACAATAAATTTTAAAATACCTAATGCAACAGGGTGTTTAGAAGATTTTACAAGAGAATATAAAAGATTTTTATCAAACTCTTTGAAAACTGTTTCTTTAATAACCTCTGGTTTACCCACCGTAATAGTTCCTGTTTTATCCAAGACTAAAGTATCTACATTTGCCATAGTTTCAAGATGTCCAGCTTCTTTAAAAAGTATCCCTTTTTTTGCACCTAAGCTCAATCCAACTAAAGTAGCAACAGGTGTAGCAAGTGCCAAAGCACAAGGACAGGCTATAACTATAACTGATATTGCAACCATAAAAGAGATTTCAAAACTATTTGGATAGATATACCACCCTATAAATGTAAAGAGTGAAAGCAGTAAAATAGTTGTAGAAAAATACTCTGAAAGTTTATTTGCCATCTGTTCTATTTTTGGTTTCTTTGTGATAGCACTCTCTAAAAGTGATACAAGATTTGAAAGTGTAGAATGTTGAAAATCTTTAGTAGCTTCAAAATGAATATCTGCATCGATACTGATAGTTCCACTTACAACACTATCGCCTATATTTTTATAGATAGGTTCACTCTCTCCCGTAAGATTTGACTCATCAAAAGAGCCATCTCCTTTTACAATAGTCCCATCTAAAAGAACTTTCTCCCCTGAAGAAACCACTACAATATCCCCAACTGCTACATCATTTAAACTACAAGAGATGATTTTTTCATCTTTTACAATTTTCACTTCACTAGGAAGATTTTTACCGATAATATCTAATGTATCTGCTGCATTTTTCTTACTAAGAACCTCTAAAAACTTTCCAATCAAAACAAAAGTAATAATCATAGTTACCGAATCAAAATATGCCTCTCCACTTTGAATAATAGTTATATAAAGAGAATAGATATAGGTAAGTAAAGCACCAGTTGCAACAAGTAAATCCATATTGACAACTCTATTTTTCAGCCCATAATACGCACCACGAAAAAATATCCAACCACTATACACTAAAACAGGAGTAGCAAGAACACCCTCTGCGATATTTAAAATAGTTTTCATATCTTGAGCGATACCTGTAAAATACCCAGCATATTGAGCAACAGCTATCCACATAATATTCATAGTAGCAAATATAGCCACAGTCATACGAAGATAATAATCTTTACGTTCAGCATTTGCCTTAGCCTCTTGAATAGACGCATCATAAGGATAAGCATTATAACCAATAGCTCTAATCATATCTATAATATCAGATAATTTTACAACATCTTCAGCCCAAACAATAGTCGCTTTATTATTTGTAAAATTAATATCAGCTTCAATAATCCCATCCATCTGATGCAATGCTTTTTCATTTAACCACACACAAGCAGAACAGTGAATACCCTCTATAATCAAAGAAACCTTATTAAAACCATCATTATCTTCTGAAACAAATCTATCATAAAAAGCAGGAGAGTTAAAGTTTTGAGAATCTTCATACTGTTGTGTTTGAGGTGTTAAAGTTGTTTTTGACCCCATCTTCTCATAAAACCCATCAAGTCCTTCATCACTTAAAAGATGATAAACACCTTGACAACCGTTACAACAAAAGTGATTATCTCCATCTTTTATCATAACCGATTCTTTGAACTCTAGGTGGCAGTGGGTGCAGGGTATAATATTATTTTGTGTATCTTTCATTTTTCTCTTACTATCTCCAAAATCTCATTTTTAATAAAAAGTAGATTTTTATAAATCCCTTTTAATTTTTCAAAATCTGTACTATCAAAGTTACAGCTTACATTATATCTATATTTATGAGTCCCTATCTTTTCTAAAATCACAAAATTCCAGATAGCCCCAACGATATAAGCACCTTTCATACTTTGAAATTGATTTAACTCAATAGCGCTTATAAGCTCTGCTAAAAGTTGTGGTTCAGGGTCGGTTGAAACTTTTCCTTTTTTAAACTCTTGTATAAAAAAATAGGGTTTCTCACTATATTCTAAACCTTTAGATATACTGAAATCGGTAGCACCACTCAATATAAACTTTTCTGTTTTATAAGTAATAATCTCCTCATAAAATGGAGATATTTCATCTTTGATAGAAAGAAAATCTACTTGATTTATAATAGGAATAATAAAATTTGCTTTAAGTGTTTCCTCTTTATAGGCTTGAATAAATTTACCATATTTACCTAAAAGTGTTTCTAAAAAATTGGCACTCTCTAAAGATATATTAATATCACTCTCTAACCAATCTTCAAAAGGTGCATCATCAAAAGATTTTTTAATAGAGACGATACTCTCTAACTCTGTATATTTGATAGAGCTAAAACTATAAGTAGGTATCCCCTCTTCATTTTTTCCCTCTAATTTATCTACTCTTTTTTGAAGTTCTAAGATTATTGTATCTTTTTCAGTTTCGTTCATTTTTTTCCTTTATTTATTGTTTAAAATTTATTCTTAAAAAAACCTATTGTACCAAATATTTTGTGTTATAATCACCCCAATCCTTTAAAAACTAAAATTCAAGAGTTGAGTAATAGAGTCATCTAAA
>CAZXSD010000046.1:0-15055 GCA_964642985.1 uncultured Sulfurimonas sp.
TCTTTATCTTGAACGAGTTGATAAATATCTTCTTTTGTTGGAATCTCTGTTGGGATTGTAATTAAAAAACCATCATCTAGCAAATTTTTAGGTTTTAATCTTAATTCTAATCTTTTTTTAGCTTTATAAATTTTAGAATTTCCATACTTCTCATCAATTACTCCACTTAAAAATACTGATTGTTTAATTTCACTATTTTCATCTCTTTGTGTTATTATATCTGTATTAATATTATCAATATCTACTTCAAAAGCACAAATATAACTCTCTTTTTTACTACCTCTCAAAAAGAAGAAAAAATAAACATTAGCTATATTTTTATCAGTTTTCACATTTACTAATTTATCTTTCCAAATTGAAGTCCAACCATCAATAATTTCTTGATACTGTTCTTGTTTGAACATATCATCTAAGCTTATCCCTGTACCAACAAATTTTTGAGCCAATGATGTTTCACCACTATCTCCATTAGTAAGATTATCATTTTTATCAACTTTACAAGATAGCATTTTTACATCAGCACCCCATTCATTTGCTTTTAAAATATCTATTGGATAACTACCAGCTCCTACGGCTTCAACTTGTAAAGCTTGAACAAACCATTGTTCTAAATGTTCTTTTGGTATTTGGATAGGCAAACTTTCTTTATCTGTATAAACCTCTGGTTGTGCAAATAAAGATGTATTCATAAAATATTGAATCACTTTTAATGAGTGTTCTGAAAAAAAGCTATTTAATTCCTCTTTTGGTAATGGTCTAAGTATATTCATAAATCTCCTTTCATATTTTTTTATAAATTAACCCTCTAAAGCAAAGTTTATAGAATACCTTAAATCCTCATCTAAGTTATCCATAGATTTTAACATCCATCTTAAATAACCACTATCTTCACTCACAATATCTTTAATCTCTTTACCCTTATGTTTACCAAATTTAAAAGTTGTTATTAAAATAGGGGTACTTGTTAAATCTACCATCTTTTCAACAGGATTATCATCTGGAAACTTTTCTAATACTAGCTGTTTCAAACGGCTTAAAAAAAGTTTTAAGATAAGAACATCCCCTATCGCATCATGTGCTTTTACAACTATGCCTAACGCTTGAGCCTCTTTTTGTTCCTCTTTATATATCTCCATCTTATAACGAAAGTATTGAAGTCTATGTGCTTCTTCATCTGGAAGTATATGTTTTGCAACACGAAGAGTATCTATCACTTTCATCTTTGTCTCAAAACCCTCTTTTTCAAGCATAGTTAAATCAAAAGGGGCATTATGTATTATAATATAGTTCTCTTCACTATTGAGTTCAAGAAGACGTTTATATGATGGTAACTCGGTACATTTTGCTTTATTTTCTAACATTTCTGGAGTAATTCCATGAACCTCCATCGCTCCAAACTTAATATCTATATCTGTTGAACAAAATTCATTATAAACCTCAATAGGTCGTGAACCTAAAACGATATATCCTAGTTGAATAATTCTATCTTCTTCTTCTGTTCCTGTTGTTTCTGTATCTAGTATTATATATTTTGCCAATTAAGAGTCCTTAATAAAAATTTCTAAGTAATATATGTTACACTTATATAAAAAATAGAGGGTAAATTTTGATAAGCTCCCCATTACTATATTTATTTGTATTAGCTTTTGTTGCTACATCTATAAATATTATCTACACAAAATACAGATTACGATTATTTGATTTTATTCCAGCTATTGTAGTTGTTTTTATTGTAACGGTACTTTTCTCTTTTTTTGAAGTTTTTAATTTTAATGAAGAGATATTAAATATCTATAATCTTACAAAAACAAATTTAGTTCCAGCGATGATTTTTCTATTTTTATTAGAGTTTGAGTCTATAAAGCAAAAATATTTTTCTAAGATAGGATGTGCTTGTAAGATGGGTGCAAAGAAGTATTGGTTTTTAATAGCTTTGGCTCTGTTTATCTCTTTGTTAAGTCAAATTATCGCTGGTTTTATCACTTTTTTAAATCCAACGATAGCTACTATTTTAGTAGCTATTTTATTTGGAATAGTAGGTTCTTTTACAAAGTTAAAAGAGTTGAATGGTTCTAGTGAAGTTGCTACTACTATGCTTTATATGTATGTGGCACTTCTTGGGTCTAGTGTTGTGCTTTTATTTTAAAACTCAATCATAAACCTTTGACGTTCACGAAAAAAAGCACATTCCTTATACCCAACACTCCTAGCCAAAGCGATAATCTCATCATTAAACATAGAAACTTGTTCTGGAGTATGAGCATCCGAGCCAAAAGTGATAGGAATATCTAAATCAAAAGCCATTTTTAAAAGTGATGGAGAGGGATAAGCTTCACCAATAGGTTTTCTATATCCTGCTACATTTAACTCTAAAACCATATCTGCTTTTTTAATAGCTAATAGAGCATTTTTAGCTATCTCATTTATATCCTTATTTGGCATAAATTTAAAAACTTTTATCAAATCTATATGCCCTACTATATCAAATAAACCACTCTTTGCCATCTCCTCAATAGCATCAAAATATTTCTGCCAAATAATATCTATATCTTCATTTTCATAATGACCGATAAATTCAGGGTTATCAAATCCCCACTCATCTATAAAATGAACTGAGCCTATCAGATAGTCTACATTAGCATTTAATACTCTTTCATCAATATGACCTTGAAGATAATCAACTTCATAGCCTAAAAGTATCTCTATTTTATCTTTATAAATCTCTTTATACTTTAGAACCTCTTGTTCATACTCTTTCATCTGTTCAAAACTCATACGGTATTTTGGATCGAAATCCATGGGTGCATGGTCTGAAAAACCAAAATATTGAGTGCCTGTTTGTATCGCTTTTTCTATATACTCGTGGATGCTTCCATCTGCATGGTTGCAACGTGTAGTATGATTATGTAAATCTATTTTCATAGAGTTAATTATGACATATTTTATATAATTATGTTATTATCGTAAAATATATATAATATCCATTATTAGGGAACTGAAATGACACAAGAAGAACTTGATGCTTTAATGAGTGGTGATACAGATAGTATGGACTCATCAGATGAAGATAGTGATGAATTGGTAACTAAATCAGAGTCATCAGAATTTGAAGATACTCCCCCAAATTATACAGATGATACATCATATCAATGGCCTTTACCTGCAACAGATGAAAATAAGATGGTTCATCAACTAGATGATGTAACGAAAGAGAGTGAAGAAAAAGCTAGTGAAATTTTTGATATTATTGAGGGTATTAGTAATGATTTAATGGATGCTGAAGGGCATATGCAAACTATTGAAAATACATTGATGAGTAATATAGAACTTTTTGAGAAATTAAGTGGTAAGTTTGTAGATATAGATGTTTTTATAACTCAATTAAAATTGAATCAAGAAGCACTAGATAGAGCTAAAACTGCTGCAGAAACTATTCAAAATAGTGGTGATTCTATAATGCAAACAATGGATATAATGCAATATCAAGATATTCATCGTCAAAAAATTGAACGAGTTATTAATGTTATGCGTTCACTCTCTAAATATATGAATACTCTCTTTGATAGTAAAATAGATGATTCAACAAGAACATCTTCTGCTCAACATATTGCAGGAGATAACACAGAAGATTTAGCTTCAACAGATGATATTGAAGCACTTTTAGCACAGTTTGGAGCTTAAATGAAAAAAAAAGTAGAACTATTATCTCCCGCTGGGACATTAGAAAAATTAAAAATAGCATTTGACTTTGGTGCAGATGCTGTTTATGGTGGAGTAAGTCATTTCTCTCTTCGTATCCGTTCTGGTAAAGAGTTTAGTATGGAAGAGTTTGCAGAGGGTATCGAATATGCTCATTCAAAGGGTAAAAAAGTTTATGCAACTATAAATGGTTTTCCATTTAATTCTCAACTTTCACTTCTTAAAAAACATATTGTAAAGATGGCAGAACTTAAACCTGATGCTTTTATAGTAGCAACTCCAGGGGTTTTAAAACTTTGTCATGACCTTGCTCCTGATATGCCTTTACATCTCTCAACACAAGCAAACGTTATGAATGTTTTAGATGCTAAAGTTTATATGGATATGGGTGCTACACGTATTATCGTTGCACGTGAAATCTCTCTTAAAGATTTAATAGAGATAAAAAAAGAGCTTCCAACTTTAGAACTAGAGGTATTTGTTCACGGTTCTATGTGTTTTGCATATAGTGGACGTTGTCTTATCTCTACACTTCAAAGTGGGCGTGTTCCAAATCGTGGAAGTTGTGCAAATGATTGCCGTTTTGAATATGAGATATACGCTGCCAATCCAGATACAGGAACTCTTTTTAGATTAGAGGAAGAGGAAGGTGTTGGAACGTATATTATGAATGCCAAAGACCTTAATCTTGCTTCACATATAAAAGAGATTTTAGAGAGTGGTGTTGTAGATTCTGTCAAAATAGAGGGTCGTACAAAAACAGCTTATTATGCTGCGGTTACTGCAAATGCTTATAGAATGGCTATTGATGATTATTATGAAGAGAAATTTGATAATGAAAAATATCAGTATGAACTTCACTCTCTTCAAAATCGTGGCTATACAGATGCTTATCTAGTTTCACGCCCATTTGAACGTCACGATACTCAAAGTTTAGATTTTAGTATGCAATTAGGAACACATCAAGTAACTGGTGTTGTAAATCCCGATGGAGATTACTTTTTATGTAAATATAAAACTTTTCCAAATGATGAGATGGAAGTTTTATATCCTAAGGGAACTCACATTGAAATTGTAGATAATGATATAGGTTCAACTTATGAAAGAGATGGAAAGTTCTATATAAAACTCAAACAACTTAAAGCTCAAAATAATAAAATTTGGGAAGAGGTTCATAGTGGAAATGTAAACCCTATCACTCTTCCAACACCATTTCCTGCTTTTTCATTTTTTAGAATTCCTAGCACTTCAGATATGGATATGTATCAAAAGTGAGAGTAGCATTTATAGGTGATATTGTAGGTCGTCCGGGTAGAGATATAATTAAAAAAAATCTTTTAAAAATTAAAAATGAACATAATATAGATTTTATTATCGCAAATTATGAAAATGCTTCTCATGGTTTTGGATTAACTTCTAAAAATGCTGATGAACTTATCTCTTATGGTATTGATGTTATGAGTGGTGGAAATCATACTTGGGATAAAAAAGATATTTTACCTCTTTTTGATACTCACGAACTTCTACGTCCTCATAACTATCCAGAGGGTGTTCCTGGAACTGGTTGTAAAGTCTATGAAGTCGCAGGAGAAAAACTTGCTGTTTTAAATCTTATGGGTCACTACGCTATGCCCTATACAGATAATGCGTTTAGATGTGCCGAATCTACTGTTGCATTTCTACACGAAGAGGGTATCAAAAATATTTTCATAGATTTTCATGCCGAAGCAACAAGTGAAAAGCGTGGAATGATGATGCTTTTAGAGGGTCAAGTAAGTGGAATTATAGGAACACATACTCATGTGAGTACAGATGACTTTCAAATCTCTCAAGGAACTGCTTATCTTAGTGATATAGGTTTAACTGGTTGTAGAGATAACGTAATAGGAATGGATAAAAAAGTTCCTCTTAAACAGTTTTTAACAGGTATGAAAGGACATTACGATATTCCTAAAAAATGTAAATCTATTTTACAGATAGCTATTATGGATTTTAGTGAGGGAAAATGTAGTAATGCGTTTAAACTGAAATATTTTAGTGATGATAGAGTTATTAAAACAGATGCTTGGATAGAAGAGTAATAAACTTTAAGGAATAAAAATGGATTGGGGTAAAGTAGTATATGTATTTTTCGCATTGATGAGTTTAACATCGATAGCTGGGTTTATGATTGAACATAGTTCAGTTTCACTTTTTGTTGCAGCAAGTTTAAATCTTGTCTCTACATTTTTAAAGATAGGTGTTAGAAATCTTCTTTCTGCAGAACTATTAGCTTCTTCATTAGTTGCAGATTTACATCTTATACCAGCATTTATATATTTAGAGGTAGTAGGAAACTTAGAGTGGGCAATTGCTTTAGCAATAGGTGCTTTAATAGCAAATATTTTCTCAATAGGACTTATCTATATAGAAAGTTCAAAAACACATGATGATTATTAGGATAAAAATTGGAATATAACTCAAAATCAATAGAAAAAAAATGGCAACAATACTGGGCTGAAAATAATAGCTTTGAACCATCAGAAGATTTCACAAAAGAGAAAAAATATATTTTAAGTATGTTTCCTTTTCCAAGTGGCCGTCTTCATATGGGTCACGTTAGAAACTACTCTATAAGTGATGCTTTTGCTCGTCATGCAAGACAGCAAGGGGATAATGTTCTTCATCCTATCGGTTTTGATAGTTTTGGTATGCCTGCTGAAAATGCAGCTATCAAAAATGGTTCACATCCTAAGGGCTGGACGTATGACAATATAGACTATATGAAAGGGGAGTTTAAAGCTTTAGGTTTCTCTTTTTCTAAAGAGCGTGAACTTGCTACAAGTGATGAACTTTACACAAAGTTTGAGCAAGGTTTCATCATAGATATGTATGAAAAAGGTCTTTTATACCGTGAAAAAGGTTTTTTAAACTGGTGTCCACACGACCAAACAGTTCTTGCAAATGAGCAGGTTGTAGATGGTTGTTGTTGGAGATGTAATACTCCTATCGTTAAAAAAGATATGAACCAATACTATTTTAAAATTACTCAATATTCTGATGAGCTTTTAGATGATTTAAAAAAGCTAGAGGGTGGTTGGCCTAAACAAGTTCTTACAATGCAAGAGAACTGGATAGGAAAATCAAATGGTTTAGCGTTTGATTTGATATTTGATGAAGAGTCTAAAGCTAAGTTAAACGGTACATTTGAAAGCTTTGATGTTTTTACAACTCGTCCAGATACTGTTTATGGTGTATCTTATACGGCACTTGCACCTGAACATACGATAGTAACATATATGATTGAAAATAATCTTTTAAGTGATGATGTTATTGCAGAGATTACAAAGATGAAAAACAGTTCATCTATCGACAGACAAAAAGAGAAAGCTGGTCTTTCACTTGGTTTAAATGTAATCCACCCTTTAACTGGAAAAACTATTCCTGTTTGGATAGCAAATTTTGTTCTTATGGATTATGGTTCAGGCGCTGTTATGGCTGTTCCTGCTCACGATGATAGAGATTATGATTTTGCTAAAAAATATGACTTAGCTATAAATGCAGTTATTAAACCAAAAGATACCGAAGTAGATGTGAGTGAAAAAGCTTTTACAGATGCTGGTGTACTTTTTAACTCTGAAGAGTTTAATGGTCTTAACTCTAAAAAATCTCAATACAACATTATTAAAATGTTTGAAGAAAAAGAGATAGGCAAGAAAACTACTAACTATAAACTCAAAGATTGGGGAGTTTCTCGTCAGCGTTATTGGGGTGCTCCTATACCTTTTGTTCATTGTGAAGATTGTGGCATAGTGATGGAGAAAAAAGAGAACCTTCCTATCGCTCTTCCTGATGATGTTGAGATAAATGGAGAGGGTTCTCCTCTTGAAAACCATCCTACTTGGAAACATTGTTCTTGTCCAAATTGTGGTAAAGATGCACTACGTGAAACTGATACTATGGATACATTTGTTCAGTCATCTTGGTACTTTTTACGTTTTTGTGCATCTCCAGAGAATTGGGAAAAAGAGGCATTCTCAAAAGAACAGATGAAATACTGGATGGGTGTTGATCAATATATCGGTGGAATTGAACACGCGATACTACACCTTTTATATGCAAGATTTTTTACAAAAGTTTTTCGTGATTTAGGGTACATCGAGTTTGATGAGCCTTTTGATAAACTACTTACTCAAGGTATGGTACTTAAAGATGGTGCTAAGATGAGTAAGTCAAAAGGAAATACAGTAGATCCTGATAAAATTATTGCAAAATATGGTGCAGATACAGCACGTATGTTTATCCTTTTTGCAGCACCACCAACTCAAGAATTAGAGTGGAACGATAGTGGTGTAGAGGGTTCTTACAAGTTTATAAAAAGATTTTTTGATAGAAGTTCAAATATCGTTAAAACAGATACGATACCAAAAATAGACCATAGCTCTTTAAATAAAGAGGAGAAGTTTGCTCGTAAAAAAGTATATGAAGCACTTGTTCGCTCAAATGAAGTTTTTGCAGAGCGTTATACATTTAACACTATGATTGCTGGTGTTATGGAAGCTATGAATGCTCTAAATGCTCAGTCAAATTCTGATGTTTGGAGTGAAGGTTATTGGATTTTAGCATCGATTATGGAACCTATTATTCCTCATACTACTTGGGAAATTTCAAAAGAGTATTTTAATCTTAACAACTTAAACAAACAAACTGTTCTTGATGAAGTTTTTGTAGAAGATAGTGTAATGCTTGGTGTTTCTGTAAATGGTAAACGTCGTGCAGAAGTTGAAGTTGCAATAGATGCTACTAAAGATGAGATACTTGCATCGGCTAAAGAGGTTATTGCTAAGTGGATAGATGGCAAGGAAATAGTGAAAGAGATAGTTGTTCCTAAGAAACTTGTTAATATCGTTATAAAAGGATAGTTTCACTATGCTTAAAATAGTTGTAAAAATAGCTTTACTTATCGCTATTTTTATCTCTTTTTCTGCTTGTGGATATAAGTCTAGTGCTAAGTTTGCTCGTGAAGTAGTTGGGGAAAAGGTAAGTACAAGTGTTGTTATCTCCTCAACTGATCCAGAAAATACAGTGCTTATTAAAGATGCACTAGATAGAGCTATATTAGAAGTTTTTCACTCCTCTTTAACATCACGACAACACTCTCAAACACATCTCCAAATCTCTCTTATTAATATCCATTATACACCAGTTCAGTACGATACTTATGGTTATATTACAGCTTATAGAGCAACAACTATTTTAAAAATAAATAAAAATAGAAAAAAAGAGTATATTATAAAAGGTAGTTATGATTTTTCTATCGTTGCAAATGCTGTAATGACAGATAAAGAGAGGTTTGATGCGATTAATTTGAGTTCGATAAAAGCTATTAAGTCATTTGTTGCAAGAGTATCTGCTGAGGGTGCTATAAGTCAAAAGGATAATTAAATATGACAATTCAAGGTATTATAAAAAGAGCGATTAAGCGTTTAGAACTCGAAGGAAATCTTTTAACTCCAAATTTTTATAATGAAGCTTTTTGTAAAGAGGCTTTACGTGCTGGAATGATAGTTGAAGATTGTAATCAGATAGATAAATTTTCAAAAATGTTACATAAAGAGTTTCAAAAAGACCTTTTTGAGTACAGAATAAAAACTACATCTGATTTTATTCGTTTTATTACTGCTAAGTTAAACCGTACAAATCAAACATTATGTTCTGAAACTTTAGAAGGACAGATAGCACTTACAAAAAAGATACTTCAAACAGTTGAGGTATTACATAATAAAGAAGCACGAGAGTTAGCAACTAAAACGATAGATATATTAAATTTAAGTGCAAACAGTTCACAACTTGCTCAATATAAACAGCTATGGGTCAATTTTGTAACAAACTATGATGATACTTTTTTAAGAAAGCTTAAACCTGTTGGAACTATTGATGGGGATGATTTAGCCAAAATTGTTAATAATTTAGATGCAAAAATAGGGAGGGAAGAAAAAAATACAAATACAAATTTAGAACGTATAGCAACTCTTTTAATTAACTCTTTTATCCCCTCTATCGCATCAAGTTCAAATCAAGAGATAGAAAACCTAAGTGAAAAGATACGCCTAGACCCATCAATAATAGATAATTTAAGTATTGAAAATGAGATAAAATCGGCAATTACATTACGTATAGCTCTTGATAAAAAAAGTGTGCGTGATATGGTCGGTTCTCTTGATGGTGTACTTGATAAGCTAACACTTAAACTTGTAAATATGATGGAAAATAGTGATTCTTCCAATAATGAAATTCAACTTATCAAACAAGAACTTAAAAGTTTCTCGTATGAATCAACAACTGATATTAAAACAGCTCATAAAAAACTCTATACAATAGCACTTGCTTTAGAGCAAAATAGTAATAACTTATCAAAAGACTTACAAGAACAATCAAAAAGTATAGATACGATGAGTCTTAAAATTAAAAAACTTGAAGAGGAACTTATAATAGCTGAAAAAAATTCTAAAGAGGATTTTTTAACAAAACTTTATAACAAACGAGCTTTAGATGAATTTTTTCTTATGAAGGAATCGGAATTTTCAAGAAATGGACATAATTATTCTATTGTTCTCTTTGATTTGGATAAATTTAAAGATGTAAATGATACTTTTGGTCATGATGCAGGGGATATTATCCTAAAAGCTTTTGCTCAGATACTTAAAAAAGAGGCGAGAACAGTTGATGTTGTAGGGCGATTTGGTGGAGAAGAATTTATTGCTCTTTTAAGTGAAACTGATTTAAAGGGTAGTGTTATTTTTGCAGAAAAAATTAGAGTAAAAGTTGAAACAGCACGCTTTTTATATAAAGGAAGTAGAATAAACCTTACTGTAAGTTGTGGAGTAAGCGAACGAAAAAGAGCTAAGAATTTTGAATCAACTTTTAAAATAGCAGATAATAATATGTATAAAGCAAAAGAGAGTGGTAGAAATAGAGTGGTTTATAAATAGATGCTAGAGAAATTTTTAAATGATAAGCCTTTATACTATGATGAGATTGATTATAGTCGTATGCCTAGAGTATATGAACGGATAAAAGATAAAATTAGTATCCCTAAAGTTATTCATCTTATAGGAACTAACGGTAAGGGAACAACAGGACGATTTTTAGCTTCTGCTTTATATTCTTTAGGTTTTCGTGTTGGACATTATAGTTCTCCTCATATTATAGATTTCAATGAAAGAATATGGATAAATGGTCAAAATGCAACGATTACAAGTTTAAATTTTGCACATAAGAACCTCTTACAGATATTAGTAGAAGATGAAGCTAACTCTTTGAGTTATTTTGAATATACGACATTGTTAGCGATGTTTGTATTTCAAAATTTAGATTATATTGTTCTTGAAGCAGGTCTTGGTGGTGAGTATGATGCTACGGCAGTTTTTCCTACGATATTAACTCTTGTAACTCCAATAGATAGAGACCACGAAGCTTTTTTAGGTAATACTATACAAGAGATAGCCACTACAAAGCTTAATTCTATTCAAAATAATGCTATTATCGCCAATCAGTTAAATCAAGAGGTTTATGAAGTAGCTGAAAATATATCTAAAAAAAAGAGTGTGAATATCTATAAAATTGATACATTTTTAGAGAGTGAAGATTTACAAAAAATAGAGATTATCTCAAAAAAATTATCTTTAGTTGAGTATTTAAAAAACAATTTACAACTTAGTATTTCTGCCCTTAAATTTTTAGAAATAAAATATAGTGAAAATGATTTTAAAAACTCTAAACTTTTTGGAAGATTAACTCCTTTAACCGATAATATATTACTTGATGTTGGACATAATATTTTAGCTGCAAAATCTATCTATTTATCACTCAAGGAGAGTAAGTATATTTTAATTTATAATAGTTATAAAGATAAAAATTATAGAGAGATATTAACTATTTTAAAACCGATGATAAAGCATATTGAAATTATTAATATAGATGATAATAGAATAGAAGATAAAAATATATTAACAGAAGTTATAGAGAGTTTAAATATGAAAAATAGTAATTTTAGTGAAATAAAGAAAGATGAAAAATATTTAGTTTTTGGTTCTTTTAAAGTTGTTGAAGAGTTTTTAAAGAGTTATAATGGATAATCATTTTACAGTAATAATAGATGACCATAAGGGTACAACACATTTTAATTTGCATAAGTTTGTCAAAAAAATTATTATTTATATTATTATTTTTATTTTTAGTACACTTTTTTTAGGTGCAGGTGCAATCTTATATCTTAATCATACAGTAAATGAAATTATGTTAAAAAAAGAGGAGATAATCCTTAATAAAAAGAAAATAGAACATTCTTATAATGAATTACTCCAGATAAATAGTGACTTAATTAAAAATTTTAATTATTCCAAAGAAGCGATAGAGTTACAAGAGGAAACTTTAGCTCAAAAAAGAATGGAAGTTGATGAACTCTCTAGCTCATTAAATGCTATTGAAACTCTTATAGGGATAGCACCTGATAAAAATGCTTCCATAGAAGATAGAATAAATGTAGCACAACTTAACACAGAACATAAAGCAACACTTTTACAGTTTATTCCTAATGGGTCTCCTATAGTTTATAATGGAATTACAAGTAAATATGGTTATAGAATTCATCCTTTATTACAGCGTAAAGAGTTTCATAAAGGTACTGATATGAAAGCTAAAATGAATACACCTGTATATGCAACTGCTGATGGTATGGTTGAGTGGGCAAGTACACATAAAAAAAGTGGTTATGGAAAATTGATCATTATGCAACATAACTACGGTTTTAAATCATATTTTGGACATCTTAATAAAATAGTTGTTAAATCAAAACAGTTTGTGAGAAAGGGTGAGTTAATAGGTTATACTGGAAATACTGGAAGAAGTAGTGGACCACATCTGCACTATGAGATACGTTATTTTTATCAGACTATTAATCCCTATTGGTTTATTAAATGGACAGTAGAAAACTATGATGAGATATTTAATCAAACAACAAAACTACCTTGGAACTCTATTATTAGAGGAACAACGGATATTAAAGTACCACATCCTACAAAAACAGTACCATTAACATATAAGCAAGAGAAAGAAAAACAGAAAAAAGAGGCTAAATAATGGCACAAAGTTCACTATTTGAATACTATAAAACTGATAAAAAGCAAAATATGGAAATTCTCATTTGTGAGGATTATAAAGAAGCTTTAGAACTAGAAAGTGTTACAAAGTTTTTTAAAAAAGATGTTTTAATATTTCCAGATTTTCGTCCAACTTATGGCGATGATTTACGTGTTTATAAAGAGGAGATACATCAACTTTTTTCAGCACTTAAAACTTATCATAAAGCAAAGAAAAAACCTTTAATCATCTCTCCTCTAAAAACACTCCTTTTTCATCTTCCTAAAAAAGAACTTTTGCAATCAATGACCATAGAGTTTGGGGAAACTATTGACCTTAAATCTTTTAAAGAGAAGATGCTTTTTTGGGGATATAGTTTTGTAGATATGGTTCAAGTTGAGGGAGAGATCTCTTTTCGTGGGGATATTATAGATATTTATGCTCCAGCGAGTGAGAACCCTATGCGTATCTCTCTTTTTGATAATGAGATAGAGCAGATAAAATATTTTGAACTTGAATCACAACGTACTTTAAAAGAGGAGTTGGATAGCATAGAAATTACACCAGCATTTTACTCTTTAGATGAGAGTGCCTTTAATGCGTTAAATAAAAAAGTAGAATTAACAGAGTTTGATGCGTTGGTAAAAGATGTCGCTTCTTTAGGTCTTTGGTATTTAGAAGATAATGCAGAGAATTTTTTAGCAGATAAAGATGTACGACTTGTAAGAAACTTAGACACTGTTTTAATAGATGCTTACGGTATAAATAATCCTCAACTTTCACGTGAAAGCTTTAATCTTGAACTCCTCCCAGATACAGATAACTTTAAAGAGATAGTGGTGGCTGATGTTGCATCACTTTTAAAAGTACATAAAAATAAAAAGATAACAGTCATAGGTGCAAATAGAGCAGTTTTAAAACAAGTTGGATTATATGACCCTCAAAATATTACACAAATTTTTGCACCCTATATTTTAAATATTCTTTCCCATACTGAACTGATTATCTCACTGAATAAACCCGATAAAATTCGTCGAAGAAGAAAGAGTGCGATACTTTTAGATGACTTAAAAACTGGGGATTATGTTGTTCACGAGGATTATGGAGTAGGGATATTTGAGGGGATAGAACAGACTGAAATACTTGGTGGTGTGAAAGATTTTATAGTTCTTAAATATGTTGGCGATGATAAGATTTTACTTCCTGTTGAAAATCTTGATTATATTGACCGTTATATCGCAAGTGGCGGTTCAACTCCTGTATTAGATAAATTAGGGAAGGGAAGTTTTGGAAAGTTAAAAGCTAAAGTTAGAAAACGTCTTCTTGAAATTGCTAGTCAGATAGTAAATACAGCTGCAGCAAGAGCATTAATAAAAGCACCAAAAATTAACTTAAATAAAAGTGATTTAAAATCATTTCAAAAATCAGCTGGATTTGAATATACAGCCGACCAAACACAATCTATCAATGAAATATTAGGGCAGATGAGTGTTGGAAATATTATGGATAGATTATTGAGTGGAGATGTTGGTTTTGGAAAGACAGAGGTGGCTATGAATACTATTTATGCTTCTTATAAGTCAGGGTATCAGTCGGCTATGATTGTTCCTACAACACTACTTTCAGCACAGCATTTCCGTTCACTTGATGAGCGTTTTAGTGAGATGGGTATTAAATATGCAAAACTTGATAGATTTGTAAGTGCTAAAGATAAAAAAAATATTATCAAAGGTCTCGCAAGTGGGGAGATAGATACTGTTGTTGGAACGCATACTCTTTTTGGATTAGAATTTAAAAAGTTGGGTGTGGTTATTATAGATGAAGAGCATAAGTTTGGTGTAAAGCAAAAAGAGAAGATAAAAGAGGTGTATAGTAATGTTCACTTACTCTCTATGAGCGCAACGCCAATCCCTCGTTCACTCAATCAAGCTATGAGTTCTATCAAAACGATGAGCCAACTTTTAACTCCTCCAAGTGAGCGACAAGGTGTCAGAACATTTGTAAAAGAGTATGAAGAAAAACTTGTAAAAGAGGTAATTTTAAGAGAGCTTCGTCGTGGTGGACAAGTTTTTTATGTTCATAACTCTATTGACCATATGCCTATAAAACTAGGAGAGTTAAAAGCACTTTTACCAGACCTAAGAATGGTAATGCTTCACTCAAAAATTTCTGCTATTGAGACTGAAAAAGAGTTACTAAAGTTTGAAGCAGGGGAGTATGACTTGATGATAGCTAC
>CAZXSD010000047.1:0-14795 GCA_964642985.1 uncultured Sulfurimonas sp.
ATAAACTCAGATATATTATAAACTCTTTAAGGAATTGCAGGTGGAGCTATCTCCTCCCCTAAAAAAGCATAACTTTTTCCTATTCTTGCTACTGGATTAAATACTATTGTCATTCTCTCTTTATCTGTTATCACACTATCATCTACATATATCTGTTTTACATTTAACACAAGTGGAATAGTAGAACTACCACCTAAATCTATCTCTTGATTAAAATCACAAAAATATGCAGAGGGAACATCTTTTATCATAGGAGGATAGTTTTCAAATGTTCTTTCTGTTTGAATATTAAATATTTCAGCTTCACTTAGGTCTCGGTCAAGTGCTTTTGAACTAAAGTGCATCTTTTCTAAATTTTTTTCATCAACCATACATATAGTACATTTACCATTTTTACGGATATTTGCCAATGTATCTTTTGGAGTACCATCAGATTTATGCCCTACCGAAATCAATACACTCGCAGGGTCTGAGGATAAACCTATAAAATAACTAAATGGTGCTATATTTACAACACCCTCATCTTCAGTAACTACCCACGCAATAGGTCTTGGAATAATAGTTTGAGCCATCAACTTATATTGTTCGTTTACATTGTTTTTTTCTAAATTAAAAATCATTTTTTTCCTTTTATATCTTTGTTCCGATTCCACCAGAGATATAGTTTTCTTGAAAAGAGTTTTTATATATCTCTATCGCTTTATCGCCCGTGCAATGTGTTGGTAAAACTTTTGTGACACCTAACTCTTTAAGCTTTATAATAGAGTTTTTAATCTCACTATCATCACTTTTTAAAAGATGGAAACCACCGATAACAAAATCTACTTTTACACCAACAATCTCACAAGCAACCTCAGCAATATTTTCAACTCCATAATGCCCACAACCCATAATAACCTTTATCTCTTCATCCTCTTTTATAATCAAAGACTGTTCAGGCATCTCTTTTCCTAAAAGTCCTGTTGTATAAAGATTTCCAAAAAGTTTTTGAGGTTTTTGAGTACAGATAATGACATCTTTCGCTAAAAATTTAAGGTCATCTATCAGATGAGTAGAGAGTGTAGATGGTACAAAAAGAGTTATATTGGGATTAAGTTCTAAGATAGAATCTATCCCACCAATATGATCCCAATGAGAATGAGTAATAAACATATACTCTATCTCTTTAACATCTATATTTAACTCCTGCATATTTTTCAAAAGCACACGTCCATTACTTCCTGTATCAAAAAGAAGTTTATATTCTTCAAAATAGGCACTAAATCCCCAAAGAGATTGGCAATTATCGTGGTTGTTGTAGTTGTCAAATAATATTATCATTAACTCTCCTCATCTGTTTTTAGTTTTAAACTTAATAATAATCCTGTCAATAAAAGAACTATACTCAAACTATAAATTAAACTATAACTCTCAAAATAGTACAATAAAATACCACCAAATATAGGAAAAAACAGTCCTATTGATGTTATATTTGTTTGTAATGCTGTATATGTTGGGCGTTTCTCTTCTGGTGCTATCTCTATTACTAAGTTCATTCCACTTATACTAAGTCCATCTAGTCCTATACCAAAAAGTAAAAATATAAACGCATACTCATAAACAGTTGTTGCAAAGAGTGCTATAATAAATGCTAGAATCATAAATGTAAAACTGAGAGTGAGCATTTTTTCGTAATTGTGAATATTTCTCCATAAAAAAGTACTTCCGATAATACTCCCTATCATCTGCACCATTATAAATCCACCTAACATCCAGCCTGTAAGAGTAAAAAGAGTATTTGCATTGAGGATAACAAAGGGCATAGAGAGATAATAGCTAAAACTTAAAAATATAACTCCTATTTGAAGCTGTAATCTTTTATCCTCTCTTAAAATAAGGAGTGCATTTTGCATAAAGAGTTTAAAGTTCTTCTCTTTTACAGCTACATTTATTTTTTCAGGTTCTTCTATTGTTAAAAAACTAAAAAATCCTATCGCCATAAAGAAACTACTTACGATAAAAAGATAAGCATAGTTTAACGGTGGTTCATAACTACTCAATACATAACCAGTAACTCCTGCACTAAGAATAGATGCTATCGCTCCAGCAATTTGACGATTAGCCATCGTTTTACCACGGTACTTTTTAGAAAAAAGTTTTGCTTGAAGTTCTTTAAAATATATTGTTCCAAATCCAGCAGAAAATGAGAAGAAAAACAATCCTACACCGATAAAGAAAAGTGTTAAAGGTTTGTTGGAATCACCTATGAAATATATACTTAAACCTACTACAAGCCAAGAGAGCCATCTAAAGAAAAAAACCTTTCCTAAATAGGGTAAAACTCTTTTATATGCCTGTGCGTGAAATGCAGCATAAAGCTGGATTATTATCGCACCACCACGAAGAAGTGAAGCAAATATTCCAACCATTATGACATTATCACTAAAATGTGAAACTATTAAAGGAAGAACTGTTGATGGTTCAGCTATCGTAATAGCAAGTGCTAAAAAAAATGCATGAGATACATTTTTTTTATTATTTTTAGGGTTGTCTAATTTATACATATATCTCTTTTATCTGTTATTTCTTATTTATCTCTGCATCTGGGTCAAATTCACAACATTGGTGAATACTTTTTTGAGGATATTTTATATACTCATATCCTTGGTTAATAGTATAAATACCAAATAAGGAGACACTTACTGCTGCTAGTTTTATCATTACACTTCTAAACTTACCATGTTTATACAAACCAACAAAAAAACCTAAACTAAAAAGTGCTGGAATAGTGCTGAGTCCAAATATGAGCATCACTAATGCACCATAAGTTGCACTAGCGGTACTTGCAGCCGTTACTGCAAAGAAATATACTAAACCACAAGGCAATAAGCCATTCATCATTCCTAAAACAAAAAAACTTAAAAGAGATTTTGTCTTTAAAAGCTCTCTAAAAAGTTTTTGATACCATGAAACATTTGACATTGAGTGTTCAATTAGTGTTAAAAATCTTATTTTTCCAGAGAGTGAGAGTCCTGTAAGTATCATAAATATACCTGCTACTATAAGGAGTGTACCGTTGGCATAGTTGTTAAACATTGCTACACCACCTAAAAATCCGAACATTGCACCTAAAACAACATACGTTAGAACTCTTCCTAATGAGTAAAGTAAATGTGCGACACCTTGCTTAGATTTACTCCAGTCATCTTCTATTTTTGTACTACTATAGGCAATAATTATTCCACCACACATTCCTATACAGTGACCAAAAGAGCCTAAAAAAGCGATAGTAATAATGGAGTATATGTTTACAGCTTCCATTTAAAAAATTGTAAACCTAAAGTGTACAAAGCTTAAAATATCTTCCATATCTAAAACCACTTTTTGCATTAAATCGCCCTCCGTAGTTCCAGCAAAAAGTCTTGCCATTACATAACCATTCATTAGACCTATAACAACAGTTCCATCACTTTTTTCATATACAGAGATACTTAAAGGCATTTTTGTTGCCATATATTTACTCTCATCTCTTGCTAACATCTCTCCTGAAAGTTTCCCATTACAAAATTTAATAATTTTTACTTTTCCAACATCTTGACCACCATTTTCAAGAACTTCTTTTTGCTGGTCTATAATAGTTGTAACGTGCCAACCATCTTTTGCGTTTATCTTATTTTTAATCACTTCTACTGTTTTTTCAAACGCATAAGTAGATTTAATCTCTTTAAAAAACATTGTAGGAGCAGCTATTTTAAACGCCATACCAAATATAAACGCACTAAATACAATTCCTAAACCTATACCGACTAAAACTGATAATTTACTCATTACTCTTCCTCTGAAATACAAATTTGTTCTGCTCTACAAGCTTGAACCGTTCTATATGTTACAAAAGCTACAACAGATGTTGTTAAAAATATTAACGCGATAGATAGAAGATATGTAAACATATTATGAAAAACCATCTCCATCATTAGCGTTGCGATAGTTATTGACGCAAGTGGAAAGGTATATGCCCACCACGATATAAAAAACTGTTTTGTGTCGTACATTCTTAGCATAAATAGAAGAAGTATTAAAGTAAATAGCCCTATTGAATATAAAAATATACTAAACATATCTATACTTCCATTTGTAATTCTAAAGTAACTCACAAAACCAACGGCAGGTGGTGCTATAAAAATAAAAAATGTAGGTATTAATTTTTTAGCTAGTGGATGATGAAATACAATTCTATTTATCATAATTGTAAATAACACTATCCAAAAAAACATTCCAATAGCAAAGAAAAATAGAGATACATAGATAGGAGCAGATTCAACCCCTATAATAGGCACTAACATATTACCTACTATAGGAATAAACCATGCAGGGTTACTATGTACCACTTTTAAATCATTATCTATCCAGTATCTAATAACTACAAGTGTAAAGAAAAGTTGTAGTGGTGTTCCTATGTACCATAACAGTATAGAAAGTGTTGGTGCATAGTCATAAAATGCGATGGATAGGAGTAACATACTTACAGAGATAGCCGCCATAAAAGAACTTTTTATCGGATGATAAAACTCCTTTTTGACATCATCAAAATAGAGTATTATTTTAAATAGATATGCTGTAAATATCAATAAAAATAGTACACTATCCATAAAGAGAACACTTAGATATAACCAATATGGCATATCAATAATATGATAAGCTTTTCCAAGCATAATTGCAAAACCTGATAAACCCATAATAATTGCAAAAAGTTGTATGGGCATATGTTGAAGAGAACGTTTGTTAAATTCCATAAATATCCTTTAATTTAATTTTTCTATGATACTAGATTTAAAAATATAAATCCTACAACTAAAGCTACTAAAACATTTATAACTTTTAACCATATAAAAACTTTAGTCGAAACTGCGAGAAGTGGTAAACTCCCATGTCCATCTTGAGAAATTGAACTAGCAAGTAAAACGGCAAAAGGAACTAAACCTTGAGCATACATAGTTACAAACACCATATGTGGACCAGACTCAGGGATAATTCCTAATGCTGTAGCTATGACTAAAAGAGTTGTTGTATTATCTTGAAGCCATTCATTAATATCAAGATAGTTTTCAAGAATATGAACAAACATTAATGCACCAAATGTCCATAAAAAAATTCTTACTAAATGCTCTTTAATGATATGTTTATAAAGATGCTCTTCTAAAAAATGGTCTGGAACAGTTACGATAATAAAAAGTGAAATAATTGAACCTATAACAAATGTTATCTTTTTCCAGTTCCAAATATCTCCACCAAGTATAGCTGATACAATAGCTAAAAGAAAAACACTAAAAAGTATCAATAAAAAAGCTCTAGGAAATGTAATAAAACGAAGTTGTTTATAGATACTGTCTTTTGAAAAACAGTGACAACTCTCTTTTCCATGAATTTCAAATTCATGAGATAATTTCTCTCTAAAGTAATCTTTATTTTTAAAAATAGCATCTACAATAAATGCAACGATTATCGCTATAAAAAATAGAATAATATTTATCCAAATAGCTGTTTGTGGAAACATACTTAACATCACAAAAGATTCATCACCACTTGTTGCTATCATAACAGCAACTAAAGCACCAAAGCTAACCATTCTATGAGAGTATAAAGAGACAACAGTAAATGCACCTAAACAACCAGGCATAACACCTAAAAGTCCAGCTAAAGAATACTGTCCAAAACGATTTTTTTTGAGTCTGTTTTGCCACTCACCTCGTGTTTGTACATTTATATATTCTATGAAAAGCATCATCATTAAAACGAAGCTTGTTATCATAATAGAATGTTTTATTACACCTAAAATTAACATTATCTCTACTCCCTATTTTTTACACTAAGTGCTTTCTTATTTAAAAGTGCATCTGCTATTTTACCTCTAGCAGATTCTACTAATCTTGAAAATGTTGTTCGTGATATTCCCATTTTATCTGCTGATTCTTGTTGATAGAGAGATTCTAAATCTGCAAGTCTTATAGCTTCCATCTCATCTTCATATATAACTATATTTTCTAAAGAGATTTTTCTTACTCCACACGGTTTAAAACACACTTCACTAAAATCAGCATCAATATTTCTATCTACTCTTCTTTTTCCATTCATATTTTATTATCCATATTTTAAATTAGATTTACATTATAGCGAACATATGTTCATATAGTCAATATATAAACATAATCTTTAATTATTAAAAAGATTAGTTAAAATTATAATATTTTCTTGACAAATTTATAAAACTCTGTAATAATAACGAACATATGTGCATAAATATTTAACGATTATGAGGAAAAAGAATGAAAATAACATTTGCTAGTGGTAAAGGTGGTACTGGAAAAACTACTATCTCTACAAATCTTACATCCTATTTAGCAAGTATGGGTAAGAGTGTTGTTTTAGCTGATTTAGATGTAGAAGAACCAAACTCTGCACTCTTTATAAAAAGTAAGCTAAAAAAGACAACAGTATCAAATAAAATGATTCCAAAATGGAATGCAGTAGATTGTACTCTATGTAAAAAATGTGTTGAAGTTTGTAATTTTAATGCTATCGTGGCTATGCCAAAAGAGATTTTAGTATTTCCTGAGTTATGCCATAGCTGTTATGCTTGTAGTGAACTTTGCCCTACCGATTCTTTACCTATGACACCATCACGAATTGGTGAAATTAAAGAGTTTAGTGCTGATGGGTTTAGCCTTGTTGAGGGGAGATTAGATTTAGGGCAAGAGATGGCTGTTCCACTTATTGCTCAAACTATTAAGTATATAGATGAAAATTTTAACGACTCTATTAAAATTCTTGATGCACCTCCTGGGACTTCGTGTCCTGTTATAGAAGCGAGTAGAGGAAGTGATTATGTGATATTAATAACAGAATCTACACCTTTTGGACTGAACGATTTAACATTAGCTGTTGAGACGATGAAAGTTTTAAAACAGAACTTTGGCATTATTATTAACAGATATGGTATTGGAAATAATGGTGTTGAAGAGTATTGTAAAGCTGAAAATATTCCTATAATTTCTAAAATACAAAACGATAAAGAGTTAGCAAAACTCTATGCAAATGGGGAACTAATCTATCCTAAAATAGAGCATTTTAAAAACTCACTTGATGAGATAATTACTTTTATAGGAGGTCTAAAATGAGAGAAGTTGTCGTAATATCTGGTAAAGGTGGAACAGGAAAAACTTCATTGAGTGCCTCTTTCGCTTATTTAGAGGGTTCCAATGCTTTAGTAAGTGATTGTGATGTAGACGCTGCAAATATGCACCTCCTTTTAGATGCAAATTTTAAGAATAAAAGTGATTTTTTTAGTGGTGAGATAGCGATTATAGATGAAGATAGCTGTACAAACTGTGGTATCTGTTTTGAAGCTTGTAAGTTTGATGCTATTACAGAAGATGATGATTTTCATATCGTTGACCCAATATCTTGTGAGGGTTGTCACTACTGTTTTAGAGTTTGTCCTCACGATGCTATCACTATGCAAACACAAAAAGCTGGAGATATTTTTGTATCAGATATAAAAAACTCTACTCAAATGGTTCACGCTAAACTTGGATTTGCAGCTGAAAACTCTGGAAAACTTGTAGCAAAGGTAAAAACAGAAGCTAAAATTTTAGCACTTCGTGGCGATAAAGAGTTTGTTATTACAGATGGAAGTCCTGGTATAGGTTGCCCTGTAATCTCTTCACTGAGTGGTGCGTCTTTAGTTGTTTTAGTAACAGAAGCAACTGTTTCTGGTCTTCACGACCTTAAACGAGTGCAAGAGTTGGTAAAAACATTTAATCTTGAAGCTGTTTGTATTATAAATAAGTATGATTTAAACGCTAATGTTACTCAAGATATAGAAGATTTTTTAGATGCACAAAATATAGAAGTAATTGCAAAATTACCTTATGATGAAACATTTACAAAAGCATTAGCAAAAGCACAACCGATAGTGGAATATAGTAAAGATGGTGAGTTATCTCTTTTAGTAAAAGATAGCTGGGAAAGAATTAAAACAATAATAAGGAATCAAAAATGAAAATAGTATTTACAGCAAAAGGCGAAAACTGGGACTCTCCAATGGATGAAAGATTTGGACGTATGGAGTATTTAGTTATTTACGATGAAGATACAAAAGTTTTAGAAACGGTATCAAACAGTGAAACAGAAGCGATGGAGCATGGAGCAGGTCTTCAAACATCTCAAAAAGTTTTTGAATTAGAGCCTGATGTTATTATTACAGGAAATGGTGCAGGTAAAAAAGCATTAGATATTTTAAAAAGAACAAATATTAAAATGTATGTTGGTGCTGGTAATATGACACTAGAAGAGGCTTATACAGCTTTTAAAAACAATGAACTTAAAACACAATATTAAAGGATAATAAAATGAGGGTAGTATTTCCAACAGATGAAAACAATGGGTACCTTAGTAAAAGAGGTGCTCATTTTGGTAAAGCAAAATTTTATACAATAATCACACTTGAAAATGACAAAATAGTCGATGTAGAGGTTCAAGTAAATGGTGGTCACGATGTAAGTGCTTGTGGAAATGCTGTAAGTAATATTATGAGTTTAAATCCTGATGCTTTAGTAGTAAGTGGTATTGGTGGTTCTCCTGCTGAGGGTTTTAAAAAAGCTGGATTAGATTTGTATTTTGATGCAACAAGTCAAACGGTGAAAGAGTCTATTGATATGCTTGTTACAAATAAATTAGAAAAAAGTAGCGGTCAAGGAACTTGTAGTACCCACTAAAATAAACTTTCTATCTCTAAATCAGGATATAAAAGTAAAACTTTTGATTCTAACACTCTTGGTGCATCTCCATCTGCTATGGCATCAAGAGCGATTAGGATAGCATTTAGTTCTCTTTCAATCTTATTTGAAGAAAAAATATTTCTAAAAATCTCTCTTGTTACATCTATATCATCGTCATTTAAAACTTCTCTATTTTGAGGCTCATCACCCATCATCATATCTGCCAAATTGGTAGCTAAGAGAGGAGAGATTGCTATCATAATAGTAACTTTATCTGAAAGAGTAATTTTTATAATAACATTAGAGTTTTTTAAACTAAAATTTGAATTTAATTTTTGTTCATCTACTTTTTTTATTAAACTATCTATGCCTGTTAATGAATTGATTATTCCAACACTTTTCTCTTCAAAAAATTTTAGAAAACCTTTTGTAACTATATCTGTATCTGTACAATTATCATTCTCATCATCTATTTCATCTAATAACGCATCTATAACTTCTTGACTTAAAATATCAGCCATAATTGACTCCTTTTATTAAAATATTATAACTTTTTTTTAGCTAAAATACTAAATGGCTAAAAAAAACAAAAAAAATATAAAGATAAACCAAAAAATAAAACAATACTTTGATGATGACCCTTTTGATGTTGGGGTTGAGAGAGTTAGTGCTGAAACTTTGAGTGAGCTTTTTGCTACTCTTGGTATTTATGATATAGAACATACTAAAGATGTACTTCTTAAAACTATTCGTATGCTTTGGAGTGAAGCTGATAGTAGTTTTCGTCAAGATATACTTAAATTTTTTGAAGCAAACGGAGAGGTCTATCTCTCTGGAAAACAGAAACAGCATTCCCCTGATAAAGAGCATAAACTTTCAGAGCTTATCTCTCAACTTGATGCTACATTAGAGGAGGAGGTAGCACTTTTTGATGCTTTTCATGAACTTAGAAATAGAAAAATTACACTCTCTAAACTAGAATCAAAACTTATTCATATACGCTTTGATATGAAAAAAAAGAAGATAGAAAAAGCTCTTGATGGGACTTTTGATATTGATAATTCTTTAGAGTTTAATGCTTCTTTACGTTATAAAATTTTTATGCAACATTTTCATAAAATTTTAACTCTCAACACAAAATCATATAGTTATGAGTATTTAGAGGCTAACTCTATTGAAGAGATAGTGCATAGAATATCTCTTGATAAAGAGAAAGTTATAGAGTTAAAACAGCTTTCTATTGAAAAATTTATCTCTGAGTTAGATTCTCCTCACGAGTATCTTACAAACAAAGAGATAGAAACAGCATTAAGAGCATCTCCACCAAAAACTAAACTCAAATATCCACCTCTTAAAGAGCATATCCTTCAAAGTCTTATAGAAACTCAACTTGAAGTTATAGAACTTTCTATCAAAAATGAAGAACTTTTAGTCACTATACAAGAGCAGTTTAAACTCCCTTATTCAGAGATTTATCAGCCCTATGTACTAGAACTTCATATAGAGTTAGATTCTCTTCTTGAAACTATTTGGGAGGGTAAACCTTTAGATTTTTATAGTGTAATAGACCGTGCAAAAGAGGAAAATGAGGGGCATTTTCTAGTGCAACTTAAAGAGTTAGTTGATACTTGTGCAAACTATTCAACACTTTTACATTTTTCAGCAGAGGAGTTACATCTAAAAGTATATGATTATCTCTTAGAGTTGATGCCAAAATCTTTAAATATCAGTGCTAAAGTAGCAAGAAAAACAGGTAGAATTTTTATCTATAATATTCAAGAACAGCTTGTAAAACAGCAACGCCATGCTCTTTTAGCGAGAACTATACGAGACTTTAAAAATCTTTTTCCAATGGCTAGAGAGATGCGAAGAAAGCTCACTCTGCATATCGGTCCAACAAATAGTGGTAAAACATATACAGCTATGCAAAAACTTAAAGATGCAGATACTGGTTACTATCTTGCTCCTTTACGTTTACTTGCACTTGAAGGCTATGAAACACTTAAAAAAGAGGGGATTGATTCCTCTCTTATTACTGGAGAGGAACAGATTTTAGATGAGGAAGCGACGCATATTAGTTCTACTATTGAGATGTTGAACTTTGAAGTTGATGTTGATGTTTGTGTGATAGATGAAGTCCAAATGATAGATGATAGAGAGCGTGGTTGGGCTTGGGCAAATGCGATTATTGGGACTCCTGCTAAAGAGATTATTATGACTGGGTCTGCTAATGCTAAAAGAGCAATTATTGCCTTAGCAGAGTATCTAGGCGAAGAGCTTGAGATAATAGAGTTTGAACGTAAAAATCCTTTAACTCTTTTAGAAACATATACAGAGATAGAAGATGTTCAAGAGGGAACAGCTATTATTGCATTTAGTCGTAAAGATGTATTGCGATTAAAACAGAACTTCTCTAAATCATTTAATGTAAGTGTTGTTTATGGTAATCTTTCTCCAGAAGTAAGACGCGAAGAAGCACGACATTTTCGTGAGGGAGAAACACAGATACTTATAGCAACCGACGCTATCGCTATGGGTATGAACCTTCCTATCAAAACAATACTGTTTTCTAAAGCTGAAAAATTTGATGGTATCAAGCAAAGAAATTTAGGGGCATCAGAAGTAGCTCAAATATCGGGACGTGCGGGTCGATATGGTCTAAATGAAGAGGGTTATGTTGGTGCATTAAATAGAGATGCTTTAAAGATAGTTAAAAAGAACTTTTATAAAGATGCTCCCGATATAACTATCCCTTTTAAAGTGATGGCAAATTTAGAGCATATAAAACTGGTTGGAAATATTTTAGAGGAGACAAAACTAGAGGAAATTTTAAAGTTTTTTGTTGAAAATATGGAGTTTAATGGACCTTTTCATGCTTCAAATTTAGGAGATATGATAGAGGCTTCTAAAATAGTAGATAGATATGATTTAGATATAGCTACAAAATATCACTTAGCATGTGCGCCTTTAACTCTTAAATCTCCTTATATCATTTCTGCTTTTGAAAGTTATCTCTATGCTTTAGAACATAAACAAGTAATAGCTTATAAAATACCTCCTCTAAAAGGTACTCATGCCATTACGACCCATGACCTCTTACAAGCAGAAGATATGGTAAAAGAGATATCTCTGTATCTATGGTTAAGTTATCGTTTTAATGATTATTTTGTAGATGAGATGAAAGCTAGACAATATCGTGGGGTTTTAAATAGATATATAGAACAATCTTTACATCAAGGTCGTTTTGTGCAAACATGCCCTCTTTGTCAAGCTCCATTACCTGCAAACTATCAGTATAATATTTGTCAAAATTGTTTTAAAAAGAACTATACTCATAAAAGTAATAGTAATAATAGAAGAAGACCCTCTCAAAGAAGATAAGTTTAAGAGTTTTAACTAACTCTTAAATTCCTCAACAGTTGATTTAAGAGTAATTATAAATTTTAAAGATTTTCTTTTTTAAATTTATCCTCTAATTTTGAAAATATTTGAGTCGTATAGTGCATAGGGACAAACCATACAAAAGCACCAACAGCTAAACTAAAAACAGAGTTAAACCCATTCTCTTTAAGATAATCTCCAGCAATCATCATCATATAAAATGCAAATATAGTGATAACAACTCCAATAAACCATTTAAAATAGATAACGAGAGTATAAATAGTTCCTGTTTCTATCATTCTCAAACGTGTATAATAGATAACACCTATAGTTGTTACAACAAGAGGTGCAAAAGTTAAAAAATCATCCATTAAATTTTATCTTCCTTTTAACTGTTGATGTGCATCATACGCTAAACGTAAAACACCCACTGCATAATTTGATGAGTTGTTATATCGCATCACTTTTTGAACATATCTTTTCAAATATTGTAACTCCTCTTTTTCACAAGCGAAACAACTATATATTTTATTACCTCTTTTACTTTTAGCATAAACAAACGAAGCATCTTTGTGTTTAAAATCATAATCATACCAATCAGATTCTATTTTTGGCATATTAGGAATTTTTTTCCAATCTATTAAACTATTCCAATCAGATTTTTTATGTAAAAACTTACTTGCTGAAACTATGGCATCTTCCATCTTTGTTAAATCTGCTACTTTAGTTTTATACCCTTCAGTATAGGAAAAACTATTAGGCATAAACTGAGGAATTCCAACTGCCCCAGCATAAGAACTAGGAAGATCACACTGTTCAGGTTTTACTTTTTTAGCATAACAGTATTTTATAATAGATGCCATATTTGTTTTACCCATATTTAAAAGCCACTTTTCACGAGATGTTTTTGCTTTTGTTCTTACAACCATTGTATTAAAAACTATAAAAGCATCATGAGAAGGAGTGATTTTTCCTATTCTTGTTTCTTTCATCAATATTCCTGCTATTACCTCTCTATTAACACCATATTTTTTTTCACTATAATCATAAACTTTTTTATATTTTTTAAGATGTTTTACTATTGTTGGAATATATTTTACTAAAGTATTATTAGCTCTTTTTTCATTTGCTTTATGCGTTGTAAGATGACGAGGTTGTAAATATTTCCAGCTTACTTCATCAAAGAACTTTGTTTTAAAATAGGAGAGTAAAAACTCATTTGCATACTGATAAGAAACCCCTGCTTTTGTGACTTTTTTACAAATATCTACATAATCTTTATTTTGAAATTCACAATTTGTATATTTAGCAAAAAGTGTTGTTGTTAAGAAACCTATTAGTAATAATTTAATCATATTTATCCTATTTATTATTATAAAGTGATTATATCAGATATAGATTAAGTATTTCACTCTCAACATTACCTTAGTATAAGAATTATTACTATAAACTCACTGCTATGAAAAAAGAAAACGTTGTAGCAAAGAAAAAGTTCGGACAAAATTTTTTAAAAGATGAAGGCGTTTTAAGAAAAATCGTCGAAGCGATGCCCAAGAATGAGAATAAACTTGTTGAAATTGGACCTGGCTTAGGTGATTTAACTAAATTTTTAGTTGATGTCAAAAGTGTAGAAGCTTTTGAGGTAGATACCGATTTGTGTAAACTATTGCAAAATGAATTTAAAAAAGAGATTGATACCAAACAACTTCATATAAACTGTGGAGATGTTCTTCAAGTTTGGAAGAGTTCTTTAGTTGATGAGCCGTATGATTTAGTGGCAAACTTGCCTTACTATATTGCGACAAATATCATCCTAAAAGCACTCGCTGATCCTATGTGTAAAAATATTCTAGTAATGGTTCAACTTGAAGTAGCAGAAAAGTTTTGTGCAGATTCAGGAGATAAGGTGTTTGGTTCTTTGGGTATTATTACTCAGAGTGTAGGAAAAGCTCATATAGTAGTTAAAGTTCCTCCAACAGCATTTGACCCTCAGCCAAAGATAGACTCAGCTGTTTTTCTTATACAAAAAAGTACAAATAGAAGTGATAAAGATTTTGAGAATATGTTACGAGTAGCTTTTACTCAACCTCGAAAAACTCTTATGAAAAATCTAGGTACTAAATATGAAAAACCACTACTTCAAGAAGCTTTTGAGGAGCTTGGATTTATACAAACGATACGTCCTCATCAAGTTTCTACCCACGACTATCACCAACTCTATAAAAAAATAACAGGGAGTTTGGATGGCAGAAGAGAATCAAGGGACTAGCGAGACTAGCCCTCAAACCGATCGTAAACCAAATACGAATAACAATAATCAGAATAGAAAACCTAATCCTAATCAAAACAGAAAACCTAATCCTAATCAAAACAGATCAGGTAAACCAAATCCGAATAAAAATAAAAGTCGTAACAACCGTCACAGAAGACAACCCACTCCTGTAGATGAAAACTTAAAAGCTTTTGTTCTTAAAAATCAAGAGGGTCATAAACAACGATTAAATCCTCACTATAAATTAGACCTAAACTCTAATGCAAAAATTCGTATAACTCCACTTGGTGGTCTTGGCGAAATTGGTGGAAATATCACTGTTTTTGAAACTGAAAAAGAAGCAATTCTTGTTGATGTTGGTATGAGTTTTCCAGATGAAGATATGC
>CAZXSD010000048.1:0-14639 GCA_964642985.1 uncultured Sulfurimonas sp.
ATCTCTAGTATGTGTGATATGGTTATGATTAGAACATTTGAACACTCTATGATAGAGGAATTTGCATCTTATTCTAAAGTTCCTGTTGTAAATGGACTTACTGATACTTATCATCCTGTTCAGTTGTTAGCTGATTATATGACTATGATTGAATATGGTGTTGAAAAAGATGCTGTTGTCGCTTATGTTGGCGATGGTAATAATATGACTAACTCTTGGATGATGTTAGCTGCAAAGCTAGGGTTTGAACTACGTATCGCAACACCAGTTGGTTATGAAGTTGATGCTAATATTTTACTAGAGGCTCAAGAGATAGCTAAAGAGAGTGGAGCGATTATATCAACTTCACACTATCCAAAAGTTGCTGTTTTAGGTGCGACTATCGTTACTACTGATACTTGGGCTTCAATGGGTCAAGAGGATGAAAAAGAGCAACGTATCAAAGATTTCGATGGTTTTATAGTAGATAAAAAGTTGATGTCTTTAACACAAGAGGGTTCTAAGTTTTTACACTGTCTTCCAGCATATCGTGATCAAGAGGTAAGTGAAGAGGTTTTAGAGTCTCATTCGGAGATAGTTTTTAATGAGGCTGAAAACAGACTACATGCTCAAAAAGGGTTGATGGTTTGGTTGGATAGTTGGAGTTAAATCCAACCTTCCGAATCTTTCATAATTGCTTTGTTATTAGCATTAAAAATATTTATTAAAGTAGTAATAATATCTGTACCATAGTTAAAGTAATCACTTGAAACACATTCACTTTTAGCACTAGCTAAAACTTTTTTATTAGTCAAATCTGTGTAAGCAAAAACAGCTTTTTTTAGACTAGCCATATTCTTTTTTACACTAGCATCAAAAAGATTTTTATGATTAGAAAGTAATTTTTTCATATCAGATTGAAGACGTGATTCTAAACTTCCTATTTCACTAAGCATTGCAGTTATTGCAAATTTTTGAACATCAGTAATTGATTTCTTAGCAACAATTCCTGAACCCATACCACGCATCTTACCGATCTGCTCTGCTAATGGTAAAATAACTTCCATCATTGTCGTTGAAGCATCTTTACCAAAGTCACTTAGACCTTTTGAACCCTGTTTACTAATAGACTGTGCAAGCATTAAAATTTGGTTAATTTGACCTGTATAGTCTTTAAAAGTTTGAGAAGCTTTTTGATCAAAGGCAATATGATTTAACTTTGTAATTGATTGAAAAATACTATCAGCCTTTGTACCGATGGTCGGATGAGATGCTAATGGTAAAGATTCCATTTCACCGATAGCTTTTTTCATATCTCTTTTATTTGAGTGAATTAAAAGTAAAGCACTTTTATTTCCGTTCATATAACTATTTGTTAAACCACGAGTTTTTTGAGTTGCAATAAGCAAATCTTTTAATGCACCAATATATTTTGCATTATTTGCCTGCTCATCATTACTAAAAAGAGACTTTGCTTGTAAACTACTAAACATTAATAGTGCTAAAACTAGAAATATACGCATTGTTAAATCCTTTGATTTTATTTTCATTAAGATTTTATCACTATTTGATATAAAAATAACTGATTTATCTTAAAATTTTAAATATTTAATAATATTTTTTTAGATTATTTTATTAAAAAAGAACTTTTACTTAATATTTTCATCATCTAAACTCTTTAGTAACTTATACCAGTAGCAGTTCTTATCTTTTCCATCATCGGTTGTGTAACATCTCTTGCTTTTTGAGCGCCACTGTTGAGAATATCTCTAACTTCATTTTGATTATTTATATAGTATTCACGTTTTTCTCTATATGGTCTAAAATATTCCCACATAACTTCACCAAGATAAAGTTTAAAGTGACCATGACCTTCGCCACCACATACATATCTATTTTGTAAATCTTCAAGTTGTGTATGGTCTAAAAATAGTTTTGCCATATTATAAACATTACAATTTACATACTCTTTAGGCTCTTCCATTGCTACATTTTCAGTAATAATTTTTTTAATAGTTTTAAGCTGTTTTTTCTCTTCACCAAATATATTTACAGTATTTCCATAACTTTTAGACATTTTTTGTCCATCAGTACCAGGAACAGTTGCTACATTTTCCTCTATTTTAAACTCTGGAATTTTAAAAATATCTCCATATTCATTATTAAACTTAACTGCAATATCACGTGCTATCTCAACGTGTTGAATCTGGTCTTTTCCAACAGGTACTATATCTGGAGAGTAAAGTAAAATATCAGCTGCCATTAAAACAGGATATGAAAAAAGAGAGTGATTTGCAGAGATACCCTTCGCTATCTTATCTTTATAACTATGAGCGCGTTCTAATAGCCCCATAGGTGTAAATGCTGAAAGAATCCAGTAAAGCTCTAAAACCTCTTTAGAGTCTGACTGAACCCAAAAAGTTGATTTATCAGGGTCTATGCCTAATGATAAAAAGTCAGTTGCTGTTTGCATCGTAAGTTGTGCTAGTTTTTTACCACCATTTCCACTACTCATCGCATGGTAGTTCGCTATAAAGGCAAAAGTATCACTTGATTGTTGAGCATCTATCATCTGTTTGATAGAACCAAAATAGTTTCCGATATGTAAGTCCCCTGAGGGTTGAATACCTGTTAAAAGTCTCATCTATATATTCCTAATTTTTTTATGACATTATAGCAAAATAGCAGTTGTAAAGTTTTGTTTTGATACCATCGGATTTTGACTTACTTCGTTGATTTAGGATACCTTTTTTGAAACTACTCTTATTTATTTTACTCTCTTTAAATTTAATAGCACAAGATGATTATTCCCTACGACTTGCTTATGGTAAAGTTACATCAAGTGATTTAGGTGAAATCTTACTAGGAGATATTCAAACTCATAAATATGACTTACGTGTACTCTCTCTTGATTTTTCTTATCTTTTACATAAAAATATTAGTACATTACCGATAGATATTTATCTAAATATTGGAACTAGCTGTTTTAATGAAGATAATACTCATAATAATATTTATGAGTTTGTTAACTATATAAAAGCATATTATAAATTTTCTTTATTAAAAAATAATTTTAGATTCGGTTTTGGAGAGGGAATATCTTACACAAATGAAGTTCTAATAACAGAGTATCTTGAAGCAACTCAAAAGAATGACCATTATTCCAGATTTTTAAATTATTTAGATATTAGTTTGGATATTAGATTTGATAGTTGGTTGCTAGGTGTTGCTATTAAACATAGGTCAGGAATTTTTGGACTTATTAACAATGTAAGTCATGGTGGTTCAAATTATAATACTCTTTATATAGAGAAAAGATTTTAAAGGAAAAATATGTACGAATGGGTTCTTTGGTTTCATATAATATCGTTTATCTCGTGGTTCGCAGTTTTGTTTTATCTTCCAAGACTTTTTGTGTATCATTCGGAAAATATAGAAAATAGTGGTTTTGTGAAAATTGTAAAGATTCAAGAGATGAAACTTTATAAGTATATCGGTGTTCCAGCAATGTGGACAACAGTTTTAAGTGGAGCATATCTTAGTTATATGATAGGATTTGCTGGAAACGGTTGGTTACACCCAAAAATATCTTTAGTAGTTTTACTTATTATCTATTTTTTCTCAATGAATAAATACAGACTAGAATTTTTAGAGGATAGATGTACTAAGAGTGGTAAATTTTTTAGAATTTATAACGAAGTGCCAACGATTTTAATGATGATTATTGTTGCTATGGTTGTAATGAAACCATTTTAAATTTTATAGGAATATAATGGGTTGAAAAAGAGAGATTAACTCTCTTTTTCTTTTTTATTAGCCTGAATCGAATGATAAGCAGATATAGCAATAAATGTAATACCAATCGTACCAACAATCACTTCTGGAATATGGAAAAATATTTTAGATAACATAACAAGAGCAAGAGCAGCGATAGCGTAATGCGCACCGTGTTCTAAATATCTATACTCTGTTAAAGTTTTCTTCTCAACAAAATAGAGTGTTAAACTTCTCACAAACATAGCTCCAATACCTAGACCAATCATAATAATAAAGATATTACTACTCAAAGCAAATGCACCAATAACACCATCAAATGAGAATGAAGCATCTAAAACTTCAAGATATAAAAAGCCTATAATACCACTTCTTACACCATCTGTACTCATTAATGTATCAAGTGATGCAATCATTGAGAACAGTAATATTCCCATAAAATAAGAGATAGCAATACCAGAATCATTAGTAAGATATACGATATAAAGACCTAATGCCGTAGCAATCATCATCTCAATACTTTTAATCTCTCCAGCTTTGGCAACAAACTTACTACTCTCGATAATATGAATCCATTTATCTTCTCTATCGTCATCAAATAGAAAACTCAAAAATACCATAAGTAAAAATGAACCACCAAATGCGTAGATAAGATTACCAACAGATTCTAATGTTTCTTTATATTGTTGAGGCTCATTTAATGCTAAAGTGAATGTTTCATACACACCTAATCCACCTGCAACAGCAACTATAATAATAGGAAATAAAAATCTCATACCAAAAACAGCGATAGGAATACCAAATGTAATAAATCGTTTTTGCCACTTAGGTTCCATTGTACTTAACACTTTTGCATTTACAACTGCATTATCAAATGATAATGAAATCTCCAAAACAGCTAACAATGCAGTAATATATACAGCGTATAATCCACCTACAAAATAAGCGGCTATAAGACCTATAACTGTTATGATTATCGAACTTTTAAAATGTTCCAATATTATTCCTTTATTTTTTTAATTGTAAATATCAAAAACTATTATCCTACAAATTTATCAACAAAACCTTGTAATCCAGCATTAAAACCTGCACCAACTGCTTTAAATCTCCACGTACCACTTTTTTTGTATAATCTTCCAAATTCGATAGCTGTTTCAGTAGAATAATCTTCATCTAGTTCATATTTTGCTATCTCATTATTTGTATCTACATCATATAAACGTACAAATGAGTTTTGAACTTGACCAAAATTTTGATTACGTGCTTGTGCTTCATCAATAGTTACAACAAGAACTAACTCTTCAATAGAGCTATCAATCTTTTCTAATTCAACAAAAACAGTCTCATCATCACCTTCACCCTCTCCAGTTCTATTGTCACCTTGATGTTCTACTGCATTATCTGGAGATTTTAAGTTATTGTAAAACACAAAATAGTTATCTGATGGTATTTTTCCTGCTCCATTTAACATAAATAGTGAAACATCTAAATCAAACTCGGCACCTGTATCTGTACCATTTGTATCCCAACCTAAACCTAACGCTACTTTTTTTAAACTTGGTGCTTCTTTGGATAGGTCTATACGACCACCCTTACTTAAACTAATACCCATTTTATATTCCTTATGATAAATTGTTCATCTAAAAATTATAGTAATCAAATAATTTTTAAATAAACAATTTCAGACTAAAATAGTCTGAAAACTGTTTTTTATGAAAGAACAGCCAAGATTTTTTCTTTCATCTCTTTTTCTGTTTCATCAAAGTTACCATCAGCTTCAGCCATATAATCTAAAAGATTTTTAACCATTGCTGGATATTCATTATGTGATTTAATACGTCCTATCTCTGATAATAGTTTAGCAACAGTTACTGTCCACTTTACATTGTTTCCAATAACTTTCTCTAAATCTTCAATATGAATACCATAAAGTTCAATAGCATCTTGAGTCATATCTAACTCTTTAATCTCATTAATCTCATTAATAAGTTCAAGTGCTGCAGTCACTTCATCAGTTTCAGCTTTTTTATCTGCCATAGTCATAAGTGCTAAACTAATAACTAAAGCATTTACAAATTGCTTCTCTTTAGAAAATGATTCTGGTGTATATTGTCTTGCTTTTAGAGTAGCTTCACCATAAAGTTCAGCTGTTCTATTTTTAATTTTATCCCAATCTAACATTGTAATATCCTTTTATAAATATTTATTTTGAACAGTTTGAATAGTTTGTTCTAATTTTGCATCTTGAGTAGGTTCACCAAGAGCTGAGAATTTCCATTCGCCATTTCTTCTGTAAAGTTTACCTAAAACCATAGAAACATAACCAGCAAATTGAGCATCACTAGCGATATTATATGTTGCAACAATATCATTTACTCTATCTGGTGTACCTTCATAAAGTCTGATAGATGCAAATGGAATAGTTGCAAAATCATCACCTTTAAATGAGTTTAATACAAATACTAATTGTTCAACATTTGCAGGAATTTGAGAAAGATTGATTTGAACAACTTCATTATCTAAACCATCATCTCCATCAACATCACCAGTAGTATCATCTCCAGAGTGTTTTACACCAGCTGTTTCAAGTTTACCAAAATAGATAACATCAACTGTATTTTTATTTGCATCAAACATACCAACAGAAAGGTCTAAATCTACTGCTTGTTTAGAAGTTCCACCAAAAAAACCTTTTTTGTCTATAGCACCCCAGTTAGCACCAATACAAAAAGATGTTAAATCACTACCATTTGATTTTTTAAGGCTTATTTTTTGCCCTTTTGCTAAATTGATAGCCATTATATACTTACTCCGTACATTCTACAAAAACCAGCTAAACCATCATTGAAACCGTCACCAGTTGCTTTGAAGTTCCATCCACCACTTTTTCTATAAAGCTCACCGAAGTTAATAGCAGTTTCAGAAGAGTAATCTTCATCTAACTCATATTTTGTAATTTCAGTGTCACTATCTGCATTTACAATTCTGATAAGAGAGTTGTTTACTTGACCAAAGTTTTGGTTATTTGTTTCTGCATCATTAATAGTTACAGTAAATACAATTTTTTCAACTTCTGGAGCTACTTTATCTAAATCGATAAGAACTACTTCATCATCACCATCACCTGCACCATCAGTATTATCACCTTGATGAACAATAGCACCACATGGAGAAGTTGCATTGTTATAAAAAACAAAGTGATTATCACTAACAACTTTACCACTTGCATCAAGTAAAAATACTGAAGCATCTAAATCAAAAGCTCCACCTGTATCAGTTGCATTTGCATCCCAACCTAAACCAACTTTAATATTTTTTAAACCTGGAGCCTCTTTACTTAGTGAAACACGTCCACCTTTTGCTAAACTGATTGCCATTTGAAATCCTTTGTATTTTTTATAAATTTATTAAGAAGAATTATATTATAAGTTAAATAATGAATAAAATTAAAAAAGATAAAGTAGTTTATTTGCTACTTATACTTATAATAGTGTACAATACAATAATTTATATTTATCGTTATTAAATATAATGAAATAATAATTTAAAGGTTGTTTTATGAAAGAAGTAAGTCAGTTAATTTTAGATGAAAATAATATCGCTTTTCATCCAGCTATGGGGAATAGTTATCAGTTAAATGACACTGGTACACTAATTGTTAATTTATTAAAACAGTTTAAAAGTGAAGATGAAATAATTACTGAGTTAAGTGAAACTTATGGTATTTCAAAAGAGGAACTTTTTATCGATATGGGTGATTTTATTACTAAATTAAAAATTTATGGTCTTTTATAATGCAAAAAATTGCCATTAGTGGATTAAATGCAACTGATAATCCAGCACCAGGTATTCCTGTTGCAAAAAGCTTAAAAGATGAATATGATGTAATTGGTTTAAGTTATGACCCTAACGAACCAGGTAATTATCTTGATATTGTTTCAAAAGTTTACCTTATGCCTTATCCTAGTTTAGGTATAGATGAGTTGTTTAAAAGACTTAAAGAGATAAAAGAAAAAGAAGATATTACAATGATTATTCCTTGTTTAGATGCGGAATTACCATTATATATTAAATATCAAGATAAAATTGAAGAGCTTGGTATTAAAGTTGTTTTACCTAGTGAAAAAAACTTTGAACTTCGTAATAAGAATAGACTTGATAAATTATCTCAAGATTTAGATATTACATATCCTAAAACTTATGAGATAGGTTCTATCTCTGAGTTAGAAAAAGTAGCTAAAAAATTAGAATATCCTCTTATGGTTAAGGGTAATTATTATAAAGCTTATATGGCATATAATATTGAAAGTGCTACGGAGTCTTTTTATAAAATCTCTAATGAATGGGGTTTTCCTATTCTTATACAACAAGTTGTTACAGGTGAAGAGCTCAATCTTGTTGGTGTTGGTGATGGTAAAGGGAACTTAACAGGTGCTGTAACTATTAAAAAATTGACAACAACAGATATAGGTAAAATTTGGACAGGTATTACTATCCAACATAAACCGATGATGGAAGTTGCTAAAAAATTTATAGCACAAACTAATTGGAAAGGTCCTTTTGAATTAGAATGTATTGTAAATGGTAGTGATGTTTATATGATAGAGATAAATCCACGCTTTCCTGCTTGGGTATATTTTGCAACAGGTGTAGGTATAAATTTACCAAAACAGTTAGTAGATATTGCTAATGATAAAGATATTGAACCAAAACTTGATTATCCATCTGGTAAGATGTACGTTCGTTTTACAGATGAAATTATTACAGATTTTAGTGAATTTTCAGCACTAATGACAAAAAAAGAATTATAGGAATTAAATATGAGTAAGTATGAAAAACCAGCAATTAATAAAGTAGATTTCGCAATGGCTTCTAAATATGGAAGTCCTCTTAAATCACAAAAGATAAGATCATCAATAGATGGTGTAAGTGTTCACGAATTAACAGAAAAATATGGTTCTCCTCTGTTTGTATTTTCTCAACGAAAGATAGAGGAACAATATAATAAACTTCATGATGCTTTTTCTTCAAGATACCCAGATGTTCAATTTGGTTGGAGTTATAAAACTAACTACCTAAATGGTATCTGTCAAGTGATGCATAATCTTGGTTCTTGTGCTGAGGTTGTAAGTGAATTTGAGTATCAAAAAGCAAGAGCTTTAGGAATTGAAGGAAAAGATATTATTTTTAATGGTCCATATAAGCCATATAAACATCTTAAAATTGCAGCGCAAGAGGGTGCAAAAATTCATATAGACCATCTTTTTGAGTTAAATGACTTAGAAAAAATTGCTGATGAATTAGATATGGTAATTCCAGTAGCAATTAGAATTAATATGGATACAGGTATCTATCCTCAATGGTCAAGATTTGGATTTAACTTTGAAAATGGTGATGCTTATGCTGCTGTTAAAAGAATGAATGAAGGTAAAAGATTAAAATTAACAGGTCTTCACTCTCATATCGGTACATTTATGTTAGAAGCAAATGCTTATAAAATGGCTACTGAAAAAATTATGGCACTGAAATCTCAAGTTGAAACAGATTTTGGTTGTGAAATAGAATATATAGATTTAGGCGGTGGATTTGCATCTAAAAGTTATTTAAAAGGTATTTATCAATCTCCAGAGGTTGTTGTTCCTACTGTTGATGATTATGCAGAAGCTATTACAAATGCAATTTATGAAAATAATAAAAGTGAAAAATTACCAAAACTTTATATGGAAACTGGTAGATATATGGTTGATGAAGCTGGATATTTACTTTCAACTGTTTCTGGCTATAAGAGATTTCCTGATGGTAAAAAAGGTTATATTATGGACGCTGGTGTAAATCTTCTTTACACTTCAACTTGGTATAATTTTGTGATTGAATTAGACCGTCATTATGATGGGCTTAATGAACCATCAATGTTAAATGGTCCTCTTTGTATGAATATTGATATTATTGAAGAAAATATCTCTCTTCCTGCTCTTGATAGAGGTTCTGTTTTAACAATAGGTCCAGTAGGTGCATATAACAATACACAAGCGATGCAGTTTATTAGATATAGACCTGCTACTGTTATGATAGATTTAAAAGGTGAAGTACATTTATTAAAAGCAGCTGATGATTTATCTGCTGTAAACTATGGCGAAGAGATGCCAGAATACTTAACGAAAGATTAATATATGATACAAGTTTTTTTAAGAGCATATTCATCACTTCTATTTTTAGATAGTGTTTATGTTGGTGGATTACTATTTGCTATGACATTTTTAAACTATTCTGTTGCGATTAGTGGTGTTGTAGCTATTGTTTCTGCAATGCTATTTGCGCAGTTAATAAATGTTCGTGATGAATATCTTTTAAGAGGCTTTTATATATATAACTCTTTACTTGCTGGAATGGGAATAGGCTATATGTTTACCCCAACTCCATTAAGTTTGTTTTTTGTAGCTATATTATCAGTATTAACATTTTTAATATCTTTTATGTTCAACCGTATAATGGGTACTTATGGTATTCCAATTTTATCTTTGCCATTTGCTATTGTTACAATATTTTCTTATCTTGCATCACTTAAATATTCAGCACTTTTTTCCTCATTAATACAAAAAAATATGATTTTTGATATAGATTTACCATTAGTGATTAGTAGTTTATTAAAATCATTTGGAACTATTTTCTTTCTTCCAAATAATATAGCAGGGATTATTATAATGCTTATCCTTTTATATCATTCACGAATGATGTTTATGGTTGCTATTATAGGTTTTTATTTTGGAATAGCAATACATAGTTTATTTATTGGTTCAATAGAACAAGCGCTATATGATGTATATGCGTTTAATTATATTATTACTGCAATGGCATTGTGTGGAGTTTTTTTATTACCAACTTTAAGAAATTTTGCTATCTCTATGATAGCTGTAATTATTGTTGTAATTATTGCAGATGCAATGAGTGTATTTTTTAATTATTATGCAATTACTGTATTTACTATCCCTTTTAACTTAACAGTAAGTGTATTTATCTTTATGCTTTATCTTGTTGGATATAAAGGATTTAACTATTTCCCTCAACATACACCAGAAGAATCATTATCACATTATTTAAGTAATATTTTTAGATTTGCTTCAAATAAGATAAAAATAGGATTACCATTTAGTGGTAGTTGGAATGTTTATCAAGCCTTTAATGGGGAATGGACTCATAAAGGTGTTTGGAAATATGCTTATGATTTTGTTATTAAAAAAGAGGGTTCTACTTTTGCAAACGATGGTTATTATTTAGAGGACTATTACTGTTATGGTGAATCTATTCTATCCCCTGCAAGTGGCTATGTTGTTGCCTGTAGGCATGATTTAGAAGATAATCCTATTGGTAAAGTTGATAAAGTAAATAATTGGGGTAATTATATAATAATTAAAACAGATGCAGGTATTTTTATAGAGATAAGTCATCTTTTACAATACTCTTTAAATGTTAGTACAGGAGACTATATTAATATAAATAGTGTTATTGCAAAATGTGGAAATAGTGGATACTCTCCTCAACCACATCTCCATATTCAAGTGCAAAAATTTGGTGTTATTGGTAGTGAAACTCTCTCTTTTTATTTTAGTGAATATATGAAAAATGATGAAATTATTTTTAATGAACTTCCTTTATTAGGTGAAGATATTAAAAGTCTCATAGTTAATCAACACTTTGTAGAAAAATTATCATTTGCTCTTGATGAAAAATATAGTTATGATATTCTTAAAGATGACCATTTAATTGGTGAATTTTCTATACAGGTAAAAATGAATGATTTTGGTGAATTTTATTTTGAAGACAATAAATTAAATAAACTATTTTTCTATACAAATGTAAATCAATTCTATTTTTATAAATATGATGGAAAAGAGATAAGTTATTTGAAAAATATTTTTAAAATTGTACCAAAGCTACCTTTGATAACAGCAAAAGTTCAATATGATGATTATATACCAGCACATCTATTATATGGTAATCTTAAAAAAGTTTTTATACAGTTTATAGCTTCTTTTAATCAAGATGTTTATGTTAAAAAATATAGATACTCTTTAGAAAACTATCATGTAAAGTCAGAGTTTGGAGAGGTAAATTTTGATACATATAAAAAAGGTTTTAAAAATATAGAGTTTGAAAATATAAAATTAATGAGGAAAGATGATGTTCAATTATAAAGTATTAATATTACTATCATTAATCTTAATCACACTAAAGGCTGAAGTCTCAGTAATTTTACCCTATAGTTCAATAGTGCTAGATGATGATAAATCATTTAAAAATAATGGAACAGTTAGTGGATTTTATACAAGTACAGGTACGTTAGTATATTTAAGTGAATTTGAGTATACACATACAGATATTAAATATAAATTTATTACAGAAAACTTAACTCAAGATGAGTTTACGATGCGTTATAATAGATTTTTTATAGATCATTCATATAAAATAGGTATTCATACAAATTCAACTACCGATGTAGATTTACAAAATGGTACAACGTTAATTATTGGATTAAATAAGTGGTCTTGGATAGGAACATCTAAATTTACCTATGGTGGAGATATATATAATAGTTCTTATGCAAATGGAAAGGACTTAAATGACAACAATAGTTCTGTAAATGTTCTTCAATTTACAGGTTATGCAAGTTATTATAAACCGTTTAAGTGGTTTTCAAATACTATATCTTTGAAACTTAATATTGAATCGATAAGTGCTTATGAAAAAAATTATCTATCTTTTGAGCTGAAAAATATTATCTATTATAAAAAATTATCTATTGAAATGGATGCTTTTATAGGGAAAATGCAAACAGGTATTAGAGATACTGGTTCAACTGTTTTTAATTCAAAAGATATTTTAAAACAAAATTTAAAGATTAAAGTGGGTTATTTTATAACAGATAAAATAAAAACAACTTTTTCTTATGCTTCAATAGTTTATGATGAATATAAAAATCAAGATGATTTACAAAAGAGTGCAGTAGCTTTTACAGCTAGTTATACATTTTAGGAGAGTGTTTTATGATAAAGAAAAGTTTATTAGTTTTAATATTTATAGGTATGAATTTATATGCAGAAGATAAGTTAGATATAAAGAAAATCTACTTAAATTCATATAATTATGAAAAAATGGGTTTATATGATGAGGCGATAAAGGTTTTAGCTCCTTTATATAAAAAATATCCGAAAGGATATACTTTAAATTTAAGAACAGGCTATCTATTTTTATTGTCAAAACACTATTCTAGTGCTTTAGAATATTATAAAAAAGCTTCAATGATAGTTCCTAGTTCTATTGAACCTCGATTAGCTATAGCTAATATTAATCTCATTTTACATAATCATGATAAAGTTGAACAAATTACATATAATATTTTAAAAATAGATTATTATAACTATTATGGAAGTTTATATTTAGTAGAAACATTAACACTCCAAAAAAAATATGATATAGCTTTAGCAGTTGTAGATAGAATGTTATATTTATATCCTACAGATGTTATTTTTTTAGAAAAACTGGCTATTTTATATAAAAAAATGAATAATAAAAATTTAGATGAAGTGTATAAAAGTATTGAAATTTTAGACCCTAATAATATTTTTGTTAATACTGTAAATAGATAAAGTTTGATTATCTAATGAATTTTATCTTTAAACCTTTTTTAGTTCTCTTTTTATTATCTAATATTCTTTATGCAGCAGAGACAAATGGTGGAGATAATTTTTCAAATGATAATGGTTCATCAAATAATGATGATTCTTCAAGCAATGATAATTCGTCAAGCAATGATAATTCGTCAAGCAATGATGATTCTTCAAGCAATGATAATTCGTCAAGCAATGATGATTCTTCAAGCAATGATGATTCTTCAAGCAATGATAATTCTTCAAACGATGATGATTCTTCAAGTAATGATTTAATAATAGATGATGATAGTAGAACTAAAAATGTAAAGATTGAAGAAGATAAAGAGTATGATAATGTAGATATCAATAATGGTTCAGGAACAGATGATAGTTATTCAGGAACAGGTTCCGATGGTGTTAATATTACAGTAAAAGATAATTTTAAATTAGTATCAACTGCAGATGATAGTAGTGCTTTTATAAAAGTTCAAAATGGAGGTTCTTTAATAACTCAAGATATTAATCTTTCTGAACAAACATATATTTATGGGGATGAAGCAAGTGTAACTATCAATGGAATAGCTAGATTAGATAATAATAGTTCTATAAATACTACAAATGACACAATAACAATCAAAAAAATAATACTTAATGATACTTCCTCTATCGGTGCATATAAAAATTCTAAAGTGAATATAGAAAATATAACTATGAATAATAGTACTCATATTTATAGTGAAGAGTTAGATATAAATATTTCTAAAAATATAGTAGCAAGTGGAGATTCTTATGTATATGCAGATAATAATGGAAATATAATAGCTGATAAAGTAATACTAGAAGATAATGCAAGTATAGGTTCAAGTGATGGAGATGTAAGTTTAGGGGATGTAGAGATAAGTGGAGATGGATTTGTCTATACAGAAAAAGAGGGTTCATCGCTTACAGTACAAAAAGCTACATTAAAAGATAATGGGTTTCTCTATTCAAAGGGTTCACTGTTAGTAAATACTGATAGTATATTAGAGGGAAGTTCCTATATAGCAGGTGTTGAAAATGTCACAGCTGATACAGTAATACTAAAAGATAAAGCAAGTATAGGTTCAAGTGATGGAGATGTAAGTTTAGGGGATGTAGAGATAAGTGGAGATGGATTTGTCTATACAGAAAAAGAGGGTTCATCCCTTACAGTACAAAAGGCTACATTAAAAGATAATGGATTTTTCTATTCAAAGGGTT
>CAZXSD010000049.1:0-14532 GCA_964642985.1 uncultured Sulfurimonas sp.
TATTACTATAAGTTATCTTAGTTATAATTACATATAAATTTTACCCCTAAGGAATTCTATTGAAATATATACTATTTTCATTACTTTTATCTCTTTCATTAAATGCAAATGATAAAACAAGAGATTACTCTTCAAGTGAGGATTGTAAAGATTGTCATACTCAAATATATAATGAGTTTTCAGGCTCTATGCATACACATTCAACACCTCAAAAAGACCCTATTCATAAGGCTGTATGGGATAGACACCCTCAAAATCTAAAAGCTAATCGTTATGGTTGTGGAAAATGTCATACTCCTACGGCAGATAATCTTAATGATATGAAAACAAAAGGCAAAAAAGCTCCTCCTATGATGGATAATGCTACACATCAAGCTGGTATTAGCTGTGCTTATTGTCATCGTATTGAAGGTATAGAACTTCATAAAAAAAGTAATACTAATATTATGGCAGATAAGGAAAAAAACTTTTTTGGTACACGTACAACACATATAGATTCTCCCTATCATGGAATTACAACTGAGGGAAATACACATATCAAAAATGGTAATGTTTGTATCGGTTGTCACTCTCATAAAAGAAATAAACATGGTCTGAATGTATGTTCAACAAATATAGATAATGAAATGGATGGTTCAAACTGTGTAAGTTGTCATATGCCTAAGGTAAAAGGAACTGTTTCTATTATGAATGAAACACCAACTCATACATATCATGGTTTTGCAGGAGCACATTCAGATTCTGATATGCTAACTCAATACGTTGATATTACTATGAAAAAAGATAATTCAAAATTTATAGTAAATATAAACAATAAAATATCTCATGCTCTTTTACTGCATCCTCTAAGAACTGCTGTTTTAAAAGTAAGTGTAACTCGTGGTCAATATATACAAAAGATGAAAGATGAAATTTTTGTAAGAGTTATCGGACACAATGGTAAGCCAGCAATGCCATGGGTAGCAAGTACAACTCTTCGTGATACTATGATTCAAGGAAAAGAGAATCGAACTATACACTATGACTATAAATTAAAAAAAGGGGATAAAGTAGATATTGTTTTAGGTTGGTATCTTGTAAATTCTAAAGCTTTAAAAGAGTTAGGTCTTGAAAATGAAGATGTAGCTACAAAATTTACTGAATTTAAAAAAGAGAGTTTTTCTTTCTAAGTTTATGCTAAAATTATGCAATCATACTCAAGGTTGCATAATGGTAAATTTACAAGATATAATTAAATACACATCTCAACTAACACTCTTATACGTAGAAGATAATGTAGAAACGCTTAAAGCTTCGTTAGTTGTCTTTGAAGAGTTTTTTGATACTATAGTTTTAGCTGAAAATGGTGAAGATGGTCTTGAAAAATTTAAAAATAATGAGATTGATTTAATTATCACTGATATAAATATGCCTATTCTCAATGGTTTAGATATGATTGAACAAATTTATAAAATAAACAGCTCTATTCCTACAATCGTAATTTCTGCACATAATGAATCAAGTTTTTTTGTTAAAAGTATTAAATTAGGTATTGATGGTTACCTTCTCAAACCTATAGATATAAAACAATTCATCAGCACGTTAGATAAAGTTACAAAAAACTTACAACTTAAAAAAGATGCTGAACAAAACCTCCAACTTTTAAATGAATATCAGATAGCTATGGATAAAGCTTCTATCGTTTCAAAAGTAGATACAAAGGGGCTTTTTACTTATGTAAGTGATAAATTTTGTAGTATCTCAGGATATAGCCAAGCAGAACTTATTGGGAATTTTCATCATATTATTAGAGATCCAGCCATTTCATCAACTAAATTTAAAGAGATGTGGAGAGTTATTAAAAATGAAAAAAAAGTTTGGCAAGGCTCCATGCAAAATATTACAAAATATGGAAAAACTTATCATCTTCATACAACAGTAAAACCTATTTTAGATAAAGATAATAATATTATAGAATATATAATTATCTGTAATGATGTTACTAAGCTTGTAAACTTAAATAATGAAGTAAACTCCCTTCATCAATATGATACAGAGCAACAGATAGATGCACGTGAAAAACTTGAGATTGGTTTAGTCAATCAAATCAGTGAAAATTTTGCAAAAGTGATATATACACCACTAGATATATTAAGTGGTGATTTTTATTCACTCTATGGTTGTAGAGATGGAAGAATCTTTTTATATATTATAGATGGTCAAGGTCATGGAATATCTCCAGCACTAACAGTCTTTGCTACATCTTCTATTATAAATAATATGATAGAGAGTGTGATAGAGTTAGATGAGTTGGTAAACCATATTTTTCCAATTATAAAAACATTTCTAGGAGATATAGAACAGCTATCATACACTATGATTATGATAGATAAAAATTCAAATACAATCTCTTATACATCTGGTGGTATGTATCCATTTTTAATAAATACACCAGATGGTATTCTCAAAGTAAAAGCAAATAATACACCCTTTATGAATTTCTCGCCAAATCCAACAATAAATGAGATAACTATTGGTCAATGGAACTCTCTCTTATTATATAGTGATGGATTTATTGAACATGAGAATAATTATTTTAATGAATTGACACCTGAGAAACTGATTGTTGAACCCTCATTGATAGATATAGCACAAGAAAAAACACAAAACTGTATACTAGAAGATGATGTAACTCTTCTTTATTTGAAAAATCCTAAATTAAGAGAAGAAGAGAGTAAATATGAATTTTAAATTTGGAATAATTATTCCCATTATTGTACTCTCTTTAATTTTTATTTTATTTACATTTAGCCTATTTAATTATAAATATCAAGAACAGCAATCTTTAGTAAATATTGAAAAAAATATTATTGTAGCTACAAAAATATCTACAGTTTTATATGAGATAGAAAAAGAGAATGGTTTAAATATAGAATTTATTGATAAAAAGGAGGAGATAGTCAAGGCTATTGACAATTATATATCAGATAAAGTCATTTTAAATATCCAAACTGAAGCTAATACTATTGATAAAGATTTTCAATATATTATTTTGCTTAATCTATTAAGTTTTATACTTTTTATCTCTATGCTTTTAATCATTTCAAAGCTTTTAAAAGATGGGAAAAAATTACAATCACTTACAGACAGATATGTAATAACATCAACAACAAATCTACATGGTATTATAACGAGTGCAAGTGAAGCTTTTTGTAAAATTTCAGGATATAGTAAATATGAACTTATCGGTAAAGAGCATAATATAGTAAGAGACCCAACTGAAAAAAAAGCTGTATTTGAAGAGATGTGGAAAACATTAAAAAATGATGAAATTTGGTATGGTGATGTTCGAAATAAACATAAAAATGGTAGTTTTTACTGGGTTTATGCAATTATCTCCCCTATGTTTAACTCAAAAGGGAAAAAGATAGGCTATTCAGCAATTAGGCAAAATATTACAGATAAAAAAAAGATTTTAGAACTTAATACCTCATTAAAAGATAAAATATCCTTTGAAGTTCAAAAAAATAGAGAAAAAGATCAACAACTTATAGAACAATCACGCCTAGCACAGATGGGAAAGATGATAAGTATGATAGCACATCAGTGGAGACAACCACTCAACGCTATTAGTTTTAATAGCTCTGGTCTTGAATTAAAAGCTCAACTTGGTACAATAGATACAGACACAGTTTTAAAATTATCACAACAAATATCAGCTAATACGCAACATTTAAGTCAAACAATAGATGACTTTAGAAACTTTTTTAAATCAGAAAAGATAAAAGTTAAAATATCACTTAATCAAATTATTAAAAGTGTCTTAAATATTATAGCTTCATCTATAGATGCTAAAAAAATAAAAATAATACAAGAGTTAAATACTAATGATTCATTTTATACTTATCCAAATGAACTCCAGCAAGTTATTTTAAATATACTACAAAATGCAGAAGATATTTTAACAGAAAAAAAGATAGAAGATTCCTATATAAAAATAACGACCTATCAGGAAAATTCAGATTATATTCTTAAAATAAAGGATAATGGTGGTGGTATTTCAGATAATATTATGAATGAGATTTTCAATCCATATTTTTCAACAAAACTAGAAAAAGATGGTACTGGCTTAGGGTTGTATATGTCTAAAATTATTGTAGAAGAACATTGTTCAGGTAAGATAAGTATTGAAAATGATACAGATGGTGCTGTTTTTACAATAAAACTGCACTCTTTAAACAATGAAACAGAGGTTTGTTAAAGATGGATATAAAAAATTTAAAAAAATATACACAAAACTTAAAAGTTCTCTATGCTGAAGATGAAACACTACTTAGAACTTCAACAACAGTTTTACTCAACAGTTTTTTTGACCATGTTGATGCTGTTGCAGATGGATCTGAAGCGATAGCACTCTATAAAAAACACCATGAAGATACAAATCTATACTACGACATAGTTATAACAGACCTATTAATGCCAAAGATAGATGGTTATAAGCTTTCAAAATCTATACTTGAATTTAATCCTAAACAAGAAATTATTGTTTTTTCTGCTCAAGCAAATTTTGACAATCTTATAGAACTCTTGAATATTGGTGTCAATAAATTTATTCAAAAACCTATAAAAATAGCTGAATTTTCTAAAGTTTTATATGATGTAAGTATGAATATAAGACGCTTAAAAAGAGAGCAAGAAACATTAAATGAATTAAACGAATACAATGTAATACTACAAGATAAAACTGATGATAAAATCAAAGCTTTTGAAGAGTTTAGTAATGCACTTAATCTTAGTACCATTGTTGCAAAAACAGATACCATAGGTGTTATAACCTATGTAAATCAACAGTTTTGTGATATTTCTGGATATACAAAAGAGGAACTCATAGGTCATAATAACAGGATATTAAAAGGAGAAACTCGCTCCTCTAGTTTTTATAAAAGATTATGGAATACTATTAATGATAAAAAAAGCTATAAAACAATGTTTGTTAATAAACATAAAGATGGTTATCTTTATTATGTAGAAACAACTATTAATCCTATTGTTGATACACATGGTAATATTGTTGAATTTATTGCTGTTTCTCATGATATGACTAATCTTATAAAATCTATAGAGCGTACAAAAAAAGCAGAAAAATCTAAAGAGGATTTCTTTGTCAATATATCCCATGAGATGAAGACACCTCTTAACTCTATTTTAGGATTTTCATCACTTTTGAAGAAAAGAGTTCAAGATGATAAAAAAGCTTTAATGATGGTTGAAACGATTAACGAAACAGGAAACGATTTAAAAACACTTGTTGATTCTATTCTTGACCTAAGTAAAATTCAAAATAATTCTCTTACTTTAAATAATATGCTTTTTGAACCTCATATAGAGCTTACAAAATGTTTTAATAAATACAGTGAAAAAGCATTAGAAAAAAATCAAGATTTTACAACAATAATTGACTCAAATATACCAAAAAGTTTACTAGGAGATAATCATAGAATTATTCAAATAATAAGTATTGTTTTAGATAATGCTATTAAATTTACTCCAGAAAATGGAAAAATCAAGACAACAGTAAGCTATGATATATTTAGTAAAATATTAACTTGTGAGATAAAAGATAATGGTATAGGAATTGCTAAAGAGAATCAAGAGCAGATTTTTGGACTAGAACAGCTAGATGCATCAGCTAACCGATCTTTTGAAGGAGCTGGTCTTGGACTGAGTATAGCATATAGTATTCTAAAGATTATGAAAGGAACTATTAGTGTAAAAAGTATTGTAAACTATGGTTCACTTTTTACACTTGAATTTCCTTTAGAACAAAATTAATTTTTTAATGATTTAAAGAACATCATCTCATGTTCTCGTAAAATTCTAATCATATTTGTACTACCAGCAACTCCAACAGGGTCTCCTGCTGTGAGTATATAACTTTTATCAAGTTTTAGTACATTACGTTCTATCCCTTGATTCATAACCTCACTCATCATCTGACCTAAAGAGTTTTCTTTTACCATAAATGCTGGAACTACTCCCCAACACATCGTTAAAAACCTTGCTACTTTAGCATTATGAGTTACTGCATAAATATCACGACGAGGACGATAACGTGCTAGTTTTTTAACAGATGAACCTGATGATGTTAAAGCGATAAGCCCCCACGAATCTATATCTTCACACAACTTTACTGCTGATGAATTTATACTATCAGTTGCATCATTGATTTTAAAGTCATTATATTTATTAAAAGGGTACATCTTCTCTGCACCTTGAATAGTTTTTAACATAGTCTCAACTGCTAGAACAGGATTTATCCCTACTGCACTCTCTTCTGAAAGCATAACGGCATCTGTACCATCTAAAACAGCATTTGCTATATCACTTATCTCTGCTCGTGTAGCTGTCTCTTTTGTTGTCATAGATAGAAGCATTTGTGTAGCAGTAATAACAGGTTTTGAAGCTATATTTGCTTTTTGTATCAACATTTTTTGCAATGATGGCACTTCATAAAAAGGAACTTCTATCCCTAAATCTCCACGTGCGACCATTATTCCATCACTTGCCTCTAAAATAGCATCTATATTTTCTACTGCATCAAATTTTTCTATCTTTGCAAAAAGTTCTACTTTAGCATTATGTGTATCTATAATTTTTCTAGCCTCTAACATATCATTAGCATCTTGAACAAAAGAGATAGCCATAAAATCGACACCATTTTTTATACCCCAAAGCATATCTTCTCTATCTTTTAGAGTTAAAACATCTATACCTAAACGAGTATTTGGAAAATTTACACCCTTTCGTGAAGATAAAATACCATCATTTTCAACACGAACTTTTACACCAGTATCAAATACTTCAATAACAGTTGTTCGAATCATACCATCATAAAGATAGATATACTCCCCTACTTTGAGCTGTTTTAAAATAGTTGGTTGATTTATACATGTGATATAACTATTTTCAGCTATCTTTCTACCAATAACCTCATCTTGAACAAACTCAACTATATCATCTTTTTTAAGTTCAAAAGGCTCTTCAAGTTTTCCAACACGAATTTTTGGACCACTAATATCTTGAAGTACACCTGTTAAAAGTCCTGTATTTTTTTCTGCTTGACGAATATTATTTAAAACCTCAAGATGAGATTCGTGTGAGCCATGTGAAAAATTTAAACGAAAAACATTTACACCTGCTCCTATTAAATTTTCAATAACTTCTAAAGAATCCGAAGTGGGTCCAATAGTTGCTAAAATTTTTGTTCTTTTTTTCATAATTTTTCCATTTTTAAAATTACATAGAGTTTAACATAGTTTATTTAAGAAAAAAGAGAGTTTATCAATGAAAAATAATTTAGAGAAAAAGTAAGTAAAAGAGGAACTATATTGAAAAAAAGAAAAGATAACTCTCACAAAAAGTGAGAGTTATAAACGAATGACTATAATTTACCTTCGTTTTTACCAAGATACTCAGCAACACCTTCAGTTGTAGCTTTCATACCTTCATCACCTTTTACCCAACCAGCAGGACAAACTTCACCGTGCTCATCAGTAAACTGCATTGTATCTACCATTCTTAACATCTCATCAATGTTTCTTCCAAGTGGAAGGTCATTAACTACTGAATGACGAACGATACCTTTTGCATCAATTAAAAATGAACCACGTAAAGCTACTGCTTCACCAAAAAGAACATCATAATCTTTAGAAATTTGTTTTGTAAGGTCAGCTACAAGTGGGTAACCAACTCTACCGATACCACCATTGTTAATTGGTGTTTCTCTCCATGCAAAGTGAGAAAATTGAGAATCTACTGAACAACCGATAACATTAACACCACGGTCTTTAAAATCTTGAAGTCTATGGTCAAAAGCGATTAGTTCAGAAGGACATACAAAAGTAAAATCTAGTGGATAGAAAAATAAAACTGTACCTTTTTCTCCCATGTTTTCTGATAATTTGAAATCTTCAACGATTGAACCGTCACCTAAAACTGTTGTTGCTGTAAAGTCTGGAGCTTGATTTGTTACTAACATATATATATCCTTGTATTTTGTTTTTGAATTAGCTAATTTTATCAAAAGATAATTAATAAAAGATAATTTTTATCTTTTAGAATTTTAAAATAAGGATAGTTCCTTTTTTATCAGATTGTACCTCTATTTTTATATCCATAGCATTGGCTAAACGTTTTACAATATCTAATCCGATACCACTACTTCCCTCTCCACTATAAGAGCGTTCAAAGATTTTATCTGGTTCTTCAATCCCTTTACCACTATCTTTAATATATAAAGAGTTCTCTTTCATATAAATATGCACATAGCCATTTTTAACATTATATTTACAAGCATTAGAGATAATATTTTGAAGAATCTGTTTTATAGCATTTATATTTACTTTTGCCTGAAATCCTCCACAATCTACTTTAAAACTAATATCTGGATATATCTGTTTTTGTGTTTGAATAACATCTTCAACAATAGAATGAAGATAAATAAGTTGCATCTGAAAAGTTTCTTCTTGAAGTAAAATAGTTAAATTTTCATGTAGTTCTGAAATAGTTTGAACACTTTTTTTGAGTCTTATCATACTATTGTTATTTTCTAAGCACTCTTTTTTCTCTAAAATTTTCATATTTAATTTAATAGATGTTACAGGAGTATTCAAATCATGAATTAAATCTTTAGCAAATTTATCAAGAGTTGCTATACTCTCTTGTAATGGTTTTAAAGCACTTTTTGCAAGGAGATAGCTAATATAAGCAAACAGTAAAAGAAGTAATATCTGAATAGATATAATTTTTTGTTTTAAAGATGTTAATTTTGCTAAATAACTTTTTTTAGACTTAAAAAGTTTTATATAACTTCCTCTTCTATCCATTGGAATAAGTTTTATAAATTGTGTTTCTGTAATAGTAAAATTTCGTATATCTATATGAGTAGCATTTTGTTTTAACATTTTATGTGTATACTCTACTTGAAAATTTTCTAAACTCTCATTCATCTTTATATGTCTAGCATACTCAATAATAGAAAACTCTTCTGATTTTAAAAGATGACCCTTCATCTGTTCGAAATAGAAAAAACCAATAGCTAAAATAAGAACTGCAACACTTAAAAAATAGATAATAAAAAACTTTAAAAATGCTGTTTTTTCATGACGAAGCAATTCTATATCCTATACCTTTTATAGTTGTAATAGGTAAACCTAGTTTTCTTAATTTATTGATATGAACTCTTAAAGCTCCCTCACTCATCTCACGTCCATCACTTAATTCTTCAAAAATAAAATCTTTGGCTATAGTTTTATCAATATTTTGAAACAGAAGTTTTGTGATTTTCAAATCATAAGGAGGAAGAGGAATAAACTCTGCACCATTATAAAGTTCATTTTTTTCAATCACAAAACGAAAATTATCTACTTTTATCTCATTTGCATACGTATGATACGATTTTCTTAAAAGTGCATTAATACGAATAAGAAGCTCATCAAAATCAAATGGTTTTTTAATATAATCATCAGCCCCAACATCAAATCCTTTTGCTAAAGAAGCAACATCACTTAATGCTGTAAGAAATATAGTAGGTGTCATATCGGATGAATCTCTTAAACTTTTTAAAAGCTCAAAACCATCAAGAAGAGGAACATTTACATCAAAAAGAAAAAGGTCAAATTTTTTAACAAAAGTTATATCTATTGCTATTTCACCATTGACGACGTGAGTAAGTTCAAAACCCTCACTCTCTAAAAGTTCCACTAATGTTTCAGCTAAAACCTCATCATCTTCTAATAATAATATTTTAGCCATTAAAAATAATTCAACTTAATATCTATACGTCTATTAGCTTCTCTACCAGCTTTAGTTCTGTTTGTTTTTATAGGTTCCATTTCACCCTTTCCTATCGCTTCTAAACGTTGAGAACTTATACCCTCAATGATAAGAGCTTTCTTTGTTGCCTTAGCTCGTCTAAGAGAGAGTTCTAAATTTTTAGATGCCTCTCCAACATTATCTGTATGACCAATTATCTCTACATAAATTTTAGGATTTTTCTTTAAAAATATACTAAAGTTTCTTATCTCTGGAAAAGAGCTATACTCTATTCTATCTGAACCCGTTTCAAAACGAACAGATAGTGTTTTTGCAAACTCCTGTTGTATTGCACATCCATCTATATCAACCTCAACACCAAACTTGCTATTTAAACATCTATCCTTATAGTCATAAACACTATCGTTATCTCTATCTTGAGGACACCCTTTTTTATTTACTGTAATTCCCATAGGAGTTCTAGCGCACTCATCTCTAAAATCTGCTACACCATCTCCATCATTATCTTGAGTATCTTCATAAATACTATATCTCTGTTCTTTTATTGGAGTGTTATAACGACCTGTATAAGCATTTCCATAAGAGCAACCCTCATTATCTACATTTGAGCCTCTAGGTGTATTTGGACATCTATCTACTCTATTCACAACACCATCTTTATCACTATCTCTATATACAATTTTACGTTGATATTTTTCCTCTAAAACATAGAGAGTTATCATTACACGATTGGAAAGGTCTTTGCCTTTTTGTGTAGAATCACTAAAAGCTAAATCATTACCACTTCTATAATCTATAACCGTAATTTTACCATCAATATTATTTTTCATCATAATTTTTTGAATAATAGAAGCATACTTTGTACTTTTAAGTCGTGCATCCTCTTTTGTTAAACATGATGTAAACATATCACATACATATTTGGCATAAGTATCAGATTTTACTTTCAGCTCATTTTTATCTTCAGTAATAGCATTTGTATGTCCTATGATACTAATTTTGATTTTATTAGATTGATTTGAATATGTTTTAATTTTTTTTATAATTTTTCGTAAAATTCCAACAGAGTTCTCATCAACTCTATCCCCTTTAAAACTAATCATATCAAAACGGATAATCTCTTTAAAGTCAGTATCTAAAAAGAAATCTCTTTTTACCTCTTCTTCATAAATAGACGCATATAAAGATAGAGAAAAAAGTGATAAGAAAAAAAGTGATTTTAGAAAAAAAGTTATCATAATTATATTATCTTGAAAAAGTTACTTCAACTCTACGATTAATATTTCGACCAGCTTTAGTATTATTATTTGCTATTGGGTCTCTATATCCTTTTCCATCTGTAGTTAAACGATAAGAAAAAACACCTAACTTAACTAACTCATTTTTAAATCGTTCTGCTCTCTCTTTAGATATTTTAAGATTATATTTATAACTACTTACAGCAGTACGACTCGAATACCCTACAATATTTGCACTCAATGATGGATTGGCATTTAAGAAAAAAGCTAAATCTTTTATTTTTCTATAAATACTCTTTGGAATAGATTTATTCACTTTTTCAAAATTATTAGATAAAGATATCATAGTAGATACTGCACACCCTTTGTCATCTAGTATATATTCAGCAGGAACATCAAAACAACCCTCAGGTTTATCCTCTTTATTTCCTTTTTCTAAACCACCAGAACCATACATTGCGATACTTCCATAAAAATTTTCATCATCCAAACCATTTTTTGTATAAATATCTGGACGGCTGATACTATTTTCTTCAATAAAACTAGTTTTTATAAATTCTTTCTTTTTAACTTTCTTTTTTTTCTTCTTCTTTACTAATTTCTTTCTTTCTTTCTTTTTAACAATAGGCTTTGGCTTTAACTTTGGCTTTAAAACTTTAACTCTTTTTTTCTCTTTTTTTACAACTTGCTGAATTTTATTTTGCTGTTTGTACTTTATAAGCTCTTTCATATTTGAAGAAAATTTATTTATCTTCTTACAACCATAAGGCATAATATTATTTTCTAAAATTGAATTATCACAAAGGTCTTGATTATCAGATATATTATCACTATCTACATCTAATTTTACTAAATCTGTATCTAAAATAGTATGAACTTTATTATCTGTAAAAAGATTCACTTGTGATGCAAAATCTATATTTTTAACTATTCTTACAAAAAGAAGACCTGTTGCATTTAAGATACTATATTTTGATAATAAAGAATCATACTCTGTATTTATCAATGCTGTTTCGGCTTCTATAGTATCATGTTGAGCTAATAAGAGTTCTAACAAAGAGCGTGTCCCTTGATTAAACTCTTCTTGATATAGATTAAAAGCCTCTTCACTTGAAATCTTATACTCTCTCAAGTTTTTCAGTTGAGCCTTTGTCATATCATAGCTACTCCAAGCTATATCAACATCTTCAATAATTTTACGTTTTAAATCTCGTCCTTTTTCTATCTCTCTATCTGTTAAACTAATATATTTTTGAGTTTTAGCACTATCTGCACCCCCTCTAAAAATATTATAATTTAAAACTAAACGAGCTTGAAATCTATCATCAGGAGTATCATAAATATTTAATTCGCTACTATCATTATAATTTTGAGTAAGTTTTAAATCTAAAGTTGGATAAAAACCTTTTTTATTTTCTTTACGAAGTGCTTGAAAACTTTTAATAGTATAACGATTTACCAACAAAGAAGGATTATAGTTAATTGCGTAAAGAGATGCACTTTGTGATGTTCTAGGAATTTTAATTCTATAATCTGGTTTACGCATCTCTGACAAATTTGGCATACGTCCTACTATTCTTCGATAATGAAACTTGGCATTCCTTGCTTTTGTTAATGCCATTACAAGGTTTGATTTAGAGTATGCAAGAGTTGATTCTATCTTTTTTATTTCAGAAAGGGTAATAGAACCCGATTCAAAAAGATTCTCAATCATTTTATATGTAATTTCATTTATTTGAACATTTTTTACAGATATTTTTAATAGCTCTTTATAACGTAAAATATCTAAATAGGCTTTAGCGATTGAAAAAGTAAGTTCATTAGATTTTTCCATAAACTTATAAGCAGAAACTAAAATTTTCATCTCTTCATATTCAACTTTTTCCACACTAGCAAAACCATTAAAAAGATTTTGCGTGAGTTCTAGTCTTACATTATAATTACTGTATTTATCCTTTTCTAAATCAAGATTATCTACTAAACCTGAAGATGAGTTAGTTCCATAACTAGCACTTAAATCTATAGTAGGATAATATTCAGATTCAACTATTTTTAGATTTTGTTGTGAGGCTCTATAATCTCTTAATTTTTCTTTTAAAGCAGGATTGGTATTTATAGCTTCAATAACTGCTTGTTTAAGAGTTTCAGCTGATAAATTTGAGAAAGATAAGATATAAAAAATATATAAAAAAAAGAAAGTTTGTTGAAACACCGATAATACCCTTGAAAAATTTATAAATTACTTTATTATATCTAAAATAAAGCTCCTTTGATTTATAATAGATTACTATTCGTTGAAGGAGGATTTTATGTTTGTATCATCATATCATACTTTTTTTAATATAAACAGCTCTACTAAAACATCAAAAGATAAAAGTGATAGTAGTTTAGATAGAGTAAAATCATTTAAAAATATACTTACAAACTCTTCAACTAAAGATTTAGCCAATAAAAAACAGACTCCTATAAACTATATATCAAAGGGACAGGTTCAATATAATAAAACAATTATTGAACTTCAAGAAAAAAAATTAAACAACACTCAAAATAGTAATTTTAAAAAAAGTATAGAGTCTACAAAAAAATTTTCTAATACTCTTACAGTTAAAACTGCTACTATTTCATATAAAGAAAATACAAAAAAATTTTATATAATGAAAAAACCTAATGTTGCATTAGAACAAACTACAAAAGAGATAAACAATATGTTTAAAACACTTCGTCACAATATCGTAAATACCTATTTAGACAATGACAACTATTATAAATTACAAGCGTAACAATTCAAATTATAAATATTGAGTTTCTTTAGCCAACTTCTCTAAATTATCTAGTTTACGAATCATACTATCTTGTTTATAAAGAGAGTTTTTATGTTTCTTTATAAAGAAAATAGATGGTGAATTATAGATATTAAATCTCTGTATAAACATAAGTGAAGTTTGAGTACCACTTCTTAAAAAAGTTGTATTTTTACTATTTTTTCGAACTTTATTATAATAATCAATAGCGATAATAGGAATATTTAAATCTATTTGAGCCAATAAATCCATTGTATTTTTATCTCGTGATGAGTAGAAAATAACTATATATTTATCTTTTTTTGGTATAAAAATATCACTTTTTTCATAAAAAATATTTTTTTTAAAATCAATAAATTTATATTCTGAAAATTTGTAGTTGAAGTAGGCAAAGGCAGCAGCTATCATAGCTGCACCGAAGAAAGAAGCAAGTAATGTGGATAAAGATAAGAGGCTTTTACCTCTTTTTTTAGCCACTTAAAACTACTTTTTTTATTTACGCTAAAAGAGCGTTAATTTTATCAGCAAGAGCTTGTTTAGATTGAGCTCCAACGATTTGGTCTACCATCTCACCATTTTTAAAGAACATGATTGTAGGGATTGAACGGATACCAAATTTAACAGCAATATCTTGCTCTTCGTCAGTATTTACTTTACAGATTTTTGCTTTACCATCAAAA
>CAZXSD010000049.1:14542-14619 GCA_964642985.1 uncultured Sulfurimonas sp.
TTCTTCGATAACAGGAGCGATCATACGACAAGGTCCACACCATGGAGCCCAAAAGTCAACTAAAGATACACCCTCTG
>CAZXSD010000050.1:0-14492 GCA_964642985.1 uncultured Sulfurimonas sp.
AACTGCTTCAGCTTCAGCTCTTTCTTCTTCAGCCTTTGCAACTGCTTCAGCTTCAACTCTTTCTTCTTCAGCCTTTGCAACTGCTTCAGCTTCAACTCTTTCTTTTTCAGCCTTTGCTATTGCTTCAACTCTTTCTTTTTCTTCTATCTCTATAAGGGCTTTCTCTATTTCCGTAGTATTAATATCTTCAGATGTACTATTAGAATCATCTCCACTCCCACTTCCACCACAACCAACCAAAAAAACTAACACCGTAAACAAAACAATTATTTTATTCATTTTCAACCTTTTATATTTTTATCCTTAACGGATAATAATATCCACTATTAATTTATGTATGACTTAAAATTGCATTATATTATTCATATCGGATAGGAAGAAAATGGAAGTTATAGATAAAATTAATTATCTCTTAAAAGAGAAAAGCCTACAAAAAAAAGAGTTTACTAAGATATTACAGTCTTTAGAACCAAAATTAAAATCAACGGGGGAAGTCCCAAGTGAGCAAACTATTTATGGTTATTTGAATGGAAAACGAGAACTAAAAATAGAACTAATTCCCTACATAGCAGAAGTGTTAGAAGTAGATGAACAAGAGCTTTTTAGATTTGATATAGAGTATGCGACAGAGTATAATTTTCGGTATTCAAAAGATGCACGAGAGATTTTACACCTACTTCAATATGCTCCTACAAATATGTTAGAACATATCCGTAGCACTCTTAAAGGATATAAAACTCATTATGAAGATGGGGTTGAGAGGATTTCTTAAAGATTTTTTGCTAGAATTTAATTCTAATAAGAGCAGATAGGAACATAGATGAGAATTACAGTAAATAATTTGGCAAAGATAAAAGAGGCTCAAGATATTGAGATAAAAGATTTTAATATTTTTATAGGTAAAAATGGAACGGGTAAAACTTATTTTGCTAAGTTAATTTATTTTTTGAATAATTTTTCTTATAAAATAGAAATATTTAAAAAATTATTTAATAAAAAAATGAAAGAAGCTTTTGATAAAAAACAAACTATCGTTTTTACAATAGAAGAGCAAGAGGAGTTTAGTAAAAAGTTCAATAATTATATTAAAATTCAATATCCTGAATTTATCGGTTCTCAAAATAAGATATTTGATAGCTTCTCTTTTACTACTAAATATAATTATGAACAGATAGAGATGCAATACTCAACTAAAATAGATAATTTAACCGATTATTCTATCAATGTAGAATATAAATTTTTAATAGAAGGGTTTAAGATAAATACAACCCATTATCTACCCGCTGCACGAGCTAATTATATGATTACATATAAACATCTTTTTGAAAGTCAATTTAATAGTTTTAGAGATGTTTTATTGAAAAAGAAAAAGAAAGATAATATCTCAATACTTCCTGAAATAGAGAATAATTTTTTAAAAGATATTTATCAAGTAGATACAAAAAATCACGGTGAGTTAAGTAGTTTAGGGACTAAAATAGAAAAAAATATCTTTAAAAATGGTAAATTAAGTATTAGAAATCCTCAAACACAAGATTTACCAACTTACGAATATAAATTACAAAATATAAAACAAAATATAAACTTAGTATCTGCATCATCTTCTATTACAGAACTCTCTCCTCTGATTATGTATTTCAGACATAAAATAGTATATGCTACTTCTGAAATGCTAATAATAGATGAACCTGAACTCTCATTGCATCCTGACGCACAAGCTTCATTAGTTGAAATAATGATTGAAGCAGTAAATAAAGGTCTTAAAATTATTTTAGTCACTCATAGTCCCTATATTATAGAAGCGCTTAATAATCATCTTCAAAGAGCTAAGATAGATAGAGTTGATTTACCAAAAAAGATAAAAGAGTTTGAACCGATAAGCTCTGATAAAGTAGGTGCTTATCTTTTTGAAGATGAAACTATAAAAGATATTTTAGATAATGAGACTGGCTTGATTGATGATAAATTATTACATTCATTTAATAAAATAAATGATATTTATGATGTGATGAGAGACATAGAGTGGGAACATAGTGATTAATTTAGGACAAAAGCAAGAGTATATCTGTAAAAAATATAACTCAACTCCTCCTGAGTGTGTCAATGAATATACTTTTAGAGATAGCGCAAAGCAAGTAAAATTAAAACCAAATGCTTCTGAAACTACAATCCTTATCGCCATTGATAACTGTTTAATTACATCTCAAAAAAGAAGAAAATGTGACTGTATCTTTATTTATAAAAAATCAAATAAGAAAACATATAGTTTTTTAACAGAACTTAAGGGAAAAAATCATATCGAAAGCTCTTTTGGACAGTTGCAAATAACGAGAGAATATGAAGAGTACAAAGAAATTATTAAACATTATAATATTCCGAAATCTCATCAAAAGTTTGTGATAGTTTCAGATGTTCAACTTAACAAAGTGGAACTTACAAAATTGGAAAATAAATATAAAATAAGAGTTGGAACTATTCTTCATAGTGAACCTCAAACTCCTATTCCAGATTTGAAAAGTAAGATTTAACCAAGCACTAATTAGATAAAATAGACAATATAAATTATTATCTATTTAAGGAAATCTATGTTTGAAGTAGTTATCGGTCTTGAAGTCCATGTACAATTAAATACAAAAACAAAACTTTTTTGCTCGTGTCCTACGAGTTTTAATCATAAACAAAATGTAAATACTTGTCCAACTTGTTTAGCTCTTCCAGGGGCTTTACCTGTTTTAAATCAAGAGGTTTTACAAAAAGCTGTTATGCTTGGTACTGCTATTGGTGCAACAGTGAATCGTACATCTTACTTTGACCGTAAATCATACTTTTATCCAGATAGCCCAACCGCATATCAAATTACTCAGTTTTATACTCCTATAATTCAAAATGGTAGTTTAGATATTGAGCTAGAAGATGGTTCTACAAAGACTATTAAAATAGGTTTTGCGCATATTGAAGCTGATGCTGGTAAAAATATTCATGATGGAGATATTTCTAAAGTGGATTTAAACCGTGCAGGAACTCCTCTTCTTGAGATAGTAACTGAACCTGATATGAGAAATAGTGATGAAGCTATCGCGTATCTTAAAAAACTACACTCAATTATCCGTTACTTAGATATTGGTGATGCAAATATGCAAGAGGGTTCTTTTAGAGTTGATGTAAATGTTTCTATTCGTCCTAAAGGGGATAAAAAACTTTATACTCGTGTTGAGATTAAAAATATTAACTCATTTAAGTTTATTCAAAAAGCGATAGAGGTTGAGGTTGCTCGTCAAAGTGAAGCTTGGGAAGATGGTCTTTATGATACAGAAATCTGTCAAGAAACACGTCTTTTTGATCAAGTAAAAATTGAAACTCGTTCTATGCGTGGTAAAGAGGAAGCTGCTGATTATCGCTATTTTCCAGAACCAGATTTGCTTAAAGCAGTAGTTACAGATGAGATGTTTGAACAATACTCTCAAATTCCAGAACTTCCAGAGGCTAAACGTCAAAGATTTATTGAAGAATATGGTATGAATGAGTATAACTCTGGAGTGATTACCTCTGCAATAGAGATGGCAAACTTCTTTGAAACTATGATGTCTAAACAAGGAGTAACTGCTAAAACTGCTACATCACTTTTAACAGTTGAGTTATTAGGACGTTTAAAAGGGGAACAAAATCTTTTAAACTCTCCAGTAGATGCAGATAAGCTTGGAAATTTAGCTTCACGTATTGATGATAAAACTATTAGTAATAAAGCGGCTAAAGAGGTTTTAGATTACTTAATGGAAAATGAGAGTGATGTTGATAGTGCTATTGAAAAATTAGGACTTAAACAAGTTACAGATACAGGTGCTATTGAGGTTATGTGTGATGAAATAATCTCTGCAAATCCTCAAAAAGTAGAACAGTATCAAGGTGGAAAAGAGAAACTTTTTGGTTTCTTTGTTGGTCAAGTGATGAAAGCCTCTAAAGGAACAGCAAATCCTCAAGTGGTTAATGAACTTTTAAAAGCTAAATTAGGATAAAAATCGTGCTAAAAAGTTTGATAGTTGATAGTGCATATTTTTTAGACACTTCAAAAAAGTATCAAACAACAAAACTTTTTTTTTATAATTTACTAGAGAACAATAACTACAAATATCGAAAATATTTTGATATTTTTATGATAACACTTATTCTAATAAGTGTTATTATTCTTGTTCGTGAGGTTAAATATCACATAGATGATTTTTTTCTCTATTTTAATAATTATATTATCTCTATCCTATTTTTAATCGAATATCTTTTACGTTTATGGATTATTAGTAGTGTTAGTAAAACTATTATTGAGCGAAGTGAACAGGATAGTATGCTTAATAAAAAATTTAATCTTTTTTTAGCTCTTAAAATAATAGTTAAGGAAAAATTAAAATATATGTTATCAGTACGTGCTATTATAGATTTACTTGCAATTATTCCTTTTTTCCATCAACTAAGATTTTTACGAATTTTTATACTCTTTCGTGTTTTTAAACTCTTTCGCTATACAAGAAGTTTTAAAAAATTTATCTCTGTTTTATCAATTAAAAAGTTTGAATTTTTGACTCTTTTAATGCTTGCTTCTATTATAGTATTTGTATCTTCTATTCTGATGTATATTGTCGAAGCTAATAATATAAATTCATCAATAGATACGCTTTATAAAGCATTTTATTGGTCTATTGTAACTATATCTACTGTTGGTTATGGAGATATAACACCAATTACCTCTGAGGGAAGGCTAGTTGCTATTGGGGTTATTATTGCTGGTATTGCCGTTTTCTCATTTACTACATCAATTATTGTTTCAGCTTTTACAGAGAAATTTGATGAAATTAAAGAGACAAAAAATATCGATGATTTAAAAAAATTGCAAGAATTTTATATAATATGTGGCTATGAAAGTATAGCACAAGAGGTAGCTACACAACTTATAAAGAAAAATAATCTTATAATCTTAGATGATGATAATGCAAGAGTTAAACAAGCACAAAAAGATGGTTTTACTGCACTTAATTATAATACGGGAAGTGTAGAGAGTTATCATAAACTTCATATAAATATGAATAAGCAGGTAAAAGCAGTTTTATGTTTAAATGAAACAGATGTTGCCAATGTATATACAGCTTTGACTATACGTTCATTTAATAAAGATATATTTATTTTATCTCTTTTAATGCAAAATAGAAATAGAAAAAAATTAACATTTGCAGGTGTAAATGAGATGGTATATTCAAAAGAGTTAGTAGGACTTGTTGCAAAAGAGTTCGTTGGAAAACCTGTTGCCTTTGAGGTTATCCATGCTCTGCGTTCTCAATATAATAATATAAATATAGAAGAGTTAATTGTCACACAAAGAATAGTTAAAAGTTTTTCAACTGTTGATGATTTAAAAAACTCTGAATATAGATTGATTTTACTGGGACTTTATCAGAAAGAAGAGAATAAATTTTTATTTAATCCAAAGGGTTCTATTTTTTTACAAGAGGGTGATTATTTAGTTTTAATTGGAAATATAGTGTTTATACAAGAGTATGAAAAATATCTAAAAATAAAGAAAAAATGATGAAAATAGGTAATCTAATATTTGGATATAACAACTATGCTATTCAAATTGCAAAAAACATTCAGAGTAAGTATGATAATCTCTTAATATTTAAGTTTGAATCAGATGAAGTTAGAACTGAACTTGAAGAGTTTGATATAGAAATATTTGATTTAAGTGATGAGTGGAATGAGCTAAAAGAGATATACAATATGCAAAAATCGATAGCTTTTTGTGTTTTAGAAGATGATGCTCAAAATATTTTTTTAACAATTTCTCTTAGGGCAGAGTTCCCCGACTTAACAATTATTGCATTATCAAGAAATAAAGAGAGTGCAAACAAGATTAGTATGGCTGGTGCTAATAAGGTAATTCCACTTATTCAAACTACGGCTTCTATTATTGTAGATATGTTAGATAAACCGATAGTAACAGATGCACTTCATAGTATATTATATGAAGAAAATGATTTGAAAGTAGCTGAGATAGAGATACAACAACATAGCTATTTTGAGGGAAAATATCCTAGTGATGTTGAGTGGAGTAATGAACACGGGATTATTGTTTTATCTGTTATAGATAAAGAGGGTCATAGTGAGTTCATATATTCATCAAAAGCAAAACATCATACTATTCAAAATGGTGATGTTTTTGTAGTTATTGGATATGAAAAAGATATAGAAAAATTTGAAAAACTAATAGGTGGTATTGTATGTCAGTAGGAAATAATCAAGATATATTAAAGTATGAATCAATAGTATGGAAAATAGCAGATTTGCTAATAGGTGCAGGTATTAAGCAGAGTGATATAAAAGTAGAAGATTTACTTAAACAATTCGTAAAAGAAAGCATGGAAGAATTTACAGATAAAAAAAAGGAAAAATTAAACGAATGGAATGAAGTTAAAAAGAGAACAGAAGATAAAGAGGTAATTGCTACTTTTAAGGAAAGAAATATTTATTGGGCAAATGTTGGTGAAAATATTGGATTTGAACAAAATGGTAAAGGAGATAGCTTTATGAGACCTTTATTGATATTTAAAAAATTTTCAAATAATATGTTTTTTGGAATACCTCTTTCAACATCAAAAAAAGAAGGAAGTTGGTTCTTTGAATTTAGTTTTAAAGATAATAAAATAAGTACAGCTTTAATAGTTCAAGGTAAAATATTTGATGTAAAGAGATTGGATGAAAAAATAGGTAAGATTTCTATTGAAGATTTTGCTAGATTAAAAGTAAAGTTTAAAGAATTATTTAATGTTTAAATATGTTTTCCCCAAAAAATTGGGGATAATCCTGACAAGCAGGGAATTGTAAAAAGATTATATCCGATAATAAAAGAGATGTCAAATAATATTTATTATAAAAAAAGGTAAAGAAAAATGAAAACAAAAATTGGAGTAGTAGGAGCTGGAAAATGGGGAAGTGCTTTAGCATTTGCTTTGAGTGAAAAAAATGATGTTTTTATAACGTCAAGAACTCCTAGAGATATAAAAAACTTTGTATCTTTAGAAGAGATTTTGGAGTGTGAGTATCTTGTTATTACAGTACCTGCACAACAGATTTCACAATGGTTAGAAGATAACTTTATATTTAAAAATCAGAAAATTTTAGTGGCCTCTAAAGGGATAGAAGCTTCAAGTGGACGATTTTTAAATGAGATATATGAACAATATATTCCAAATGAAAATATAGCATTTTTATCTGGTCCATCATTTGCAGTAGAGGTTCAAAAATCTTTACCTACGGCACTTGTTATCAACTCTATAAATGAACAGCTATCACAAGAGTTTTCAGAATTTTTTCCATCATTTATAAAAATATACACTTCAACAGATGTTATGGGTGCAGAGGTTTCTGGGGCATATAAAAATGTTATAGCTATATCAGCTGGAATATGTGAGGGTTTAGGTCTTGGTAAAAATGCTGCCGCTGCCTTAATCTCTCGTGGTTTAGTGGAGATGCAACGTTTTGGAAAAGCTTATGGAGCTAAAGATGAAACATTTTTAGGTTTAGGTGGTGCAGGAGACCTTTTTTTAACAGCATCATCTCCTATGAGTCGAAATTTTCGTGTGGGACTTGGTTTAGCTAAGGGTAAAACACAAGAAGAGATTTTAGAAGAGTTAGGAGAGGTTGCTGAGGGTATCGGTACATCTTATGCTCTGAATGAAATTTCTAAACAAAAAAATCTTTATCTTCCTATCGCTCAAGAGGTTTATCTTATGTTAGAGGGTAAAAATCCTCAAGAGTCTTTAAGAGACTTATTGTCAGATTGAGTTTACAATGAATTTAATAGATATACAAAATAAAACTATTTTACTTTTTGGAAAAAGTAGAGCTTTTTCTTCTGAAGAGTTTGACTCGCAACTAAAATTTCATAACATTTTTCTTACCAAAGAGTATAGTTCTGAAGTTTCTTATATCGTAGAGGGTCGTATGATGACACCCTATGAGCAGATAGCAAGTGAAAATATTTATGAAAATGGTGAGAGAAATTTTATAACTATTGATAAACTTGAAAAGATTTTAGCACAAGCGATAGATGAAGATACCCTTTTGATGAGTTTAAAATTATCTCACGATAAAGAGCGTTTAAAAAGTTTTATTCAAAACGATATGATAAGTGATACTCTTTTTTTTAGACTTCTAAGAATGTACTCTTGGAATGGCGAAGATTTTTTTGAAAATGATGATAATCGTGATGTTACTGCTGGAATTATAAGACGTTTTTATACAAATATAGAGCAAAATCACAATGTAGAGTATGCTACATTAGGTTTAATGCACCTTATCGTTCAGTGTAAAGATGAAAAACTTATAGATGAGATAGCATTACTTGAGCCTTTACAAAATAGTTTTAAAAATGAGCTAAAAGACTCAAAATTTAGTATAGTAACTGCCATAGCAACACATGAATATAGTTCAAAAGCAGTGATAAAAATGTTAGTTAAAAAAGCAAACTCTTATGTAAAAACTCTTATTGCTATGAGATTGAACTGTGATGAAAATATGCAAAATAGATTATATAAAGATGGGAATGAGGATGTTTTAGAAGCACTCTCTTATAATGAACATCTTAATAAAGAGCTGATAATAGAGTTTGCTAAAACTCCAAAATATGCTAAAAATATCGCCAAATATATAAAACTAGATAAAGAGATATTTAAACTTTTAATTGATAATTATGCACCTCAATTAGCTCAAAATGAGTCATTAAATTATGATTTACAAAAAGAGTTAATTTCTCTACATGATAAGAATGTTCAACTCTCTTTAGCATCAAATATTAATATAGATGAAAAATTTATAAATGAACTTGTGAGTGAGGGGAGTATAGACATTAATTTTGCAATATATGAAAATGAAACTACCCCTCAACCAACTCTTGAAGATGCTTATAATGATAAAGCAAACCATTTTTCTCTTGCACATAATAAAAATACACCTTTAAAAATTTTAACACTTTTAGCTGAGAGTGATAATCCTAAAGTTTTAGAGGGTTTAGCTAAAAATGAGAGTACACCGATAGATGTATTGTATCAGTTGCAGTTAGATAGTCGATTTGAACGTTATGTAAAAGAAAATGCTAGTTTTGGAAAACATATCCAAACTGAAAATATTGGATGGTTAGTGTAGATGAAAGCATCAGATTTAAGAATAACTATTAGTGCATTAGTAGAACAAAAAGTACCTACATTTCTTTGGGGAGCACCTGGAATTGGTAAATCTTCAATCATAAAACAGATAGCAAAAGAGAAAGGTTTAGAGTTTATAGATTTGCGTTTAGCATTGATGGATCCTACTGATTTAAAGGGTATTCCTTTTTATGATAAAGAGAGTCATACTGCACTTTGGGCGCCTCCTGCTTTTTTACCTAAAGATGGAAAAGGGATTCTATTTTTAGATGAACTTAACTCTGCACCTCCCTCTGTTCAAGCTTCAGCATATCAACTTATTTTAGATAGAAAAGTTGGAGAGTATGAACTTCCTAATGGTTGGGCGATAGTATCAGCTGGAAATCGTGAAGGTGATAGAGGTGTTACATATAGAATGCCATCTCCCTTAGCAAATAGATTTGTTCATTTTGAGATGGAAGTAAATAGAGATGATTGGCGTTTTTGGGCTTATAAAAAAGGGATAGATAACCGTATAATCTCCTATATATCTTTTAAAAATGAGCATCTTTTTACTTTTGATGCTAAGAGTGATACTAAAAGCTTTGCAACCCCTAGAAGTTGGGAATATGTAGATAGTATTTTAAAAGCTAATCTTGATGATACTCTTATACTAAATGTTATTAGTGGTGCTGTTGGAAAAGATGTTAGTGTTGGGTTTTTAGCTTTTTGTAAAGTTATGAATAGACTTCCAAATATAGATGCTATTTTAGAAAATGGAGAGGGAGAGTATAGTGATGAGATTGATGTTTTATATGCACTTAGTACAGGTTTAGTAAGTGCTATTTTACAAGATAACTCAAAACTAGATAATCTTTTAAAATATACATTAGAGTTAAAAAGTGAGTTTGCTGTTATGATAGTTCAAGACCTTCAGCGTAATGGGGTTGTTATGGAACACTCTTTTGTTTATAAAGAGTGGGTAAAAAAGTTTATCTATCTTTTAGCATAGGATATTGATATGAAATTTTTTATAGTGTTAATAATAAGTTTATCTATTTTAAATGCATACAGTAAAGATAGCTCTTTAGATTTTACTCAAGAAGAGGAAAATTATTTAAAAACTAAAAAAGAGTTACGAATTTGTATAGACCCTCAATGGATGCCATTTGAAGCTTTTAAAGGGAAACAACATATAGGATTAAGTTCCGATTATTATAAAGTTTTTCAAGAAAAGCTAAATATACCTATTAAAATAGTACATACAAATAGTTGGAACGAAACATTAAAATATGCTAAAAATCGAAAGTGTGATATTGTTTCCTTAATAACAAAAACTCCATCAAGAGAAGATTATCTTAATTTTACAACACCATTAATACAAACACCAATAGTTCTAGCAACAAAACTAAGTGAACGCTTTGTTATAGATTTTAAGTCACTCAAAGATGAAACTCTTGCTATTCCAAAGGGTTATGCTATTGCGGAGATTTTATATAAAAAATACCCATACTTAAATATTATAGAGGTAGAAAATATTGAAGATGGTCTTAAAAAAGTTAAAGAGGGAAAGATATATGGTCTTATTGGCTCTTTGGCAACTATTGGCTATAAAATTCAAAAACAGTTTATAGGGGAGGTTAAGATAGGTGGTAAATTTAGTGAAAACCTATCTGTACCTATTGGCGTTCGTAATGACCATCCACACTTAGTAACAATATTTCAAAAACTTTTAGATAATATTAGTGAAGAGCAACATTATAATATTCTTAATAAATGGATAGCTGTAACTATTGAAAAAAAACAAGATTATACGATTGTATGGCAACTTCTAATTTTTTTCCTTTTTATTCTTGGAGTTATCTTTATAATAGTTCAAAAACAGTATCGATTAAAAGATAAAAAACTCTTAGAACAATCTAAACTAGCACAAGATAAACTTAATGCTTCTCTTGAACTTTTTAGTGATAATGTTATTAGTTCTCATACGGATACAAAAGGTATTATGACTTTTGCTAGTAAAGCATTTTGTCAAGTAAGTGGCTACTCTCAAGAGGAGATGATTGGTTCCCCTCACAATTTGGTAAGACATTCTGATATGCCTAAAGAGATTTTTGAAAATTTATGGAAAACGATAGAGTCTGGAGAAACTTGGTCTGGCGAGGTTAAAAATAGAAAAAAAGATGGTGGTTATTGTTGGGTAAAGTCATCAATCGTTCCAATGTATGATAATAATACTTTAACAGGCTATACATATATTGGACATGATATAACTGCACAAAAAGCAAAAGAGGAGTTTATGGCAAATATGAGTCATGAACTACGTACACCACTTAATGCAATTATCGGTTTTGGAAATATTTTAAATAAGATACTAGAAAAACCTAAAAATATAGAGTTGATACAGCAGGTAAATGCAAGTTCACAATCACTCTTAGTTCTTATAAATGATATACTAGACCTTGCTAAAATAGAGGATTCTAAGTTTATTATAGATAGTTATGAGTTTTATGCTTATGATGAAATTTTTAAACATACAAAGCAGTTTGAGGGTTTAACAGTAGAACAAAATCTTACTTTTAAAAATGAGATTAATCAAAATCTTCATGGTATATTTGTTGGAGATTGGTTACGAATTTCTCAAATAGTTTTAAACCTTATATCCAATGCGATAAAGTTTACACCAAAAGATGGTTTAATATCTTATAGTGCTGATTATAAAGATAACTCTTTAGTATTGACTATTTCAGATAATGGTATCGGTATGAGTAAAGAGGTTCAAGACAAAATTTTTAAACCATTTGAACAAGCAGATGGCTCTACAACAAGACAGTATGGTGGTACAGGACTTGGTTTAACTATTACTCAAAGTTTAGTGGAGTTGATGAATGGAACTATTGAGTTAGAGTCAGAAGTAGATGTTGGTACAAGTTTTATCGTTACATTACCTATACAAAAACTTTATGAAGTAAAATCAGAAGAGATTGAAGTTACTCAACATAATGAAACTCAAAGAGTAGCATTAAATAGCCATATCTTAGTAGCAGAAGATAACAAAACAAATCAGATGTTAATTGAGATGCTATTAGAGGAGTTTGGTGTTAGTTGTGATATAGCAGATGATGGGCTAGAAGCGATTAAAATTTATAATCCAGATATTCATACTCTTATTTTAATGGATGAAAATATGCCAAATATGAATGGTATCGAAGCTATGAAACAAATTAAAGAGAAATATAAAGAAAATTGTGGTGCTATTATCGCTTTAACTGCTAATGCTATGGATGGAGATAAAGAACGATTTTTAAAACTTGGTATGGATGGCTATGTTCCAAAACCGATAGATGAAAATCTTTTATACTCAACACTTCATAAATTTATATAGATGAACTTAGATACAAAAATCTCTCAAGCCAAAGCAAAACTTCTAGTAGATTATCCCTATTTTGGAACACTAGCTTCAAAGTTGGAGTTAGTTCTAAATGATGATATAGAAGCTTTTAAATGTGACGGAAAGAAACTTCAATATAGTAGTAGTTTTATAGAGTATGCAGAGATAGGAGAGATAGAGTTTATTCTAGCTAATGGAGCGATGCATATCTCCTTAGCTCATGAAAATCGTAAACAGAATCGTAGTGGTTGGTTATGGCAGATAGCAACAGATATGGCTATTAACGATATGCTTGTAGAAAATGGTTTAGAAAGACCCGATGAAGCTCAATATAGAGAGCGTTTTAAAGGGATGTACGCAGAAGAGATATATGCTGAACTTAAAGATGATATTTTACGGGATGATGAAGATTTAGAGTATGATGCAGATGATGAAAATGATATAGAACAAAAAGATAATAATCAAACAGAAGATATTTTAAAAGAGCAGTTACAAAGTGAAGAAGCACGTTCTATTTTAGAAAAAGAGTTTGAAAAGGGTGATGCTCCTTTAGAGATACAACGTTTTTTTACATTAGATTTTTTAAGTAAAATAGATTGGCGAGATGAGTTAAAGTCTGCATTGGATAGATATTTTAGAGATGACTATGTTCTTATTCCACCAAATAAAAAGTTTCTTTCACAAGGTATATATCTTCCATCAACAATTAGTCAAACTTTTCGGCTTGTGATAGCTATTGATAGTTCAGGTTCAGTAGATGAAGAACTTTTAAACTCTTTTTTGAGTGAACTGAATTTTTTAATGAGTTTAATTACAAACTATCAGATAGAGCTTATCGTTTGTGATGAAAAAATACGTTCGCATACAACTTTTTACAGTGGAGAGAGTTTAGAAGTAGATATAAAAGGTGGAGTAGGTACAGATTTTAGACCTGTTTTTGAGTTTATAGAGGATAACTTTGATGAGGTTAAGTTACTTCTTTATTTTACAGATTTAGAGGGTATTTTTCCGAGTGAAATACCAAATTATAGTGTAAAATGGGTCACTCAAAAGGAGAAAGATACTCCTTTTGGAGAGTTGATACTTTTATAAATCTCCAAAATCTATCTCATAATTTGAGATAAGTTGAACATTTTCTAAAGCTTCAATAGTATTGTTTATCCGACAAGAAAATTCCTCTTTAGAAAATGGTTTTTTAATATAATCATTTGCACCTTTTTTCAAAAATAGAGCGATCACTTCATCATCTTCATTTCCAGATAAAGCGATAATACTTAGGACTTTTTTATCATGAGTTTTTCTAAGTTCAGATACAAGTTCTAAACCATCCATAACAGGCATATTGTAGTCAGTTAAAACTAAAGTTATATCAGGATTTACTTGTATCATATTAAGTGCTTCTTCACCATGAGCAACAGCAATAACATTAAAAAACATATTTTCTAATGTCATCTTAATCTGTTTTCGTATAACCATAGAATCATCAACAACTAAAACAGTATGCTCCTGATTTTTTTTAAGTCTTTTAAGTGTTTGAATAAGATAATGAATATCTTCAATACCACTTTTGTTTACATAGTCAATAATATTTTTTTTGAGGATAGTTTTTCTAAACTCTTTATCTATATTTCCACTTAATACTATTACTCGTTCCTCTCTTTTGATAACATAATCAATAACTTCACCATTGGGTGCATCAGGAAGATTTATATCTAATAATGTTACAAAATATGTATATTTATGTAAAAAAAGTTTTGCTTCAGATAAGGAGTAGGCTACATCAACTTCAAAATCTAGTTCTGTTTCTATTTTTTTGGCTATAAGTTTCGCTAATGTTTTATTGTCTTCTACTATTAATATTCTTTGCATAGTGTTCTTTTTCCTAATGATTTAATAATTGTCTACTATAATTCATAAACAGATTATCAAAGTATAGA
>CAZXSD010000051.1:0-14318 GCA_964642985.1 uncultured Sulfurimonas sp.
TTTGAATAAAATCGAGCCTTGCAGGTGTTTTATCTATCTTTTTTTTCATATTTTTCTCTCCAAAATCTGTTTTTCGAATAATTATTATACAGTTTAGTACCTAAGCTTTCATTATTTTTTTGTATAATAAAATTCAATATTAGAATTAGGAAAAAGATTATGCACTATTTTATTAAAAAACGATACTTTTTGGCTATTTTTATAGTATTAATATTTTTCATATACTCTTTAATTCATCTCCATGAAGCCAATACAGAAAAAGATTACTTAAACCATCAAACAGAACTTATTAATGCTGAATATAAAGTTATTTACAATAAATATAAAGATATAGCAAATATTATTTTTACCTCTATCATAAATAAACCCTTTATTATTGAAAAATTTGCAAAAAGAGAACGTAAAAATTTAGAAATAGAGCTTCAACCACAATATAAAGAGCTTAAAGCATTTTACCTTAGACAACTGCATTTCCATCTGCCAAATAACGATAGTTTTTTAAGAATGCATAGACCAAGTAAATTTGGAGATAATCTTTCAAATGCTAGACCAACAGTAAAATATGTTAATGAACATCTACAAGCGATAGATGGTTTTGAAGAGGGTCGAATTTTTAATGGCTTTCGATTTGTTTATCCTCTTTTTGATAAGAAGAAACATATAGGAAGCGTTGAAGTTTCATTTAGTGCTTTAGCCTTTATAAGAGATATTGTTATAAACTATAAAATAGATAGTAACTTTCATATTGAAAAGAAAATAGTAAATGAAAAAGTATTTAAGGATGAAAAATCAAACTATATTCAAAGTCCATTTCCCGAATTTCTTTGTCAAAAATCTATTCTTAAATTTATTGACCTCAATCTATCTGATATAAAACAAAGTTCAATAAAATTAGAAAATTTTTATACAAAAATAAAAGATGGCAAACCATTTTCTAGTGATAAAATTACTCCTCATTTTATCACTACAATTATTCCTATTAAAAATCCGATTACAGATGAAGTTAATGCAATTTTTACTTTTAAAAGTGACAATAAACTTTATGAAAATAATAAGTATTACTATTTAACAATCTTTTTTATCTCCTCCTTAATTATTGCTCTTATATTAATAATGATATATAAGGAGCTTAAATATAAAGTTACTCTTGAAAAAGATATAGCTCATAAAACAAAAGAGTTAGAGGAACTTGCATCAACTGACCCTATGACTCATCTTTTAAATAGAAGAGCTTTTTTCAATATAGCTGATCCTCTATTTACATTAGCACAAAGAGATGAAAAATCGATATGTGTTATTATGCTAGATATAGATAAATTTAAAAATGTAAATGATATGTATGGTCATGGAGTTGGAGATGATGTTATTATTTTTCTAGCTGATAAAATGAAAGAATTAACAAGAAAAAGTGATATTATTAGTCGATGGGGTGGTGAAGAGTTTGTTATTTTACTTCCAGAAACAGATATGGATGGTGCAAAATCTATCTCTCAAAAAATAAGAAAAAATATAGAAAAAAACATCTTGATACTAGAAGATAAAAGTGAACTAAAATTTACGATAAGCTTAGGTATATCTAAAGTTGATTATACCCAAGATATATCTATCGAACAGTCCATAGATAGAGCAGATAAAGCACTCTATGAAGCTAAAGAGAGTGGAAGAAATAAAGTATGTGTAGATGTACTTTAAACTCTAACTCCTTTATTCCCAATCATCATACTTAGAGTTTATATGCTTATCTTTTTTATAACGTTTAGCATTTTTACTCTTATCTAACTGGTTTGAAGCATATAAAATTTCATCTTTTATATCTTCGACCTCTTTTTCTGAACCTTTATAATTACTTATTTTTTTAACAAGTTTTTGAAGTTCTTGAAGCTCCCCTTTATAAAGAGCCATCTCCTCTATTCGATTTAAAAGCTTTAAACTGTTATCTAGTTTTTTAGTAAAACCTTTCATAGTTAGCTTTGGTGTATTCATCAAGTATGAGATAATACTTTTATGAAACCTCTCTAATGCTCGTATATAACGTAACCGTGTTGCATTGTCTATCGCTTTTTGTGATGCTGCCATTTACTCTACTTTCAATAATATTGATATAATTATACAATTTTAATTTGGAGATTAATTTGAAAAAAATTATTTTTACACTTTTAGTGCTATTATCATCCCTTTATGCTTCAGTTACTAACCAATATCCATCACAAAAGATATTAGATTCTAATATCCCTATTGTAGATATAAGAACTCCTCCTGAATGGATGGAAACAGGTCTTATAAAAAATGCTATTCCTATTATGTTTTTTAATGAAAGAGGTGGTTATGACATTCAAGGATTTTTAGCTGAACTTAACAAAAAAGTAGATACAAAAAAGCCTTTTGCTATTATTTGTAGAACAGGAAGTAGAACACGTATGCTCGCTAGTTTTTTATCTAAAGATATGGGTTACAATGTTGTAAACCTTTCTGGTGGAATGATGTATGCAAAAAGTAAAAATTTAAAAATTAATTCTTATAAATAATGCCACCATTTTTAAAATTTCTTTTTTATTTAACTCTTAGAGTAGTTATAACTTTTAGCTTTCTAGGATTTATTATTTTTCTTCTTTGGGGTATTTTATACCTCAGTTTTTACTAAAACTACATCAAGAAAAAACTTGATATAGTTTTGTTTTACTGCTTACATTTTATAGCAGAATAAGCAATAGCTTTTCCTTTTAGACTAATCTTTTACAATAATCCGATTTTGAATCTCTTTATATTCATCGTTTTGATTATTGATAGTAGCATCAACTATTGTGGGTGTTATAAAAAATATTAGTTCACTCTCTCCATCTAAAAATGCTTTACTTTGAAATAGTTTACCGATAATTGGAATATCTCCTAAAAGGGGTATCTGCTCAAAATCTTTTGAATTACTATTATTTATTAGTCCACCTAAAACTATTGTAGATTTATCAGCTACTACTATATTAGTTTTTATAGATTTATCTGTTTTTGCAGGTATGTTTCCAACACCATTTGCTGGGTCTAAAGATGATGAACTTGTATCTATCTCTAATGTTATATATCTATTATTTACTATCTCTTTAATCATTATCGCTAACTTTAATCCATAATCTATTTGTGTAATGCCAGTTATAGGTTGTCCATCTGCTGATGTTGATGCTGTTTCTATAAGTAGTGTACCACCTGCTAAAAATTCTGCTACTTTATTTTCTAAGGTGATTAATGTTGTTTCATCTAAAATTTTGGCTACATTATTTGTTTTTAAATAATTTAAAGTCAATGCTGTATTAAATTTATCCCCTATATTGTTAGCAACAGTAGTAATTCCACCAGATAATGTAACTGCATTTAACATATTACTTGATATACTAGATGATGTTTTATCGTTATTAAATGATAAGTTCCAATTATTTTTAATTAGCTCTCCATCTTTATTATTTATCTCAGCAACATATAATTTTAAGCGTACCATCTTATCTGGTTCTATAACCTTTAGTAAGTTTATAACTTTTGCTGTTGGTAGAGTCTCTTTTAATAATAATAATACTTTATCTTTAAGATAATTATTTTTGATATGACCTTTTAAAATAATCGTATTTTTGACTTGAAGCACCTCTATATCTTTTGCAATATATTGGATAATTAACTTAATATCTCTCACATCTTTTGTAATATTAAATTGAATCTGTTTTATTGAATTATCAGAAAAAGAGATTAATAAGTTAATAGTTCCAAGTTTCTTTGCAAATACTCTTATTTTTGAAAATGGCATCTTTTTTGTTGAAAGATATTCTATACCAAGTTTTTTACTATCACTCAGCCGAATATTAGTTATACGTTTGTCAAATTGGATAGTTTTATAGGTATTGTGTTCTAATACTATTTTTTCTTCTTCTTTACTCTCTTGAGTATTAGCAGACAATAGTATTGTCGCTGTTAATAGTATATATAATATTTTATACATTTTTTTCCTTTACTGTACTCTTAAAATTAAACTACATTCTATATGGGAGTCACTAACTTCATTAAAAGATGCTGTTTTTGATTTTATAAGCTCTCCATTGGATAAAAACATATTATTAAATGTTGTAGTTATTTCAAAGACTATCTGATAATCAATATCTTCACTATCTTCTTCACAATGTAAGTCATCAATAGTGATGGTTTCAAAATAACTGTTTTTTATATTATTTAAACCAATCACAATAGTTTCATCATCTCTTCCCAATGCTTTCATTCGTACACCATAGTTTGCAAGAGTATCACATCTATCTTTAGTTTTAAGAACTAAATAATAATCTATTACCATTAAAAACATAGTGACAAACGATATGAAAAGTACCAGCCATAATAGTATTTGGTCAATAATTGCATTTCTCATATTTATTTTACTAATTTCTTTAAAGCAACTTCTTTACTAATCACTTTTACCTCATTTTTACTTATATAATAACCATCACAAGTGATAAACCAGTTTGGATTGGCCATACTTTTATAAGGTATTATATAGTTTTTAAATACAGTTCTTTTAATTCTATACTTATAAGATGCACCACTTCGTAAATGTACATTATTTACCATAGCTATTAAATAGTTATCACTATCTTTACAATCTAAATCTATTTTAATAGTTTTATTTTTCATTACAGTAGCTTGTTTATCATCACCATAATAGATAGTTGCTTTTACATTTTTAAAAGTCTCTTTTGGTGTATACAATCTTGGTTTATAAACTCTATTACTTTTTTGAGTATTGATTTTAGAAACTACAGTTTCTTCCACTTCCTCTTCAACAATTTTAACTTCCTCTTTTATGAGATGTGTTTTAACTATCCATAATTGATTACCTCTATTATAATCATCTATTAAAGAGAGTAAGACTTTTCCCTTTATATCTATTAACATATCATCAGCTTTTTTATTTATAACTTGTTTAACCTTTTTTTTCTTCACAGTTTTTATAATTGTTTTTTTATTGATTGATTTAGCACTCTCTTTACCATCTGATAAAAAACCAAGAACTTTAATTTGACTTGCTACATATTGAACTGCATTTGGAGATTTTGTAAACTTTGTTTCTACTGCTGGATAGACCGAGATTATATCAATAATATCACCCTTCTTAATAGAATAGTTAGGATTTTTAAACATCTTAAATGAAATATTATAACTATTATATTTGAACTTTTCGACTACTGAAGTGTTATCCTCATCAAATTTACCTCTAATCTTTTCTTTACGAAACATATCATTTTTATAAAAATTTTCTTTAACATATTTTCCAATAATCTCTTTAGCTATTAATGGAGTTGTTAATATGAATTTTTTAGCAATAGTTACTTTTTTAAGATGTGATTTTTGTATTTTTGTATTTTTTTTAATATTTTTTGATGCAACATAAACAACTTTTAACTGATTGTTTTTAACTAAACTATTTTGATTTAAATAATAAAAATAATAAGCTGCACCAAGTGCAGATAATAATAAGGAAACCAAAACTAATATAATAACAATCTGTTTATTGAACTTCATTTATAACCTTTTTTTTCTTTAGAATCCAGTGGCAATTGTTCCTGCTCTCATAGGGAAAACTACAAATGCACCAACAGCTGGTAAAATAAATAAAAATATTACTATCATTAAATACATATTAAGTGTACTAACTTTACCCTTAATTTGATAAAACTTGTCTTGTCTCATCTCCTCAGATTGTGTCATGAAAATATTTTTAACACCTATCCCTGTTTCTTCACTTAAAATTAAAAAGTCTACTATTTTTCCCATAGCTTCACTATCAACTCTATTTTTAAGGTTTTGATATGCTTGTTTTGTACTATAATTTGTCATCTCATATTCAAGAATAGCTATCTCTTTAAGTAGTTCATCATCTATAATATTTTTTGCTTTGATAGATACAGTAAAAAAAGCATTTTTTAAACTTCCACCCGCTTCTAAAATAACATTTACTAAATCTAAAAAAGTACCTAAGTCTTTATCTATTTTTTCTACACGTTCAGCTTTTGCAATCTCTATATATATCTGTCCACCAAAGATTAAGAGTATAATACCAACGACTACACCCATTACACCAATGGTCATAGAAAATAAAAGAGGAAATGCAACCATTACAATAATGCCGATAAGAGCGAATACTAATCTCGCCTCTGTATACTCTTTGAATGTAATACCTGCTTGTATTAGTTTAAATGTTAAACTTGTTGAATCATCTGCTTTTTTTATTTTTTGATGGTTTATAATACTTACAATATCTAATTTAGACAATAAAATAATATTTCTTTTTCGTTTTTGGTGTTTTATTAAAACTAAAATACCAATTATAGATAATATTACAATAGCTGGTCCAAATAAAATAAGATATATCATCAGTTAAGCCTTTATTTTTGTCATCATATTATTGATAAATAATCCAAAAGAGACCCAAATAACAATAAAAAACATCTGTAATTTACCCTCACTTGAACCAAAAAAGTGTTCATCTAAAGCACCTTTAAAAACATTATCCATCATCATATACATACCAACAGTTAAGCCTATAATCATATAGGTCCCTATTTTAATCTCTTTTGTTGAAGATACTATCTCCTGTTTAATAGTTCCTTGATCATGTAATGTTTTTCGTAATGTTTCTAAAGTATTTGAAAATTTTCCACCAGATTGACGTCCTATTGATATTACAAGATAAAATATTCTTAACTCTTTAGATTCTACTAGTTTAAATATTTTTTCAAAAACTTTATCTTCCCCTATTATATCTTTCTCTTTAATATATAAGCCAAAAACATCTCTTGTAAATTTAGATTTACTTGTTAAAATAGATTTTTTAAACGCCTGTTCAAAACCAACACCACTTTTCATCATACTTGTAACTTTATCTATAATAGATTTTAGTCCAAAATTAAATTCCTCTTGTCTATTCGCAATTATTTTACTTAATACAAGGTATGGAAACAATGCAAATATAAATATTGATATTATAGACGCGATTAATGAATTCATAACTATAAAGAGAAATAGACCCACTAAAATACCAAAAGCGATAGATATTACTATGAAAATATATTCTGCATAGATACTAGTAAATCCACCATAATTTAATTTTTGTTGTAAAAAACTTATCTCGTTTTTATCTTTTTTATCTTTCTTTGTTTTTTTCTTTTTTATCTCTATAATCTTATCAGCATCATCAGATAACACCTCTATCATTTTACGTCTTCTGATTGTATCTTCATAAAACTGAAAAAGTGTGTATGATAATAGGACAACAATAAATGGTATTATTATTATAAAAAGTAGGATTTTATCTTCATAGTTTATATCCATTTTTTACCTTGTTTATTTTTGGAATATCGAATAAGTTTGAGGTTTCGAACATCCCCATCAAAAATGATAGAGACGAACAAAATAGTATATAAAATTTCAACACCATTCCCATAAAAATATGGAAATGAGATCAAAAAGTGCAAACTTTCTAAGAGTTTACATATCTCAGGATATTGACAATTAAATTAATAACTGATACAATAGTCCCAAGAAGTTTGATGAGTTTCTTAAACTTTGTCATCATTAACCTCCGAAAGTTGGTTTTGTGGTTCGGACGAGTGCTGATACACCCTCCCACTGCAAACTTCTTATTTATTTACTTACTAAATAAATCTTTCATATTTTGTATATGGTTTTCTTGTTGAAAAAGATAAACAACTATTGCAAACGAACTTACTACCATTAACAATTCCCAAGTTTTTTCAAATTCTAGCATTTTTTCTCCTTTATATTTTTATACTTCTATTTTAGCATTTTTTCATAAACTTTAACTCTCTTTCTGAATATCTTGAAAGTGTGGCCATTTATGAAAGAGTTGAGAGTCTTTATGTATAAACTCTTCTAAATGCTCATCTTTCCAACCACACATTTTAGATGGTAAATCTTTTCTTAATTCATCTACTAACATCTGTCTTGTAAATTCAAAATCTGGATTGAAAATTCTATTGTCTATATCAACACCAAACATATTCATCTGTTCTATTGTTCTACTAGGACTTGCTAAAACTTCAAAGGAACCTTTTGTTTTTTTCATATCAGTTGTATCTCTTTCAAATTTAAAAATATGATTTAAAGAGATAACACCATTATCTTCCATTCTTTTTTCAACTTCAGATATTGTTATTAACTTTCTACTACCATCAGGAAATCTTACAAGCTGAACAATGACATCAATAGCCGATACAATTTGTGAACGAATAAATCCTATACTTGCAGTAGGTCGAGCTTCAAGGTACATATTTTCAACACGTACAAGAGCTTCTTTAGTATTATCGGCATGAACTGTTGTCATTGAACCAGGATGCCCTGTATTCATAGCGTTTAACATAACAACTATTTCAGGACCTCTACACTCCCCTACAATAATTCTTCTTGGACTTGAACGTAGTGCTGAACGCAACAGATGGTCAAGTGAAACAGCTCCTTTTCCCTCTTCATTAGCCATTCTTGCTTCATAAGAACGTACTAAGTGACATGGCATCTGTGGTTGCATCTCTTTTGTATCTTCTATAACCATTAACTGTTCACTATCTTCTATAAATCTTGTAATGGCATTTAAAAAAGTTGTTTTACCACTTGATGTACCACCTGAAACGATAATATTACATTTTCCTTTTGAGAGTTTTATTAAGTAATAAGCCATCTTATAATCCATCTGTCCAGACTCTATAAGCATCTCGAGTAATAGAGGTAAATCATTAAATTTTCTTATAGTTATACAACTTCCATTATTAGCAGCTATTGGTGGTATTTGAACTTCGACTCTTGAACCATCATTGAGTTTACTTGATATAATTGGATGCGCTTCATCAATTTTTCTATTGTTCTGGGCTAACATTTTATCTATTACTTTTCTAAGTTCCTCTTCACTTCTAAACTTCATTGGAGTCTCTAATGTTTTACCATTAAAGATAATATCTACATAATCTTTTGTATTGACAATAACATCATTGAGACCATCTCTTGCTATTTCAAAAAGAGTAGTGATAACTCCTAAACCTATAATATTATTAGTAATATATTGTTTAATATCTTCTAATACAGCCTTACTTAGTTGTGCAGTTTCTGGATAGGCTAATATAAACTCAGGTAATACATCATCAAGACTTTCTTTTGTTATTTTTTTGTCTGATTTTAAATTAAGGAGAAAACTATCATTAATTTTAATCGCAATATCCATTAAGTTATCATCTAAATAAAGTTCTGGAAATTTTAATAGACTATTATGTGTCTTTTTTTGTACTTTTTTAATTTTGGTTTGATTAACCTCTATAGAAGCCTTTTCTTCCTCTTTTATCTGCTCTGTATCTTCTAAAAGTTCTCTCTTTTGTTCTTCATCATCTATAATATCTCTTAATCTTCTCATAATCTACCTTTATTTAAAAAAATTGAACCAAGAAGATTTGTTGTTATTTAACTGAATATCTTCTTTGAAAAAATTTCTATCTAGTAATATTTCTTCTAGTTTTTTTACAAAAATAGATTTTGGATATGTCTCTGTCGCTAGTTCACAATAGTTCCAACAATGACCTAAAGTTGCATAATCATTAGGAATTTTAAAATCAAAATTCAAATTATCTTCATTTGTAGTATTCAAGATAGAGGAAACATCTGCAACAGAGATAGCATTTGCTGAGTCATACCTATTAACTAAAAATGTTAATTTTTCTTTTAAACCAGCTCGTCTCATTAAGGAGAAAAAAGTTTTTAATTTTGATATATGAGGTAGGGACATCTCTGTTAAAATCCATAATTCATTTGATATATCATATATCGTACTATTGAGGGCTGATGCAGTAGCTTCACCCGTATCTATTATAATAAAATTAAATTTTTCACTTATTCTTGATATATATTCTAAAAATTTTTCGATAAATACATCTTGTTCTAAAAAATCACTATCTATATGTTTTTGAATACCATTAATTGAATAAAAGTTTTCTCTAATACGTACTAGACCATGTTCAAGATTGAGTTCTATATCGTATTGGTCACTATTTACTAAGTCAATAATTGTGTTACTTGGTAACGGATTTTGTTCTAAAAAAAGATTGCTAATCGCCTTTGTTGATGATAAATCAATATATAAAATATTTTTATCAGAATTCTTTTTTGCTAGAATATTTGCCATATTCATAGATATAGTTGTCGTACCAACACCACCTGAAATTCCTGCAACAGCTATAATTTTATTTTTATTGATATATTTATTCTGAACTTGATGCATTAACTCTTCAATAATATTTTTTAACTGTTCAGGCAAAAACTCATCTTTTGATAGATAGTTATATACATTAAGATGTCCACAAAATAGGGATAGGTTGTAATCACTAGGTCCTATTACTATTAAAAATTCATTTAAACCTTCTAAAATATTTTTATCTATATCTAAAATAGATTCATCGTTCACTGTATATATTATAATACTTTTTTTTGTTTTCTCTTTTAACTGATTTATAATAGATGATATTGTCTCTTTAATATAGATATTAGCATTTAATAAAATATTTAAACTTTTAGAAATTTTATCTGCAAAACCATTACTAAATTTATCACTAATAATAAATATATCTAATTTTGATTCTTGAGATAAGAGTTCAGACTGTAACTTAAATCGTTTATTCAAAAGTTCAACTGTTTTTTTAAAAAGATCTTTGATAACCTCTGATGTTCCCGGAAAATTATCAAAAGCTATCATTCCATAGATAGTGTCATCTTCCTCTAATACAACTGTAATATCATTTTTATATACATCATTACTCTCTATCTCTTTAATAAAATTTTCATCTTTATTAACACTAAAATTATAAATAAAGTTATTGAGTTCATAGTTATATTCAAAAAATGATAATTCAGTTACATCAGAAAATAGTATATAGAACTTTAATACTTCAATTAAATTCTCATTTCTTATATCTAACTCTTTTTTTTCAGCTATTTTTATCTGATATGTATCAAGTGTCATTTTGTATCCTAATACTCTAATATAACTTTATCATTATTCAGAACTTCAAAATTTATTCTAAAAAGTTCATTCTTATTACACGAAGAAACTGTTGTTGCCCACATCATATCTGTAAAAATATCACCTGTTAAATCATTCATCATATCTATAAATACACACATTAAAGACATAGGGAAAGGCATACACATTCCCATAAAAGCACAACAACTAGCACAAAATACAGCATTCATTTTAATAGGTAAAAGTTTTTTTACTATAGGTGCATCAGCGGTACTACCACAATCTAAAACTGCGATACTCATCTCTTTACCTGAAAATCCACTTATTCCAAATGATTGAGAAATTTGTTTTACATCATTTGCTATTTTAGTTGATAGTACAGTTGCTATAGAAACTACCTCAGTATTCATATCAAAATCACTATCTTTATCTTTCATAATATCATCAACTAAATTTTTGAAATGCGCAAAGGATGATTGACCGCCACTAGGGTCATATAAAGCAAAAAAACCTACATTATCACCATCATCATATAAATCATAAGCTTTTAATAGAAAATCATATTCAGTTCCAGACTCTAACTCTTGAGTACATCCATTAACAGCTATCGGTACAAAATTATTTACTATCTCTAAATCTTTTGCTATGATATTTGCTTTTGCTGAAATATTTGTAAAATTAATACTGTCAAAATTTAATAATCTAAACCAAAAGAACTCTTCATTATATTGGGCAATAGTTGCAATTACATTTTGTGGTTCACTCTCAAAATCCCATACAAATTCAATACTATCTTTAACTTCATTTCCTAAAGGTATCTGCTCAATAATTGAGATAGCGATACTTTGAGCAATATCTTCATCGTTTTCATTATTGATATAATACTTTGAAGCACTCAATACTGCTGTTTGAACTACTTTTTTAAGTTTTGTATATTTACTTCTTGCTTTTAATTCATCAGATACTGTTCCAATAAAAATGACAGTAAAAGCGATAAGAAAAAATCCAAGCATTATTTGGTCTATAAAAGCTTTTTTAGACATCCTCATAAAAATAAAATCTCCATAAAATAGATATTAATAGTGGTATAAAGGATAGTAACCAAAAAAAGTAATTATTTGTGTTACTAAAACAGAAAGAAACATTATCGGAACCATAGCTACTATTTTACGCTTTCTTATATTTTGAGTATAGAGCAGTGCTACTGTTTGTAAAATACCTGTAACTATTAAAAATAGAGGAAACATAAGATAGGGTAAAAAAAGAGCGATTACCATCATATATTTTATATCTCCTCCACCAAGAATCATTGTTGGTTTTAATAATAATAAAATTATAAAAAAAATAATGACTATTAGAGGCATAATAAAGGAAGTTATATATATTTTCTCTTCTATTACTCCAAAAAAAAGTAATAATAATGTCATAATAAAAAGTATTTTATTAGATACTCTAAATTTTGTACAATCCGTATAGGATAATAGAAAAGAAAATATATAAAATATGGTAAAAAACATAATTAATTAAAAGTTACTCATCCATTATATTATGTAATGTAATATTTGCATCATCTTTTAATTTAGTTGTTTGAGTTTCCATCCAACTAGCAAAACCAGCAACAGCACCTATTCCAACAAGTACCAATAACAAAGTTACAATAATAGTATCCATTGCACCTTTTTCATTTGTAAGTTTTAACTTTAAAATTTTAAACATAATTTTCTCCAAATGTTTACTTTGTAAAAAAATTACAAAGTAAACTAATGATAGTAAAAGCTTATGGGTTGTTTAGTTCAGAACTAATTGATGTATTAGCATCACTTGTCATAGCATCTGACTGATCACTCATCCAAGTACTTAATCCAACAACAGCACCAATACCAACAATTACCAATAACAATGTAACAAGAATTTTGTCCATTGCACCTTTTTCGCTAGATAGTCTTCTTTTTAAAAAATTAAACATAATATTCTCCTATCAAGATTAATTAAATATAACTCATATCATATTTTGAAATATAAATAAGTTAATAATAAATTATATCATATTTTTTTATTCCACTATCTCAATAATTTCTAAATCATCTATTTTATCTATATTAGTAGTTGATTTTTCTTCACTATTTAATATTCCATTGTAAATTTCAATATTTAAGGGTTGATAATTATAATTTTCCTTTATAGGGTGTGCTATATAGGTTTCATCATTATTTTTAAGAATAATACTTTTTAATATTAACAGTGTGTGATCATATTCAAATGATAACTGAACATCCACTGTTGCTATTTTTTGTTTAAAATCTTTGGCTAGTTCTATGGGAACTTTAATAGTTACAGATTCATTAAAATCACCTTTAGTCGATTTTATATATCCATAAAAGTTTTCTGTATCTGCATTATATTTTAACTTTTCATCTATATATAATTTGGAATAAATAGTATTGTGTGCCATTGTTATTGCTTTAACTCTTACATTTTGAATATGTTTTTTATTTTCTTTTACTCTTTGTTGAAAGTCTTGACTTGTTTCATATTCAGTTTTCACTAACTTTAATTCATCTTCCATTAAAGTTTTAATTAAAACTGTTAATTTTTCAGATGAGTTTAACTCCACTTCATAAAAAAGAGACTTTGTATCGTTATTTATAGTTTTAGAAGAACTACTGATACAGCCTGTATATATCAATACTATAAATCCTAATATTATTATTTTTATCATACTAATCTCCACATTTTAAATTAACTATATTTCTCTAACACAACGAACATACAATTTATCTAATTTTTTAACAACAAGTTTAGAACTATTGTTAGTATCAACACTCCACTTTTTTGTACTATTAGTAATATACTCTGAAGAAGACCAATATTGTTTAAAAAACATATATTTAAAACTCTCTTTTTTAACAATAGATTGTAACTCTTGTGTCGTTGGTATTCTCCAATTATCAAATGAAAGCAGATCTAATTTTTCACAATACTCTTTTGCTTGATACCAGTCTAGCTTTAAAATATCACTATCTACATCATCTTGCCACATAATTCCATTTAATACATTTGTATATTTTTGAATATTTATTTTGTGGTTCAATCGTTTTTGTTGTCGTTCTTTTCTCTTTTTCTCTTTTAATAACTCTTTCTCAGTTTTTAATTTTTGTTGTAAAACTCTTTTTTTATAATTGAGAACTTTTTGTGGATATGTCACTTCAATATATTTTTGAAGAATTTTATTATATCTATCTGTTTGTATTACATCATTAGAATTTGTGACCCAAACTAT
>CAZXSD010000052.1:0-13550 GCA_964642985.1 uncultured Sulfurimonas sp.
AAATCAGCGATATTACGAACTACACCAGAAACAAAACTTCCCTCTTTTAACATCTTAATATCTGTTATACCCTCTTTAAAAGGGATAGGAGGGAGATCTTCACGTGGGTCAAATCCAGGTTTTTGTAACTCTTTTATAATATCTTTTAGAGTTTGCACTCCAACATTCCATTGAGTGGCTTTTGCATTTATATCTATATTGGATAACTCTAAATTATCAAGTTTTTTTGCTACTTCATAACTCTCTGGATGAATACCACTATTATCAAAAACAGTTTTTCCATTTTTAATACGAATAAACCCAGCAGATTGTTCATAAGCTTTTTTTCCTAAACCTTTTACTTTTAGAAGTTGGCTTTTATTTGTAAAGTTCCCATTTTCATCACGATACTCTATAATATTTTTAGCTATCTTTGTACCAATCCCTGCAATGTGAGAGAGAAGAGAAGCAGAAGCAGAGTTAATATCTACCCCAACTCTATTTACTAAATCTCCTGTAATATCATGAAGCTTTTTCTCTAAAAGTTTTTGGTCTACATCGTGTTGATACTGTCCTATGCCTAAAGATTTAGGGTCTATTTTTACAAGTGTTGCCATAGGGTCACGAAGACGTTGAGCGATAGAAATAGCTCCTCTAATAGTAACATCAAGTTTAGGATACTCCTCTTGTGCTAACTTAGAAGCACTATAAACAGATGCACCAGCTTCACTTACAACTGTGTAGTTTAGGTTTGCATTTTCGTCACGATTTAAACGAGCAAAAAACTCTTGCGTTTCTCTTGAACCTGTTCCATTTCCTATCGCTACACCATTTATCTTATATTTTTTAGTAAGTGATATTACTTTGCGTTTTGAATTTTCATAATCTTTTTTAGGTTCAGTTGGATAGATAACAGCAGATTCTAAATAGTTTCCATTTTCATCAATAACAGCCAACTTACAACCACTCACAAATGCTGGATCAACACCGAGTATAACACGAGAGATTACTGGAGGGGTCATCAGGAGTTGGTTCAGATTTTTACCAAAAACAGATATAGCAGATTCATCAGCCTTTATTTTTAACTCAGAATGAACTTCACGTTCAAGTGATGGTAGAAGTAAACGCTTTAGACCATCTTTATAAGCATCAAAAAGTAAAGCAGAAGAGGATGAAGCATTACGAGGGATTTTATAACTTTTTATATTTTCTTCTATACGAGTAATATCCGTAGTAATCTTCACTGATAACTCTTTTTCTTTCACTCCACGCATAATTGCAAGATAACGATGAGATGGAACATAAGCTACCTTTTCACTTTTACCTGCAAAATTTTTAAAAGTGCCATTTTCATTAAAGTTTTTTGTTTTTTTTGTTTCTAAATTTCCATAACGAAGCATAGAGTTACGGATAGCTTCACGTTCACGAGGTTGGTCAGCATAGCGTTCAGCTAAAATATCTTGAGAACCTTTAATAGCTTCTTCAACTGAACTCACACTACCCTTTATAAATCTTTTTGCCTCTTGTTTAAATTCACTTAGAGTAAGTCGTACCTGTTGTAGAGTGTTTGCAAGAGGAGTTAATCCATTCGCCATAGCAGTAGTTGCACGACTATTTTTTTTCTCTTTAAAAGGTCTATAAATATCTTCTAGTTCTCTAAGTGTTTCAGCATTTATAATACTTTTTTTAATAGCATCACTTAAAGTAGCTCTTTCATCTATAAGCCGAGAAATCTCCTCTTTACGTTCAAGAAGTTTTTTAGAAGAGTTATAGATAGTCTCAAACTCACGAAGAGTCTCATCATCTGCACCACCCGTCATCTCTTTTCTATAACGTGCTATAAAAGGAATAGTAGCACCATCTTCTAGGAGTTTTAGGATATTTTGAATCTGTTCTTTTTTAAGGGCTGTTTTTTGTGTTAATAGGGTTATTATATTTTGCATCTCAAACATCCACATCACCCCAAAATTCATCAAAGCTCAAATTTGTTTGTTTCTTTTCATCTTCAAATTTTTTCTCTAATAACTTCTTTTGAGCATTTAAAAAATATTCCTCTAAGGCTTCATTTATAAGAGTGTTTTCATCTTTTTCTAATAATGTTTTAAAAAGTTCTAAATTATGGAGATTATCTTCTGTTAGGATTAAGTTGTTCATAGAATTTTTTGACCCCTTTTTTAGCTTTATTATCTAAGTTGTAAGATATATAAGTTAAGTAGTTTAATATATCTTTAGGAGATATATCTGTTCTTTGTGAAGCTTGTTTTAAAAGATATTGTGGAATTTTTAGATTTGATTTTAGAAACTGTTTTTCTATATCTTTATATAATTTCTTATCTTGATGGTAGCAAAGAAGTGCAAAAACAAAAGGAAGATTGTGTTTAGTATGCCACTCTTTTGCTAGGTCTATATGAGGTTTTCCCTCAAGATAATATCTTAAAGCTTTATCTCCTATAAGAACTTCCCCTTGAATATCTAGTATATTTGCTAATACATTTGAAGAAGCAGATTCATTGTCAGATATATTTTTTGTATTGGGAATAACCAAAACACTTAAAACCTCTTTTTTGGCGATGATACCGAGGTTCATATTTTTATATTTTTTAGCTTTTACACTAGAGATAAAAGCTAAATCAACTCTACGAGATGCGAACTCTCTGTTTATTTTGGAGGGAACACCTCTTTTATAGTGCATACTCATACTCTGTTGCGAACTTTTTGTAAAACGTTTCATAAATATATGAAAGGGTAGAAGATTTAGATACTCTATTTTCCCAAAAACCAATTAATTTACCTCATTTAAAACTATCTGTTTTTCTAAATCATACAACTCATAACGGATATGTTTAAATCGTTCACTGTATTCAATATTGAAAAGTTTAAAAAGTTCCTCTAAAACACGAGAAGATTCTTCAGCTCTTTTAAAATTTGCAATAATAATAGTTGTAATATCTGTACGATTGAGTTCACTTTTTGTAGTAGGGCGTAAAACATCATTGATACTATCACGATTTTGGAGAAGTTCAGTTATTAAATCTATTTTTGCACTATGTCTAAGTTGTTTAAGTTTTAAAGAGAGTTCCTTGTTATTATCACGGTAGCGCATAATATCTTCTACTACACGAATACCCTCTTTTAAACGGTTAAGATTGGCATCTATCACCCTAAAGAGTTCAGGGGATAGTGTATTGTTAGTCATCGCTACCAAATATACCAAATAGTTGAAGAAGTGCAGTAAAGATATTTAAAAAATCTAAATAAAGTGCAATAGCTCCATCAATTGGAGTTTCATAAGAACCATTCATAATATTTTGAGTATCGTAAATAACTAAGATACTAAATAACATAACAACAGCACCTGAAATCATAACGTGTAACATAGGGTTACCGATAAAAATATTTAAGATAGAAAAACCGATAATTACAACAAGAGCAATCATTAATGGTTTGCCATAACTTGTAAAATCAGTTGTAGTTTTGATAGCATAAAAACTCATAGCACCAAAAACAACAGATGTCATAGCAAACGCATTACCGATAATAGCACCACCACCACTCATTCCAAGAGTTCTTGAAAGTAAAGGAGCTAACATTAAACCTGTCATAAATACAAAAGCGAACATTACTATTAGGTTGATACCTGGTTTAGTTTTTACAAACTGTAAACCTATAAGTAAACCTATCTCTAAAGCAAATAGTGGCCAAAACCAAGCTGCGATAGTTCCAGCCATTGGAACACCAACATAAGCACCAACTGCACCAGCCATCATTGAAGCTGCGAAAAGCTTATACGTATCTTTTACAAAAGAGATAATTTGAGTTTCTGTTTTGCTAGAGGTTCCATAAGAGATAGATGAATCATCTCTTGCATAATCACGGTCATATAGTCCCATTGTTTTTCCTTGTTAGTTACTTTGAAAAGTAATCTTTTAATAAGAGAATTTTATATATAAAGAGTTAATATATAGCAACATTACTTTTTATCTACCCGAAACCATCCAGCAATAGAGTGACGTAAACTTTTAGCAGGTAAAACTTCGTGGGGAAATCTTTCACTCATAAAAACTACTAAGGTATTAGCCTTTGGAATAATTCGTATTATCTCTTTATCATTTTCATTATAGATTATTAACTCACCACCATCACACTGTTCAAAGCCTTCATTTAAGTAATAAACTGTTGTTACTACACGATTTTTAGAGTTTTTAAAACTATCTAAATGCTTCTCATAAAAATCTCCCTCTTCATAGATGGCAAAATGTGCTTCATAGTAAGAGAGACCAAGATATAAAGAACGGTTAAGATACTCCTGTAAACCACCACTAAAGGCTAAAAAATCAGTTTGAGCATTATTATCTTCATCTAACCATTTTATACTATCTCTACGACGTGTATTATCAAGGTGAAGTTTATTTGAAGAGGATATTCCTGCTCTTTTAAAGTCATCTTGATTTTGGATATAGTTTAATAATTTTTTTGGTAAATCTGTATTGAGTGCATTTTCAATAATGATATAGCCATCATTTACTAAGGCATCTGTTATTTTTGAGTATAATTTTTCATTCATTTAAAATTTCCTAAACCTTTTTTTAACTTTGTATGTAAAATATCATTTTTTACCCCAAACCTTAAATAATCGTCACTTAAATAATCAAAACTCCCACAAGTTCTCACTAATATTTTTTTCTCTAAAAGATCTATAAATATCTTTTTTGCTTTTGAAGATTTAGTAAGAAAAAAGTTAGAGTTACTTTTATAGATTTTAGAAAAAAGTTTTGATTTTTTAAGGATTTTATGGAGTTTCTTTTTGTTCTTTTTATGCTTTTTTTGACTCTTGCTAACAAACATATTATCTAATAATCTTTGACTTAGAAACTCTACATCAAGTGATGAAATATTCCATAAAGGTATTTTTAGTCGTTTAATATTTTTTTTATTTGATAAAACTGCACCTATTCGTACTCCTGCACATGAATAAAACTTTGTAAAAGATTGGATAATATAGAGCTTTTTATAATTATTTATCTCTTTTCTAAAAGAGGGCAAATTTTCAAACTCTATAAATGACTCATCTACGATAATAGTACATTTTTGCTTCTTCCAAAGTTTCAATAATCTCTTTAAATTATAATAGTTACCATCAGGTGTAGATGGGTTCACAAAGACTATTACCGATCCTTTCTTAGGTTTTTTATATAACTCTTTAAAACGATTAATTTTATATATCTTTTTCTTTGCCTCTTTAGATGCTTCCTCATATTCTCCATAGAGGGGAGCATAAAGAGTTACATTTTTTTGTTTTAAATTTCTGATGAGTTCAAATATAGCTGAACTTGCTCCATTGTAAAATTTAATCTGATTGATATTTATATTTAGTTTGTCTGAAACTATATTAAATAAATTAGAGTAAGAATTGTCTGCATAATTTACTAACAAGTTATCGCTTAGTGTTAGTTGTGATTTTGGATGATAACTATTTATATTTGAGGAGAAGTCTATTATCTCATTACTTGCACAGTTTAACTCTTTTGCAACCTTATATATTCCTGCACCGTGTTTCAAATAAGCTCCTTTGCTTTGCTAATATTTTTGTATTTATTTATACGTAAAAGAGCATAAAATTGAGAGGCTATTATAATAGTTTTTAAAAGCTCTTTTTTCTCTATTTTTTGAATAGATGTTTGATTATATGTGTTTAAAAATAGATGTATAAAAGATAAAGAGCTATTTTTATTAAAAGATAAAAGGGCAACTGCTATATCAAACACAAAAGAGCCACAACCTCCATCTATAAAATCAAATACAGCTATTTTTTGTTTATCAAAGACGCTATTATCTTTAAAAATATCTCCGTGAATAAATCCATCATTAGTAGGTTTATAAGAGTGAATGGTTTGTAACTTTTTATAGTAAAAATAATGCTCTTTTTTTGTGTAATTAAGCATATCTTTTAGATTATAGTTATTAAGAAAATCTGATTTACAAGTGAAAGAAGAACTAGCATTATGAAATTTACTCATAAACCTTGCTAATGCTTGAATATGATAACTTTGTATAGTTTTTGGTTCTCTGCCTTTTAATTTTGTATATAGATACCAGTTTTGAGAGCTATTTAAATAGCGAGAAACATTTAAACCATCTTTTTTAAGATATTCAAGAAGTTTTATATCCTCCTCTATTTTATCTTGAATAGAGCGTTCATATTTTTTTAAAATATAACTTTGCTTTTCATCTGAAACGATATAGGTTGTGTCGATAACACCATGAGAGGTTGCACTGATATTTGTAAAGTTATAAGATGGAAAAAGAGTATTGACTTTATCAAGAGTGATAGTAGTTACAACACCCATTTAAACCTGACACTCTGACATAATATTTTTCCAATCTAAATCAAAATGCTTTTGGATATAGCTAGTATGATGGGGAACACTACAAGAGGAACAATCGTGATGAATAACACCTTTCCTTGCAAACTCTTTACCATTATGAATATTGCATCTGCTAAGTATCTTAAACTCATTGTATTGACCCAAACCATCATCATTAAAACGAAAATTTGGACACGCACAGAGATAGCAGTTGAGAGATTTCATATCGTGGCATTTTTGATTTTTTTTATAAAGAGGACAAAAATCAACTTCATTTTTAACCATATTTTCAAAATCAAAATACTCTATTATCTGCTCTTGAGAGTAGTTTTTTTCTATAAGTTTTGTGACTATATTTTTATGTTTATCGGCGTGGTTATTGAACCAAGTTCTGTAAGACATTGTAATACCTTTTTTATTTTTTGGTATTATATGGATATTTAAAGGAAAAACTCATAAAATATCTAAATCATTACCCCCAAACAGTAAAAGAACAGGTACAAAAACTGATAGATACTGACAATCTTAAAAATCATATTCTCAAAAAATATCCCTCAGCACATAGCTATAAAACAGATAAAACTCTTTTTAACTATACGATTGATTTGAAAAACAGCTATATGAAAAAATCAGCACCACTCAGTAAAGTTATCTATGATGGAAAGATAAATGTTATTCACAATGCTTTAGGAACACATCATTTTATCTCACGAGTGCAAGGTTCAAAGTTGAAGGCTAAAAATGAGATAAAAATAGCTTCAATGTTTAAAAGTGTACCTCCAGAGTTTTTAGAGATGATAGTAGTTCACGAATTGGCTCATTTTAAAGAGAAGGAGCATAACAAAGCTTTTTATAAACTCTGTAACTATATGCAACCCTCTTATCATCAAGTGGAGTTTGATTTACGACTTTATTTGACTTATGTTGATATGAAAGGGAAAATTAAAGAGTGGAACTAATCCATCCAACGAGTAGGGTCATACCCATCAGTTGGACGCACTATCTCTTTTTTTTCTAGTTTTTTTATCATCACAATACTGTCTGTATTATCAGTATAAGATTTTCTATTTTCATTTTCTACTATTTCAAAATCAAATTTTTCAAGAAAACTGATGTTTTCTTTTGTATCAATTACATTTATACTTATAGCACTATATACCGCTCCAGCCTCTATAAGAAACTGATTTATCATAGTTGTGGCTATACCACTGTTTCTAAACTCTGGTTTTACAGCTATATTTAAAACAGGTGTATCTTCATTTAAAAAACCATTAGAGTTATGTTCAACATTTAATCTACGTGTCCATATAGCACCACACATCTGATTCTCTTTCATCGCATACAAACCTAAATCTTTGGGTGTTAGACCGTAAAAATCACTATATATATTAAGATGTTCAAAATCAGTTGTTGTTTTGTCTGTTTCATTAATTCTTTGTGAATAATAGATCATATCACTCACAATTTTTTGTTCACTTGACCGTAGGAAATAGAGTTCTACACTCATATTTAGCCCCCTGTTTTTTAATATTTATTATACTCATTTTATCATATTTAAGAGGTTTCTTATGGGTGCAAGAAAATATTTAGTTAAGACTATCTATCTTCCCCTCATACCCCTCATTAATCTCCTCCAATTCAACAGAAAGCTCCTCAAACTCTTCAAACATCTCTTCAACTTTTTTCTCTTCATCTGAAACAATTTTTGAGAGTTCCATAAGAGTTGCACTGTCTCCACTACTTGAAGCTTCTATAAGCTCTTGATGATGCACCTCTAAACTCTCTTCAAGTTGCATTATTTTATGTTCAATCTTCTCTATTTTTTTCTTTAAAGGAGATGTGATTTTATTACGTTCACGTATAAGCTCTGCTTTGAGCTTTTTGTTCTCTTTGTTGTTTGATTTTGGAGCTACTTTTACTCTCTCTTCACTCTCTTCCTCTTCCCAACCCATTTTCTCTAAAAAGAGGTCATAACCACCATCAAAAAACTCAGCACCATCTTTAGCAAATATAATAAGTCTATCACAAACACGACGCAATAACTCTTCGGAGTGAGTAACGATGATAACTGCACCCTCAAATTTTTGAATAGCGTTTGTTAGTGCCTCAATAGAATCCATATCAAGATGATTAGTAGGCTCATCAAGGAAGAGTAAATTTACATTTCGTGCTAAGATTTGTCCAAGCATAACACGAGATTTTTCTCCACCTGAAAGAAGTGACACTTTTTTATCAGCACTATCTCCACTAAACATCATCGACCCTGCAATACTTCTTATAGTCTGTGTTGGAAGTTTTGGATTGGCTGAGTGTATCTCATCCGTAACAGTTGCGTTTGGGTGAAGCCTTGCGATATTTGTTTGACCAAAGTGAGCAAAAGATACTGATGGATGAGAGTTTATATCTCCATTTAACTGTTTTAATTCTCCTGCTAAAGTGTTAAGTAGAGTAGATTTACCTTTACCATTTTTCCCAATAATCCCTAAACATTCTCCACGTTGAATATGAAAACTAATATCTTTAAAAAGTAGATTTTCTGCTCTGTATCCAAACTCTATATTTTCAACTTCAAGCATTATCTTTGATGGACTCTCTTTGAAGTTAAAGTTAAACTCTAATGAGTTGTCAAATGCTAAATCATCTAACAGGTCCATCTTCTCTAACTGTTTTACTTTTGATTGAGCAAGAGAAGCTGTAGAAGCACGAGCTTTATTTTTTGCTATGAACTCTTCAAGCTCTTTTACTTTTTTATCTTGTGCAATTTTTTGTTTACCGTAGAGTTCATCATTTGATGCTAACTGCTCATAAAATTTGTGAGTATCGCCTTGAATTATCTCTATTTTTTTACGAACAAGACCCATAGTATGAGTACAAACACTATCCATAAAATCACGGTCATGGGTAATAAGAATAAGCTCTCCCTCAAAAGCACGAAGGAAGTTTTTAAGCCATCTTAAAGAGACAATATCAAGGTAGTTGGTAGGCTCATCTAAAAGTAAAAGATTTGGTTCTGTAACAAGTAATTTAGCTAAATTTATACGGATTTGAAATCCACCCGAAAAAGAGAGAGGGTCTTTTTCTAAATCTTCTTGCGAAAAACCAAGACCAAAAAGAATTTTCTCAACTCTATAAACATCATATTTCATCTCATCTTCAAGTGCTAATGCCCCCTCTTCACGAAGAGTTTTTTCGCTAAATGTAAGATGCTGTTTAAGTGTGCCTATTTTGTAGTTTTTAGGGATTATAATATCTCCACTATCTGGAGTTTCCTCTCCTAAAATAAGTTTAAAAAGTGTAGATTTTCCACTTCCATTTCTTCCTACTAAACCAGTTCTATTTCCAGCATTTAATTTTAGGTTGAGATTGTCAAAAAGTTCTTGTGAGGCGTAGTTTTTTATTATGTTTTGAAGTTGTATCATTTATACTCTTTCTTGTTAAATATTAGTAATATTATATTATAAAAAATTTAATAATAGTTATGTTAAAATCAGATATTGTCAGTAAATTACGTTAAAAAAGAGGACTCTTATGATAAAAAACCGATTGAAAACTAAACTTCTATTTTTAGTATTGTTTTTAGTATTGAATGGTGCTGTATTTTATTTAACTCAGTTAGGTCAAGAAAAAAGAATACAGATAGTTTTAGATGATAGTTTAAAACAGTTAGAAATTCAATATGATATTCTATTATATAATCAAAGACTATCTGCAGATGCTGCTTATGCTTCAACAACATTAGTTCCTGGATTTTTAAGGTTAATGAGAACAGCTTCACACTCTACTAAAAGAGAGAAAAAACTTTTAAGAGAAAAACTTCAACGAATGCTTAAAGAAAGATATAGAATATTAAAAGACCAAGGTATTTTACAGTATCAGTTTGTTCTTCCAAATAATGAAGTTTTTTTAAGAATGCATAGACCAAATCTTTTTGGCGATAATATAGCAGATTTTAGAAAAGATTTTCAATTTACAAATAAAACACACAGACAATCACAAGGTTTTTTAGGAGGAAAAATAGCTTATGCTTTTAGAAATGTTTATCCTATCTTTGATAACAAAGGGGAGTATTTAGGCTCTATGGAGATATCTTTTTCAAGTGAGAGTGTTCAAGTATATCTTTCTGGAACAACGAAAATACATGCTCACTTTTTAGTACATAAAGAGATTTTTGATGCTAAAAGATGGAAAGAAGATGATTTAGTTTTAAACTATATGGAGAGTGGAGAGAGTGAAGAATATATGCTTACACTGGACTCTTCACATACAAAAAATGAATGTGTTATTCAAAATAGAGCAAAACTTCAAAAAGTAAAAAGTAAAATTAGTAATGCTATTAAAAATCAAGAATCATTTGCTGTATACGCTATGCAGGATTCTGGTCAAGTTGATGTAGTCTCTTTTCTTCCGATAACAAACTCTAAAAAAACACAAACATTAGCTTGGATTGTTTCTCATAAACAAAATGAGTTTATTACTGAAGCGATGCAAACTGTTTTATTTGTTAGAATTATCGTATTTATTGTATTCTTAATTATGTTTTATCTTATTTATAGAGTAATAGTTTCTAAAGATAAAATGGCTCAAGAGCATAGATTTGTAAATGATATTTTAAATTCTACACACGATATGGTTTTTACAACAGATTTTAAAGTTGTAGATTTTTCAAATAAAAAGTTTAAAGAGTTTTTTGGTGTTAAAAATGCTAAAGAGTTTAATAAAAAAATGAATAAAGATTTAGCAAGTATATTTCTACCAATAGATGGACATCTACATAAAGATTTAATGAAAGAGAATGAATCGGTGTATGAGTTTATTAAAAATACTCCTACTGAGGGGAAGACAGTCTCTATTTTAAATCAAGATAAAGAGGAAAAACTGTTTAATATTAATATTACAAAAGCACCTTATATGAAAGAGAATTTTTATTTAGTAACTTTAGGTGATTTAGCGAAGATTAAAGAGACTGCTAAACGGATTATTGAACGTGATTCTATGGATGAATTAACAAATATTTTTAATAAGAATAAATTTGAAGAGATGGCAGGACAAGAACTTAAAAGAGATGTTCGATATGATAGAAGGTTTAGTATTGCTATTATTGAGATAGAAAATTGTAGAGAGCTTAATAGTTCTGATAGTACATTATTAGGGCATAAGGCACTTGTTATTTTTGCTAATAGTTTACGTACAATGTTAAGAGATAGTGATATTTTTGCTAGATATATGGATAATCAATTTGTAATCTTATTTCCTGAAATTGATAAAGAACATACTCAAAATATATGTATGAAATTAGCTAAATCAGTTGAAGGATTAACACTTCCTAATAATGAAAAAATAGCTACAGTTTTTGGGATTACTCAGTATCTAAAAAATGATACTATAAATCTATTATTAGATAGATGTTTAGTTGAATTAGCTAATGCTAAGAAAGAGCCTACTATTTTAGAGGTAAAACCAGTTATTGTAGAAGAGAACCCTGTTGAGGTAGTTAAACCAGTAGAAGAGCCAAAGGTAATTATTAAAATAGAGAAAAAAACTAAAAAGAAAAAAGAGCTCAAACAGATAGAGATAAAAGAAGAGACTCAAAAGGAAAAGATTGAAAACATTTAATATATTTACAGATAAAGAGGACACTTTAGTTGAGGGGAAAGCTGATTTTTTATTGGCTGGAAGTGTAACAAAAACTTGTGAGATAGAGGGAATAACACAAGCGGGAATCCCTGGAATGATACCTTTAACACCAACTCTTGATGCTGAATTTATTATAAATGAAAAAGTATTTTCTTTAGGAGAGTTAGCTGAAACACCAACAGGAGTACCTACTCCTGCTATTATTACAAGAGCTATACATAATTTAAACTCTTTTAGCAGTATAGAGATTTTAGATTTAGGTTTAGATACTCAACCTCAAAATTCAATAGTTCATAATTTTGATATATCTCCATCAAATTCTATAACAATAGGTGCAAAGATAGATGCTAAAGAGATATTTAAAAAAGGTATGGCATTTGGAAAGAGTTATGAGTTAAAGGGTAGTTATCTTATCTTAGGAGAGAGTACACCTAGTGGGACTACAACTGCTTTAGCTTCAGCCTTAGCACTTGGATATGATTGTCAAAATGATTTTTCATCAAGTTTTTTAGATGTTCCAGATGATATTAAAAGTAAGACAGTTCAACAAGCACTTTCTCTTATAGATGATGATATGAGTAACTTCGAGAAACTTTCAGTAGTAAGTGATAATATGCTTCTGTTTTGTGCAGGATTTTTACTAGAAGCATCAAGAAGGTTTCACATAGTTTTAGCAGGTGGAACACAGATGGTTGCGTGTTTATTGATAGCAGATAAACTTAAAGAAGATGTACTTATGCGTTTAAAGAGTGATAATATTACTTTAGCAACGACACAATGGGTAGCCAAAGATGAAAATTCAGATATAAAACATCTTCTTTCATTGTTAAGTTATACTCCTCATGCAATATATACAACATTTAGTTTTGCAAATACAGAGATACCTATTTTGAAAAAATATGATGATGGAGAAGCAAAAGAGGGTGTAGGAGCTGGTGGATGTTTGGCTTATGGTAGTGCTAATAATTTGACAAATAAAGCTGTTTTGAATGAGATAGAGTTGTTGATTTATGGGATGTAAGGAAGGACAAGATATATTTAATTTTAATGAAGTAAAAAATCAAGATGCTAAATATAAGGTTATTGATTTATTTGCAGGTGTTGGTGGAATAAGATTAGGTTTTGAAACAATATTCCAAAATAATGCTAGTTTCGTATTTGCATCAGAGATAGACAAGTATGCACAAATGACATATAATGCGAATTATGGGGAAGTTCCTCATGGAGATATAACAAAAATTGAACCTAAAGATATACCTAGTTTTGATATTTTACTTGGAGGATTTCCTTGTCAGCCTTTTTCAAATGCAGGATTAAAAAAAGGTTTTGAAGATACACGTGGAACACTTTTTTTTAATATTGCTCAAATTATTGAATATCATAAACCACAAGTTGTTTTTTTAGAAAATGTAAAAGGTTTTAAAAATCATGATAAAGGGAACACTTTTAAGGTTGTAAAAGAGAGTTTAGAGGAATTGGGTTATAAAGTTTTTGCAGAAGTTTTAAATGCTAAACATTTTGGAGTTCCTCAAAATAGAGAGAGAATATATATTATCGCTTTTTTAGATAATA
>CAZXSD010000053.1:0-12717 GCA_964642985.1 uncultured Sulfurimonas sp.
ATAAAGTTATCGTAGAAAATAAAACAGATACTCTTCTTTACTTTGTTGTTGCTGGGATGATACAAATGAGATAGTTTCAAATAAAGAGTATAGATTTCCAACTTGGTCAGATGGGTATGATGTTTCTGCACCTTTTGGAGAGGATATTATTAAAATATTTATTAGTGATAAACCTATTAGAAAACCGATATTAGAAGATACTCAAAGTGAAGTTTTTATCTCTTCAAATAGTAGAGGATTATCAAATACAACTATCCAAAAAGAGTTATCTCAAAAAGATAGAATTAGTAAATTTGATGTAGTTGCTTATTATAGAGGGTTTAGTGATGAGTGTGAGATTTTTGAAAAGAGTATTGAATATAAAACTGTGGAGAGTAAATAGATGAAAAAAAGAGCATTAGTTATAGGAAACAGCAACTACCAAAATGTAGGGAAATTAAAAAATCCTACAAATGATAGTTTAGATATTAAAAACTCATTAGAGAAGATAGGGTTTGAGGTTACTTATGGGGAAGATATAGCTCTTAAAGAGTTTAACAAAAAGATAAAAAGTTTTACAGATGATGCTTTAGGTTCAGATATTCTCTTTTTTTATTATGCTGGTCACGGTTTACAATATAATGGAGAAAATTATCTTGTGCCTATTGATGCTGATATTGAAGATACTCACGAGATAAGTTCAGAGAGTATTAATCTTGGAACTGTTGAGAGCAGATTTGCTCAAAGTAATTCAAAAGCAAATATTTTTATTTTAGATAGTTGTCGTGATAATCCTTTTGAGAGTAATATAAAAAGTTATGCACAGAGTAGAAATATATCCCCACAAATAGAGAGAGGTTTAGCAAACACAACTATCACTATTTCAGAATCACTCATAGCGTTTGCAACCTCTCCAAATGAAGTAGCATTAGATAATCCAACAGGGCGAAATGGGCTTTTTACTAAATCACTTTTGAAGCATATTATGAAAGAGAATTTGACTATTCAAGAGGTTTTGGATTTAACGGGAAGTGATATTGTTGAAGAGAGTGATAATAAGCAGAGACCTTGGATACATAACTCTATTTTTAAAACAAAGGCTATTTTGAATTTTAATGAGAAAACAGTGAATAAAACTCAAGAGGATAACTCTACGTATCTACAAGAGATAGCAAAGTTGAAAAAAGAGTTAGATATTAAAGAGAAAAAAACAGAGGAGTTTAACACACTTCAAAGTGAGATAGAAAAAACTTTAAGTGGTATGAAAAATAGCACCGATATAGAAACATTAGAAAAAGCAAAACAGAGATTACAAACGCTTAATAGTAAAGTGGAAAATGTACAGACAACTATCGCTAAAACAGATGTAAATATAACTAATAATGTTTTAAATTATAATGGTAAAAATATACAATCTATTGAGATAAAATCAAATTATGATGATACACTTAAATTTCATCAAAATCTTTATATAAATAAAATAAAACAAACTTCTCAAAAATTTACTAAAAAATTAAAGCCACAAGATGAGTTTGAAACAGATGTAGAGTATCAGATACGTGAAATAGAGTTTCAGCAGGAAAAATTACAATTTGAAGCACTTTATGAGAAAAAAGTGGAAGAAGCCATATCTAAAGTACAAACTAAAAGCTACAAAGAGAAAGTTTTAAATGCTGTTTTAGGTATACAAAATATTTTTATGAAATATGATGCAAATATTCAAACTTTTAAAGTAGTTTTAAATAGTTATTGTTTCGATATAAAAATTCCACGGGATATAGCAAGAGAGTTTAAAGAGAGTATAAAGTTTTTTAATATCTATATAGATTTTCAATCAAAAAAAGTCATTGAGATAAATGCAAATTTTCAAGGAAATATTTATAAATCTGACAATATTTTTAAAATAGATAATATTTTATTTCAAGTGTTGTTTTTTGAGAAATATCTGTTGATGAAGAAGAGAGCAGAAAAGCAAGAAAAGATTAAAAAGAGAAAAGAGTTAGAACGATTGTTACAACAATTGCAAGATGAAATGGATAGTTATAATACAAAATTTTCAAAACTTAAATCTTTAGAATCTCTCTATACAAAACAGAGTGGATTTTTTGTATTTACTCCAAAAGAAGAACTATCTCAATTATCTAATGAGATAGAAGATTTAAAATCTCAAACTACTGCTTTATTAAAAAAACTCAAAGTATGGGAAGACCCTCAAACAAATCTTATTTGGCAGGTTGAAATAGAAGATAAACAATATGAATGGAAAAATATTCAAAAAATTGCAGATAAACTTAATAGTGAAAACTATGGTGGATATGATGATTGGAGAGTTCCAAGTATTGATGAATTAAAAACTATTTTAATAAAATATGGTTTGAAAAATAAAAAAAGTGATAGTGGAGAAACATATATAAAAGAGCCTCTTTTGAACTCTATGAGTATGGAATATCAATGGTTTTGGAGTGCAACAAAGTATAACCAAAAATCTTCTCAGGCTTGGCATGTCCATTTCAGCTATGGCTATGACGATTACGGTAATAATTCTGGTAAGAGGTACGTTCGTTGTGTGAGAGTTAGACAGTAATTGTTGAATTTTGAGAAGAGAGATATATAACTAAAACAGGAGTATTGCTCACTCCTAAATAAACTCTTTATCGGAACCGCAAATTTATTCGTGGCAAACATTTCAAAAGCAGAAAGAGCCATGAACGAGTTTGCGGTTCCGTGGTTTTTACACTGGTTTTTACACTAGAATAAAGGAAAAAAGATAAAAAAACTTATAAATAAAAAAATAATTTTAAACTACCTCACTAACATAAGTAGATATTTTAGTAGAAGCTACTCCAGAGTTTGCTAATAGATATGGTTTTGGTGCTATTAGACGTATTAGAGAGATAGAGCTTGAACTTAGTAAAGAGTTGGGGTTAGTTGTTGATTTGGCAGATAGTACAGGTATGAGTAGAACGGGTAAAAAATTTATTATTGATAGAGCTATTTATGTCTAAAGAGTCTATTATGAAGGTGTTAATCTTGCAATAGTTGAATGGATTATTAGAAATGGATTGCCTAAGTTTAAAAAGCAGTGTTCTTTGCTTATTGAAGAGAGAATAAATTAAAAGGAGAAATTATGACAAAAAATAAAATATTACAAGAGTTATCCAAAAATAAAAAGTATATTCAAGATGAATTCAAAGTGGATAGAATAGGTTTATTTGGAAGTTATGCAAAAAATAAACAAACAGAAGAGAGTGATATAGATATTTATGTAGAGTTTGAATATAAAACATTTGATAACCTTGCAGGACTTTGGAATTTTTTAGAAGAGCTGTATCATAAAAAGATAGATTTAATTCATAAGCATAAAAATAATAATAGGGTTATTATTAGAAATATAGAGAGAGAGGTTATTTATGGATAAGGCAAATATAAGTGAATTGTTAAAATTTATTTTAGAAAGTATTGCTCTTATAAAAGAGAGATTTTTAGAGATAGAAAATAGTGATTCTTTTATGGAAAATAATGAACGAAAAAAAGAGTTATTAAAAAGAGTTGCAAAAGCAAGTGGAAAAGATAGTATTGGCGATGGAACGGTAGATGATTGGATTTAATAGAAGAGATATTATTCCTTTATCAACAGTAATAGAAAAAAATGCACTTCCTTATAGGCTTTTTGTGACAAAAAGGGATAAACTAGAAAAAGATTGTGATGCTTGTATTTATGAGATAAGAGCTTTGTCAAAGATAAGAGTAAAAGAAAAACTAGCATCTTTGACAGAAAAAGAGCTGGAAATAATACAAAATTCTCTCTGTAAAATTATAAAATAAAGGGAGTTAAGATGAAACTAAAAAAAATCCCCTATGGGTTAGCAGATTTTAAAAGAATAAAAACAGAAAATTGGCTTTATGTAGATAAAACAAAATTTATTCCTTTGGTTGAGAATGAACAAAGTTTTTTATACTTTTTACGCCCAAGAAGATTTGGAAAGAGTCTATTTCTAAATATGCTTATCGCCTATTATGATGTTTTTTATAGAGATGAATTTGATACAATTTTTCAAGATAGTTGGATTTTAGAGAACCAAACGGAGTTAAAGAGTAGTTTTTATATCTTGAAATTTGATTTTAGTGCTGTTGATATTACCGATTATGAAAATAGTTTCAGAGAAAACCTTTTTCTAACTATCTATAATTTTACAATAAGATATAATTTGAATATAAAATTAGATAAAAGTATAAATGTAATTAATAATATACAAATCCTCATTAGTCATTGTAAAAGTGAACAGCTTCCTTTGTACATCTTTATTGATGAATATGATAACTTTGCAAACAAACTTTTAGCATCAAGTATTGATGAATATCAGAGTATGGTTACAGATAGAAAAGCGAGTTATAAAGAGTTCTTTACGATGCTAAAAGCTGGAACGAGTGATAATGATAGCGCGATTAAAAAGATGTTTTTTACGGGTGTGACTCCTGTTGCTTTGTATGATGTAAGTAGTGGAAGTAATATCGGTATGAATATATCTCTTCTTAAAAAGTTTAACGATATGGTCGGAATTACAAAAGAGGAGTTAGAAACTCTTATTCACTATTATGGGTTTGATGATATAAAAGAGAAGATTATCGCACGATGTGATGATTGGTATGATAGTTATCGCTTTAATGAAGATATTAGCTATACAATTTACAACAGCGATATGATATTTTATTATCTAAATTATTTGATTGAGAACAATCAAGAGGTAAAAGAGTTTATCGACAATAATGTAAGAACAGATTACTCAAAACTGAAATTTTTAGTCTATACAAATAAAAAGTTAAATGGTAATTTTGAGATGTTAAATAATCTTATTTCAGGAATTCCAGTCGTTACCACACAACTAAAAACAAACTTTAGTGCTTTTGAACTATCAAACTCTGAAAACTTTAAATCGTTTATATTTTCTTTAGGATTTTTAACGATGGAGAAATATAGAGTTGGATATAAGCTCTCTATTCCAAACCAAACAATGAAAAAACTTCTTTCTGAATTTATAGATTATGGCTATAAATCATTAGATAATTATAAGATAAATACAGATGAGTTTAATAACCAACTTCTTGATTTAGCGTATGATAGAGATTTGTCTTGTTTTCATTATTTAGCAGATATTATAGAAAATAGTTCCTCTCTACGAGATTATATTAGAGGAGAAGAGCATATAAAAGCTTACTTTTTAGCCTATTTAAACCTCAATAATTTTTATGAAACTTACAGTGAAAGAGAGTTTAATAAAGGATTTGCCGATATTTTATTAGAACCTGCAAAAGATGAAGTACCTTTTGGGATAATGATAGAGCTAAAATATCTTAAAAAAGAGGATAGTGATACAGTTTTAGAACAGAAAAAAGAGGATGCAAAAGCACAACTTACCAAATATGACAAAGGGGATAAATATCTTAAAATTATTATCATCTTTAGACGTTGGGAGATGGTTTTTTGTGAGGAATTTTTGGTTTAATAAGCTTGAAAAAATAGGAAAAAAAATGCAAACAAACAATATAAAAAAAATAGGTGTAATCCTCCGACCATCAACACCTCAACTAAAAAGTACATATTTTAAATTAGAGAAGATTTTTAATAAGCATAATATAGAAGTGTATATAGAAAGTATTAGTGGTGGAATGATTGATGTTATGGGTATGGAATTTGATATGCTTTGTAGGCAGAGTGATATTTTAGTTGCTCTTGGTGGAGATGGTACGCTTATCTCTGTTGTTCGTCGGAGTTTTAACTATAATATCCCTGTTCTTGGAGTATATGCAGGAAATTTAGGTTTTTTAGCTGATGTAAGTGTTGATGAACTTGAAGAGTTTGTGGAAAAATTGGTAAGAGGAGAGTATAGGATTGATGAGCGTTCTGTTTTAGAAGCGACAATTATAAGAGATAATGAAAAAATCAGCTTTTACGCCTTTAACGATATAGTTTTAACTCGTCCATCTGTTACAAATATGATAAGCATAGAGACCCTTGTCGATGGAAAATCTTTTAATACTTATTATGGTGATGGTGTTATCGTTTCTACACCAACAGGCTCAACTGCTTACAATCTCTCTGCTGGTGGACCTGTTCTTTTTCCACGCTCAAAAGTGTTTGTACTTACACCAATTTGCCCCCATTCACTTACTCAGCGACCAGTTGTTTTCCCATCTGAATTTTCTATGGAGATGAAGACACCTACTAATCCTGCTTTAATGATTATAGATGGTCAAGATAAATATGAGTTGGAGATAGGGGAGAGTGTTCATATAAAATTGGCAATTCAAAATGCACAGTTAATTCATAAAGAGGATTTTAACTATTTTGATGTGTTAAAAGAGAAACTAGGGTGGGGCGAGTAGAGTTTTAAAACTCAAACCCACCTGTTTCACCTTTGGACATACTATTATAAACAGATTTAATATAATCAGTTCGTAGTTCACACTTTAAATAGTGTTCACAATCACTACAACTTTTCATATTTTTATCTTTTTGACAAGATTGAAGTTTGATTAGCATCTCATCAAGATGCTGTTCAAACTTATCTTTTGGAGGAGGATTATGCGTTTCTTGCATAAACTTCTTTTACTCTATTTATTTCATAGTTTGAACCAAAGAAACAAACTGCTGTATCATGAATATGGGAATGACCTAAACTCATTAAATCATTTTTACCATCTATCGCACCGCCACCACATTTTTCATAAATAAATGCAAAAGGAAATACTTCAAATAAACGTCTAAGTTTTCCCTCTGGTTTATCAGTAGTAGCAGGATATGAAAACAATCCACCACCTTTAAGTAAAATTTGGTGTAAATCTGGAACCATACCACCAGAATAACGTAGACGATAACCCTCAGCAAATAAACCATCTACCATCTCTTTATGATAAGGCGCCCAATTTTGTTGAGTTCCCCCTGGTGCATTTAACTTGCCTTTTTCATTTAAGTGTATCTCTTTCACAAATTCAAACTCTCCATTTTGAAGTAGATAAAGTTTTGTTTTATTTTCAGCAAATACCATCTCAACACGTGGACCGTGAACAACATAGCACGATGCAACCATTTTAGATGCACCAAATTCACCCTCATAGATACCATATATAGAGCCAACACTTAGATTTACATCGACTAAAGAGGAACCATCTAAAGGGTCATAAGCAACAAAGTATTTACCACCCTCATTTAATACCATCTCTTTCTCTTTCTCTTCACTTGCTATTGTATGAATAGAAGATACTTTAGAAAACTCTTCTTGAATTATTAAATCACATTGAATATCTAGTTGTAATTGTGTTTCACCAGAACTATTTTCTAGTTGTGAATACCCTATATCTTTTACATCTATTGCATTCTTAATACGTTTTGCACTTCTTTGAATTGCGTCAAATATATCTCTCATTTATACTTCCTTTGCGTTTTGTAATATCCATGCAATTATCTCATTGCAATTGTTTAAATCTAAAATATCTACATCTTTAGGTAACTTATATTCTTGGGGATTGATAGTGTTATCAATAGCTAGTGCGTTCATATATGGAAAATAATCTTCATCTAATTCATCTCTAAATACACTTATTCTAGGGAGAGGTAAGTTTTTAAGTCCCTCTACAAGTAATATATCAAAATCATTAAAAAGTCTTATCATCTCATCTAAATCTTTATTTCTTTGTGAGAAATAAGTTGTTCTATTAGGGGAGGTTACTATAACTTCAGCACCTGTATCACTAAATTTATAACTATCTTTTCCAACTACATCAAATCTAGCTTTATCTTTTGGGTCGTGTTTAATGATAGCGACCTCTTTTTTATGTTCGTTGATTAATTTTCTAGCAACTTTTAATATAAGAGTTGTTTTTCCACTATTAGATGGTCCTGTAAATGCAACGGCTAATCTTTTTTTCAAAATAACTCTTTTTATACTCAAATTTTGACGATTATACAAAAGAAGAGGTTAATAAGATATAATTTACAATATTTTTTTTGGATTATTTATGAAATACCTTTTACCTAGTTTATTTATATTATTGTTTTTTAATGCTTGTTCTTACAAAAATGCTTATTCTAGTTTTGATATGAATAAAACATCAGAGCTTGTCGAATCAAACACACTTAGTTCTAAAATAGAATCAAAAAATGGAGTTATTGGCTTAATTAGTGTCACTTACTTAAATAATATCTATAAAACAGATTTTAAAAATGAGGAAGTTTTTCTTATCTCTTTATATATGAAAGATAAACAAACAGAGTATAGTTTAAAACTAAATCACGAGTTAGCTTTAAAAACTACTAAAGTAACAGAGAATGATAAATTTTTTAACTTGCTTATAAATAAAAATAGTTGGAATGATAATTATCTTATCTCTTTTAAAAAGAGTGGAGTAGATTTGAATTTAAGTTTAGAGGTAGAAAATTCTTCTTCACTTATGTTTAAGTATTTGAAGGAATAGGGGAGAGATAAAGTTTATTCTCCCTCTATTTCTTTACTAAGAAACTATTCTAGCTAAAACATTAAAACCATAAGTAATAGCGATAATAACAACTTGAAGCCCTAAAATAATTATTAAAGGTGCTAGATCAATCCCATTAAAATCTGTTCTCATAAGTTTTCTTACAAAAAAGTAGGCTGGTTTTGTTATTCTTTCTAAAAATTGTACTACTGGATTATAAGGGTCTGGATTTACAAAGCTTATTAATGCTGCTGCTATCATAACCCATATATATATATTTATAAGACCTGTTATAAGTCCACCTATCTGATAAATTGCTACACCTAAATCACTCATTTTACAATCTCCCCTATATAGTTTTTAATATGTTTATATATTTCTGAAATATCTGGACCATTCTCTGCACCTGTTAAAACAAGACGCAATAGTTTTAAAAAGTTTTTCTCTTCTATATTTGATTCTTGCATCACATATTTTTCAAATTTAGTATATTCATCAAAGTAGGGTGCATTTTTAATAACAACTATTAACTTTTCAACCTCTTCACTAAACTCTGCTGGAATATTTTTAGTTGCAAAGATTGGTTCGATTTTTTCTCTTAGTTCTTTCGTTGTACTTACATCTGTTAAATATACTTTTGCCAATTCACCAATACTATCATCAGCAAATCCAAGATAACGTGATAACTCTTTAGAATCTAAATTATTAAGATGTTGTGTATTTATATATCTTAATCTATCCATATCAAAAGGAGTAGGGGAGTTGGAGATAGTATCTAAACTAAACCACTCTTTAGCCTCTTGCATAGAAAATATCTCTTTAGGTGTTTTATTTCCAATAAGAATTAAATAATTTATAATAGCCTCAGGTAAAAATCCCTCTTCAAGCAAGAATTTTACACTTATTTCATCGGCATTTAAAATCATAGGTAAGTGAGCATACTCTATACTTTTATCATAGTTCAAAGATTTACGGATATGCTCTTGTTGAGGAGAGCTATTGAAATTCTTCTCATTACGAATAACAATAGATATATTATTTAGCATATCATCAATAGCAGAAGAAAAGTTTTGCATAGAAGTTTTATCTTGTCTCATAATTATAAAACTATCTAGTACATCAGTTTTAAATGTTACATCACCTTTTATTGCATCTTTTATAGTTATTTCATTAGATGATTTAGCTATTCTAATAGTAAAAGGAGCTGTATTGTCTATAACTAATTCAGCAGGGAGATTTCTACAAGCATCATCATAAAAATACTCTTTTTTATCATCTTTAGCCTCTTGACGTTTTTTATCTAACCAATCATCCGAACAAAAACAGCTAAATGCTTTTTTATCGTGAATAAGTTGTAATGCCATCGCTGAATGAAAACGAGTTTGTTCACTTTGATAGATTATTTGGGAGTATTCGATACCAAAAAGATTTAAAATATCTAATATCTCTTTATCTTTTCCATCAATATTGCTATCTTTATCCATATCTTCGATTCTAATAATTAAATCTTCTTTACGTTGAACAGATACGATATAGTTAAAGATAGCAACACGTAAGTTACTAATATTCATATCACCAGTTGGACTTTGTGCAAATCTTAGCATTAAAATTCCTAAAAATAGTTTTTAGAATAATATCTAATTTTTACTGATAAAAAGTTGTTTTAAAAGTTTAAGTTATGAAGTTTAAAGTAGAAGTGGTGACCCCGAGGAGAATTGAACTCCTGTAACTGGAATGAAAATCCAGGATCCTAACCGCTAGACGACGGGGCCACTTTAAATAAGTTGAGAAAATTATACATATTTAATACTTATAAAAAGTTTAAATATGTATAGATAACAGTTTATTTCTCGTAAAAGCTACGTAAAGCTCTAATTATAACAGCATTTTTAGAGATGCTTTCCGCTTTTGCATTTTCATTTACTTCATCATATAGATCTAATGGAAGAGAGATAGAGAAAGTTTTTGTTTCTACTTTTTTCTTTTTTGTAACAATAGAAACAACGTTTGAGAGAAGTTCAATGATTTTTTTAGTATCTATTGGTTTTTGGATAAAGCTATTTACACCAACTTCTATTGATTCAGATATTTTTTCTATATCGTTACTTGCCGAAATTACAATAATAATTTGATCTGGATTTTTCTTACGAATTTTACGTGAAAGTTCAATACCATCCATTCCAGACATAATAATATCAACAAAAACAACATCAGGTTCTTTTTTATTATAAAGCTTTAAAGCATCTTCACCATTAAAAGCAGACTCTACATCTGAAAAGAAGTTCTTAAAAGTAGAGCTTAAAAGTTCATTTACAACTTTTTCATCTTCAACTACCATTGCAGAAAGTTTTTTTGTTTGTTGTGTTAATTGAATTAAATCTATATTACCCATATTTATTCCTAATATTTATTTTTATTATTATAGCAACTTTGATTAAACCAAATAACAAATTAACACATTGTTATTAATAATATTATTTAATAGCTACAAATCTATACGCTATTCAACAGTTTTAAACTTACTTAGCCATTCTAAATCAGATTCTTGAGAGTTCTCTTTTTGAGTTAATAGATTATCTATAATATTAACTAAAGTTTTTTCATCCATAAATTCTAATAGAGCTGGATTTATATCTGTTGAATTAACAGCATCATAACTATTAAGTAGATTTTGAATATCGCTAATGAGTTGAGTTTTTCTTTCCATAATATTCCTTTTGGTTAACATAATGTAAATTCTCTTGAAAAAAGTTTGCCACTTATAGATACTCTATAAAATCACTAACCCCAGCTTTCTCAAATCCATTCAATCTCAATCTACAACTATCACAAACTCCACAAGCTTTATCTTCATTTTTATAACAGCTCCAAGTAAGACCTAGTGGTACATTGAGTTCTAATGACTTTTGTACTATCTGAGATTTTTGTAAATGTACTAGAGGCATTTTTATCTCTATAACTGTTTCATCTTTTGTCCCTAAGTTTATACTCTCTTGCATACTTTTAATATAAGACTCTCGACAATCAGGATAACCACTACTATCCTCTTCAACAACACCGATAGTTATAATGTCAGCACCCTCTTTCTCTGCAATCGCTGCTGACATACTTAAAAATATACCATTTCTAAAAGGAACATAAGTTATAGGAACACCCTGCTCTATTCCAGTTATAGGAACATCAATACTTTTATCTGTTAAAGCTGATGCACCAAGTTGTTTAAAAAAATCTAAATCTAACACATACTTTTCATTTACAGATAAATCATCACATATATTATGAAAACACTCTAACTCTTTTGTTTGCGTTCTTTGGTCATAATTGAAATGAACAGCTATTATTTCATAGCCCTCTTCTCTCATCATATAAGCACTCAATGTTGAATCCATACCACCACTCATAACACATACTGCTTTTTTATTGTTTAATTTATTCATAAATATATTTTAACATAATTAGCTATAATCTTTTTATGATTGAATTAGATAATGAAACATCACTAAATGTTGATGAAAATTTTATAAATAGTATAGTATCTGTATTTACAGATAAAGAGATTGAGCTTATTGTAATAACAAATGATGAGATGAGAGTTATAAATAAAGAGCATAGGAATATTGATAGTCCCACCGATGTTTTAAGTTTTCCTTATGAAAATATGCCTATGGCTCCTTTAGGAAGTATAATTATTTCTAAAGATTATGTAGAGGTAAAATCTTTAGAGTTAGGACATACAAATAATGATGAGTTCGCCCTACTCTTTATTCATGGATTATTACATCTTTTAGGTTTTGATCACGAAGTAGATAATGGTGAGATGCGTGATGAGGAGAAAAGGCTTATTGAAAAGTTTAATTTACCAAAGAGTTTGATAGTTCGGACAGATGATATTTTGGAAAAATATTAAGTGACTTTCATTTAATATTTGTTATAATATTATATAAATAAATTATTGGAGTACATTATGCAAACAATGGCAGTACAAATTCAAGATAACTATATAGAGAATTTTATGAGTTATGTTAATAATCATAGTGAAAATATAACAATTTCAAAAGATAAGAATTTAGAAAATGACCCATATTTCTATGAAAGACAAAAAGAATTACATCAAATCAAAAATAATATTGATAATGGAAAAATTCAAATGGTAGAAAATGATGATTTTTGGAACGATATAGATAATTTTGTAGAAACTTTACAAAAATGAGAATAATAGACTTCTTGCAAAACTCAATATTTCAACAATTCATACCTCTATCAAAA
>CAZXSD010000054.1:0-12664 GCA_964642985.1 uncultured Sulfurimonas sp.
ACATCTCACAAATTTCTGATAATGAATCTACCCTTTGTTGATATTCTATTGAATTAATCTCTGTATTGATGTAACTTATAATCATCTTTCATTTTATCAACATCTATTTCAAATGTAAAGATAAAAATATGAATTCCTAAGATGGTGATAGTAGATATAGGAGTTAATAGATTACTATAAATTAGTCCAATAACAACTGTATTAGGAGCAAATCCTAATCCCTTATTAATATAGGGTTTTAGGTTGATTGAATTGAGTTTATGATTATCTAACTATATACTCAGTTTTCAACATAAATAATACATAGAATAAAATATGGAGAGTTTATGATAACCCACAAAAAAGCTACCTACACCCTTACAATTGCTACTCTTTTAAAGATTGATGATTTGATTGAGTTAGGTGGATTAAAAATCACAAAATCTTCACTCATAAAGGATTGTTTATTAGAGAATTTTGGATTGTTTGAAAAGGAGTTGATGGATAATTGTGGGATACCATTGAGTATCACTTATAATTTTCCTAAGAAATTCTCTAATACTCAACCTATCACTATCACTCTACCATTTGAAGTTGTGGAGAGGTTGAATTATTTCTCTAAGAAGTTGGGAATTAAGAAATCCCATTTGGTTATGTGTAGTATTGATTTACACCCATTGTAACTGAAGTTTGAGTACAATTTCAAAAACAGATATGGAGTTATCATTGAATCTACAACTAACTAAAAAACTATCAGATAAACTCAAAGTGAATATGGTTGAGATTGATACCTCTAACTACTCTGATATAGATAACTATCATTGTAATCTACTCAAATTTGGTAGAGATAACTGTGTATTGATAACCAATGATAAAACTCTATTCTCATTTTTTATCTATGGATTAAAAGCTTCTGATTTCAAAGATTTTAAAGAGAGTATTTCCCAACCTATTTTTAAAATATTAATGGAGTTAGGATTTTCTCAATCTCAGTTTGAAAAAGTATTACTATCCTTAGAAAATATTCAGTATTCAAAAACTTCTAACAGGAGTGTAATTTCTTCTATGAATGATATGCAAAAATTTATTGAGGGAGATGTGTTTGATGGGGAGAGTATATTCACTATCAACAAAAGGATTAATCATATCCCTTATAAAACAAATGGATACAAACAATCCATTGAATTATTTAAAGAGTTATTAGGTGGTGAAGATACTAAACCACACCCTCAAAACTTTGGTGGTGTAAATAATGTTGATTGGAATGGGAAATAAAATGAAAATCATCAAAACTGAAGAAATTGATATGGACGATTGTTTAGGTTTTTATATCAATTTGGATTGTGTAGTATTTGAAGATAAGAGTTATAAGTACCGAATTACTAAAGAGTATTACAAATATGATAAACCAGAATTTGAAAAAGAGTATTTTGATACTTTAGAAGATGCCAAAAAAGAGTTTGACATATTGGTTGAAGAGTACGGTTAGTGTTATATATGTGATTGATAATATAAAGTTCAGTTACATAAGTTATGAGCAATTTTTCAAACCATATATTCTTATTTATCTTTTCAGGGCATTATAATTATAAATTGACTAAAATACTTCTTATTGTGATATATCATTTATAAAGGAATAGAGTATTTGCTTAAAGATAAAACTTTTTTAGAAGAATATAGAACAGGTACCAATAATTTTGTAAATGACTTTTATAAAAAAGCATTTAGTGAGTCTGTAGAATATTGGAGGGCTGTTGGCTATTTTCGTAGTTCCTCTCTAGAAGCCTTTGGCTCTACACTTCAAAGCTTTCTTTCTGATGGTGGAAAAATAAAACTTATTACTTCTGTTGAACTGACAGAAGAAGATGTAAAAGCGATTAAAGATGGTAGAAATAAACAAAATATTTGTGAAGAAAGAATAAACACTATCATTGAAACAGAATTCAAAGAAGATATTGGGAATGGTGTTTCAAAGCTTGCTAAATTACTTGAGATAAATAGGTTAGATATTAAAATTGCTGTACCGAGAAGTGGTCGCGGTATTTACCATGAAAAGGTTGGCTTATTTTTTGATAAAGAAGATAATTATATTGCATTTACTGGCTCGGCGAATGAATCTAATAATGCCTTTGAGAATAATTATGAATGTATAGATGTTTTCACATCTTGGAAGGATATTTCTAAAGCAAAAAATAAAAAGATACACTTTCAAACATTATGGGATGAAACTAATCAAGATTGTTATATCTTTAATTTTTCAGAAGCTTCAAAACAAAAGATAATAAAATACACTAAAAATTACACTTCCATAAACACAAATGTAAATACTCCATTTAAGCCAGTATTATCAACAGAACAACACCCCTCTTTACCTAAATGGATAGAAATTAGAGATTATCAAAAAGAAGCATTCAATGAATGGAAAAATAAAAACTTTCATGGTATTTTATCTATGGCAACAGGTACTGGAAAAACTATAACTGCATTTAATGCTCTAATAAATTTATTAAATGAGGAAGAATATCTTGCTACAGTTGTAGTCGTACCCTATCAGCACTTAGTTACACAATGGGCTGAAGAAGCCAGTGTTTTTGGTATTACATTTATTAAATGTTTTGAAAGTAGCAAAAAATGGTCTTCACCACTTTTAGATGCAATTACAAAATATAAATATAAAGAGCAAAAGCAAATATTTATTATTACTACGACTTCGACATATATATCTAAAAAATTTCAAGACCCAATCTCAAAACTTGATAACTTATGTCTTATTGTAGATGAAGTACATAATTTTGGTGCATCAGTAATACAAAAGTTTTATCTCAAAAATGCTAATTTTAGACTAGGGTTATCTGCGACACCAAGTAGATATATGGATGAAGAAGGTACTTCCGCGATAATAAATTATATAGGGGAAATAGTTTATAACTTTCCATTATCAAAAGCAATTGAAATGAAAATGTTGACTCCATATAAGTATTATCCAGTTTTAGTACATTTAACAGAGATGGAACAAGAAGAGTATATTGAATTAAGTAGAAAGATTTCAAAGCTATCTATTTTTGATGATGATAATAATGATGAAATACTTAAAGTATTGATGATGAAAAGAGCTAAAATTATTTCAGGTGCAGAAAATAAACTTCCAGCACTCAAAAAGACATTAGTTGAAAACAAATTAGAACATAGTTCTTTTAATTTATTCTATTGTGCTGCAAAAACAACTGGTGATGAAGATAATGCGATGAGGATGGTTGATGAAGTTCAAACATTAGTAGAATCATTAGGAATGAATGTTGAAAACTTTACAGCAATGGACTCTCCATCACAGGAAGAAAGGTCAACTTTAATTACACATATTAAAAAACAAATTATTGATGGATTAGTAGCGATAAGATGTCTTGATGAGGGTGTTGATATACCTGATATTAGAAGAGCATTTATTCTATCAAGTAGTTCTAATCCAAAAGAATTTGTACAAAGAAGAGGTCGTGTGTTAAGAAAAGCAGACAATAAAGAGTTTGCTGAAATATATGATTTTTTAGTAGTACCATATGGATATAAGAATGATGAAGAGTACAAAGCTAACCGCAAATATTTAGAGAAAGAACTTGTTAGATATAGAGAATTTGCAGAACTAGCATTAAATAACCCAGATTGTGAAAAACCACTTATTGACTTAATGAGTGAATATCACTTATTACATATTTAAAAGGAATGGCTATGCACCAAAAAGAAGAAGTTCAACAGTTCATTAAAATTGTTTTTGACATTATTGATAATAATAAAAATGAATCTAAAAATACTAAAGCCGATTTAATAAAAAAAGAAGTTGAAAGAAAGGTAAGACGATGATTTTACAAAGACTTATTATGAATGACTTTCGACAGTTCGAAAAAAGAAATCAAATTGATTTTTCAAATGTTAATGATAACCATGTGACTATTGTTTTTGCTTCTAATGGTGTTGGTAAAACGACTATATTAACAGCACTCGTTTGGTGTCTTTATGGAGGTAAGAAACTTCCATATGGCGACTTACCAGAACAATTTCTGAACAATAACAGTTTTGAAAGTTTAAAAGAAGGTGAGCAAACAACAGTAGAGGTAATTTTAACTTTTGAAGATAGAAAATCAAAGTATATTATTACACGAAGTATTGTAGTTACAAAAGAGAATTCGAAGCAAGTGAATAGTTCTATATCTTTAGATGTAGTGATAGATAATGTAGCTCAACATTATGCTCAAGAGAAAATAGACACTATACTTGGTCCAAGTATGAAGGAATATTTCTTTTTTGATGGAGAAGGAATAGGAAAATTAGCAGATTCGTCAAGACCTGATTTAGTACAAAAAGGTATTAAAAATGTCATGAAAATAGATACTAGACAAACAGCACTTGAACTAATAAAAGAAGCTAAGAAAACATTTGATAGAGAATCAGCAAAAATCCAATCTAATAGTGGAGTAACAGATATTCCTGAAGAACGAATAGATAAAATTGATGATGAATTGGTTATTAAAAATACAAGTCTTGAGACAGCACAAGTAGATAGTGACACTTTTGAAAAAAAATTGTTTGCTATTGATAAAGACCTTATGAAAATTAAAGAGACTAAACCAAAAGTTGAACAAAGAAAGAAATTTGAAGAAGAACTTATTGAAGTTAAAAAACAAATTGTTTCATCAAATCATATACAAAAAGATTTAGTGACAAAAAGTGCATATTTGGCATTATCCCATGAAGCATTATTGAATGTATCACAGATTATAGAAGCTAAACAGAAAAAAGGAGAGTTGCCTTTAGTTGGAATTGGTAAACATTTTATTGAAGAATTAATGAAAGAACATCGTTGTATATGTGGCGAAGAGTTAATTGAAGGAAGTAGCCATTATCAACATTTAGAAGATATTATGAAAAGGGCTACAGCAAAATCAGAGCTAGAAGGTAATCTTTCAACATTAGGTTCTTTTGTTGAAGCACATAAAAATGATAATAAAGATTTTATAAATAAATTAAAATTGAATAGACAAACTATTCAAGAGTATAAAGATAAAAAAAGTAAGTTAGAACAAGATATTGATAGAATTACAAATGAAATAGATAAATGGCTTGACCATGATGAAGAAGAACGTCTAGATTTAAAACGTACCGAAACCATTAAATCAAAAGATGAAAAGATTAAGTTAATTGCTCAACTTGAAATGGAAATAGAAAATTTAAAGACTGAGCTTAAAAAAGCTAAAAAAGATTTAGAACTTTCTCAATCTATTTCAGCAGAAGTTAGTTTAATTCGTAACCGTATTTCATTTTGTGAAGATGCTATGTCTATGCTAGAAGAAAAAAATAAAGAAGAAATTGAAAGTATTAGAAAAGAATTATCTCAAAGACTTGAAAAACGCTTTGATTTAATGCTTCATTCAGAAAAAAAAGCTTTTTTAGATGAGTCGTTTAGATTAATAGTTGTTGGTAATGATGGAAATCCATCTGGTAAATCAAGAGGTGAAGCAAAATTAATCAGTCTAATTTTTATCTCAACATTAATTGAGTTAGCTAAAGAAAAAGAGATAAGTATGGAACAAGACTACTTATCAACTGGTGCTGGAGTTTATCCAATTATTGTTGATTCACCTTATGGAGAATTTGATGCTGTTTATAAAAAAACTATTTCTAAAGCCCTTAAAGAACTTTCACCACAAGTTATCATTCTTCTGAATCAGGAACAATGGAATGAAGATATAGAAGATGTATTTAATGACTCATTGGCACATGCATATAGACTTGTAGCACATCGTCCCAAATTAAATTTTTTACAAGGTGAACGAAATCATTTATTCTTTAATAAAAAAACTTATGATTTAGAGATACAAGACAATAAAGAATTTACAACTATTGAAAGATTGGAGATTAATAATGAATCTGTTTGAGAAAAAAAGATTACGTCGTTCAAAAGATAAGGATATGGTATTTAAATTTTTAGATGCAAAGTCTGAAAAAAGTGGTTTTTTTTCTTCATTATTTGATATATATGCATTCGCAATATCATTGGGAATTAAAAAAAGAAAGAAACCAGAATTAACTGGTCAATTAAGTGAACCTATTCAAATAATATATTTTACTGATGAACAAAGAAAATTCATGGATATGATTATCATTCATGATAGTAACGGAGACATAGAAACAATAGATAAGTCAGATGAAGAAACTGTACAAGCTATGCTTACTACATTAGAAAGATATGCTAATGGTGGGCTAGAGATAATTTTAAAAGCTATTGAAAACCATCCAGAGAATGCATTTGAACAAATATTGCTATTATTGAATGATGAATTAACCGAAGAAATTCCAAATGAAGCAGAAGAAGAAATATCATGGTAACAAATGAAGAAACATATTTTGATGCATATGCTCTACTTCTAGAATCCTTTCGTGTTAGTGAAGAAGTTAAAAACATTTTAAAAGAAGAACCTTTCTTAGAGCAAAATCCAAACATAGTTATGGAGTTGGCTAAATTATTATTTTTAGTAGATTCAATAGAAATTGAGAATAATGAAATTGTAGCGAGAAAGAAGGTTTCAAGAATAAATGAACCTAAAATACCTGTTGATGATATAATTTACAGATATTTAATAAAAATAAAATATGATAAGCTATCTGATACTGATATTATGAAATTAAATGAACTACAACAGTATCCATCATATCTATTACTATATAAATTATTGAGTCTTTCCATTGACCAGAATGTTAAGATTAAACAAGTAGATAACGATGTAGATTTAAAATTATCTATAAATGAATTAGAAGCTTTTTTGAATAATGGATAATAAAAAATCAGAGATACTTAATAGTGATTCACTATTAGAACTTTATATTAATTTCTCAGATTTTAGTATAGAAAATGATTTTTTTATATTTGAGAGTAAATTTTCTACTTTCTATGAAAAACCAAAACCGCCCATAAACTATATTGATGATGAGCTTATTGAAGCATTTTCCATAATCAAACCTCAGTATATAGAAATATTAAAAGAACGGATACTTGAAGAACAAACATTACAAGAAATAGCAACTAAGCACTCTATTACAAGGGAAAGAGTCCGTCAAATTGAACAACGAGAAGTAAAAAGAGCATTAGCTAGTATCAATAAAGATATTATCATTAAAACATTATCTGAAATACTAAAGCATTATATTTTACCTATCAATACATTACCGATAAAAGACCAAGAATTAAAACTATTATACTGTGGTCTATTATCACACCCTCAATCTAAAGTAAAAGCTATTTATGATAAAACATTAATGAGCTTAGTAGAGAATATAGATTATTCTTATAAAGGTATTATTTCCAAAATCACATATGTCTTTCAAGAAACAGGGAAGTCCTTATTTAATAAAGAAGATTTAATCAATTATTTACAATCAATCTTTCCAAAAATATCTATTATAGAAGAAATTATTGATATTTTAATAGAAAAAGAAATGTTGCGAAAAGTAGATGATGAGCAATACTTTTTTCATTATTTGTATAAAACTAAAAAGCCTATGGTTGAGTTTATCTTTACTCACTATATTAATGGAATAGAGCTCTATAAACAAATAGATTTTATAAAATATGAACTTGATAAGTTTTTTCCAAATACTTTTACGGAGGCGGATAAAAAAAGAAATATATTTACAGCTGCAGGAAATTCTGAAAATATACTTCTTTGGGATTGGGGTAAATATATACATATAAAATATATATCTCCCATATTAGAAGAATATGATTTTACTAAAGTATTAAACTATATAGATGAACATTTAAAAGAAACTCAAATAGACCTGAAATTTTGTTTTGATAAATATGAAGAAGAATTAATAGGTATAGGTATTTTAAATAAATTTGCTCTTCACACTTGTTTGAAGTTAAACTTTCCTGATGATTACTCATATCAAGATTCACCTTGGATTTCAAAAGCAGGAACAGAGAGAAGAAGCCTTAATACAACACTTGTCAATTTAATGTCAGAAGATAAAATATATACTATTGAAGAGTTAATGTCAAGTATGAAAACTAGTAAATTACGAGTTCAACAATTGATTGATTACTCAAATGACATTATAGCTGTAGATACTTTTAGATATAAAAATAGAAAATTTATAGAATTACCATATGACTTAATCAATCAGCTAATTCAGTACACAAAGAGTAAGGTATTAAGTTTAGAATTTTTTTATATAGAACTTATAATTAATGCTTTTTCAAGTGAGTTAAAAAAATATACTCACTATGATGTCAATACAGTTGTACTAGAGTTGTTAAAAAAGTGTACCAAAGATATAAACTTTAATGTAACAAATACTCGGATAGTAAATAAAGACTATTTAATAACTAAAGATAGTTTGAATTTTCATGTTCTAATAAATAATCTTTTATTAAGAAAAGAAACTTTATCAATAAATGATATATCAAATTATTTTTCAAGAAGAGGATTATCTCCAAAGTTAATAAACTTTTATTTTTCACATTCAAAAATAAAAATGATAGTTAGGTTGGATAAAGAAACTTTTACTAGTATTGGAAGGATAGGTCTTACAGATAAGAGCATAGAAGATACTAACCTACTAATAGAGAATATTGTAGATTTTGAAGTACAAATTGAAGAGTTAATAAATACCATAAAACTACCAAAAATTTCTGTTAAATGGAATAGATATATATTCGCCGATATCATGTCTAATGAAAAATTTCTTTTTACACCAAGTAGAGAAAATCCTATCTATATCACTAAAAAATAGTTAAGGTTGATATTTTATAAGAATTCTTGTTGTATCCACCCAAAAATATCACTATTATCTCGCATAGAAGAGGTTAATATATTAAAACCTCTTTCACAATGAAACTCTAAAACTTTTTCAAATTCTCGTTCTGTTTTAAGTTGTTTATTGTATTTATTTGCAACAATAAGAGCTAATAAGTCATTATAATCTGCTTGGTCACCAGTTATATCTAACTTTCCTTTTCCTGTAATAACTTCTAGATTATAAATTTTACCATTAGAAAAATCTATTTTTTCTTTTATATTTATTTGTTCATCTAGAGCAATAGAAATGGAAATTGCAAAACGAATGCTTAACCACTTTGGTTCATTCTCAAAGCCAAGCAGTCTTGCTATACGAGGTAAATATTGTTCTGTATGTTCAGTAGTTCTCATTAAACAGCCTTCAAAGTTATAGGTGTAGAATTACCTATAATATCTTTTATATTCACTTCTTTAACTGATGTTGCAGAACCAGCATTATTTAACTGAAATGTTTGAGATACATATTGAACTAGTGTTTTAAATCCATCATGTTTTAATTCACTTGGAGTTGGTAAAATAATAACTTGTTTTGAAACTTCTGGATAAAATTTATTTAAAATAAGAGACTGATTTTTTTCATCTAGTCTTCCAAGTGGTGTATCAATTATCATTGGGATGTCTTCTGCAATGTATTCAGAAATCCCCCATATAAGGGCTGTTGCTATAATCTGTTTCTGTCCAGATGAGCTAGATAATATATCCATAGCATTGCCATTTACATCATAAAGATTGATATTAAAGTTTTCATCTAATATAATCTTATCTGCTTCATATCCTTCTTTTCTAAGTTGTTTAAATTTTGCATTTATAGAATGTTCTAAACTTACTCTTTTATCAATTTTTATTTTTTTCTTCATTGCAGAACTAACTGCAATTATTGATTTCAAGGTACTTATTTTAGCATTGGCTATATTATTTTTATGTTCTTGTATTGTAATCTTTCCAAGCTCTTTTCTTAGTTCTTTTTCTTCTAATTGTAATATTAGTATCTTTTCTTCTAGATTTTCACATTTAACATTTTGACGAACAATATTTTCAGTTATTTGAGTTGCTAAAACAAAATCATTTTCATACTCTTTTTTATCATCTGCAATTTTATTTTCAAGTGTAATAATCTCATCTTGAACTTCTTTTATAGTTTGAGTGCAACTTGAAAGTTTTGTTAAAATTTCAGGTAAGTTTATTTTAGATAAAACATCAAATTGCTGTTCTACCTTATTTGGGTCTGCAAAAGAAACACTTTGGTGTTTAGTGTTTGATTGAAAAACATTATCAAAAGCATTAGCTACATTCTTCTTGTCATCAGAAGTACCTAAGAGCTTCATAAATTGTTCTTTCTTAATTGCAAGTACCTTTGAGTCTATTTGAACTTTTCCACGGTAATTACTATCTATATCTTCAATAACTTTTGTTTCTAAAGAAGAATTAAGTAATAAAGGTAGTTGAACTAATGTAGCTTGTTTCATTTGCTCTACAAGTTCTAATCTTAGATTTCCTTCAATTACTAAAGCCTCTTTCGCCTCAGAAAGTGGTTTTTGAAAACGACTCTTTAGTTTTTTTAACTTATTGTCAATTTCTCTTTTTTGACTTTCCATCTCTTTAAGAACAACTTTTTTTTCATTAGAAAAAATTTCTTCTGTACTTAAAATTTCCTCTTTTAATTTTTCATGTATCTTTTCTTTTTGCTCAACTATAACTTGTAAGTTTTTATCTAATTCAGCTCTATTGATTTTACGAATTAGATACTCTGCATCACTTGCCATTTGGTCATAAATATCAAGCTCTAAAACATCTTCAAGCATTTTTGTAAATTCTGTATGAGAAAAGTCTGCAATTGTTTGAATTTTTTCACCATCAAAAAAGAAGAAACGAGCCATATTTGGAGATATTTTTTGGTTGATTATATCCTGAGCTTCATCTCCTTGACCGAGTAAAGCATGTTCTTCATCATAAAGCATCAAATTTTCAGTATATGAATTATCTTTAAAGCTAAAAGTTCGTTCTACAATAAAAACATCATCATCATCTATCGTAACAATTAGTTTAGATTCTCTAGAACCATCAAGTTTGGCTTTACGATTAAGCATACCACTAAAATTTTTACTACTATTTCCTAAAACAAAATCTTCCTTACTAAGTATTTGATTACCAATGCTTAATATATCTTTATTAATACCATGCAAAGCTATTTTTACGGAATTTATAAAAGATGTTTTACCAAAACCATTCTCACCTATAATTAGAGATACTGGTTCATCTTTATTATCAAAATGAAAACTCTTTAAGCCGTAATACGAAAACATATTTTCAATTGCTATGGACTTAAATCTCATTAACTACTCCATTAGCAAAGTTTTCAACTAACTTCTCCATATCAGTAAAAATTTTAGTCCGCTTTATTTGATGACGATAACTATGCTCTTTTTGCATTAAGTCTTCTATGAGCTTTACAGGAATATTATTTTTTTCACAGATACTCTCTATAAATTTTCTTTCTTTACCATTAAAAGATTTAACTGACTCATAATCTACAAGACGACCAGCCTGATTAGACATTGTTATTGCTGTTTCAAAAAAGTCTCCATCGTTAAGCCACTCTTTTTGAATTTGTACTATTTCCTCATCTGAAATTAGCTTTTTTGACCCCATTTTCCCAGCATTTATTAGTGTTTGCTCAATTTTTAATAATTCTTCTAAGAATTCCTTTCGTACTGAAAGAAGAAATGGACCAACAGATTTTTGACCATTTCTACGACGAGGTTGTCTTTTATCATGGTCGTAACGATATTCTTCAAGTTTATTTCTAAAATGATGTAATGGTTCCATCCATTCGTCACCTTCATTTCTCATCATGTTTTCCATAGATTTATCTTTACTAACAACAGTACAAACCCAACATCCAAAACGAGTTTTTCCACATGAAGCCGCTTCTGGGTTAAGTGCTATATTACAATCAGCTTCTCCTGAACCTTTATCATATAAAACCATCATATCATTATGTTTTCCCCATGGAGCAGGATACTTACTTAAATATGTCCATACATCAGCATTTGTCCAGTCTTTAACAGGTGAATAAACAAATGCGTTAGGAATTTCACTATGCTTTGAAAATCCTCTATGGTTTTCATCTCGTTTTTCTATTGATTGAGCACGAGCTTGTGACTCATCGGAACGAACACCAAGTAACATTAAGATTGACTCATTTTTGATTGTCAAAGACTTTAAAAAATTAGTAGCAGGTTTAATTTTTAATCTATCAGTACACCAACGAAAATTTTGATTTGGGGATGGATAACCTTTCCCTAAAAGAAGTGTCCAAAAACTATCAGTCACTTTTGGTTTAAGAAGATTAACTTCCATATTGAGTTTTTCTTTTTTGATATATTCAGCAATTTGAGTTAGTTTGTTTCCAGTGTAGTCTTCAATTACTGGCATCTCTACACCGGTATCTGAAGAAACTATGTAAACTTTTTTTGCTTGTTTATTTTCTTTACGAAGTTCTAGTAACATTTCTGTAACTAACTGAAGAACAGTTGTTGAATCTTTTCCACCTGAAAATGTAACTACCCATGGACGAGTATCAGCTAAAAACTCTTTTTTTAATCTATCAATAACTGTTCTTATTTTAGTTTCTAACATATGTATATTTAGTACCTTTTTTTATATAAATAGAATTATACTTTATTAAGATTAGATTATATTAATAAAATTCTTGAGACATCTTAAATTCTGTAAAATATATATTTTAAATTTAATGAAAATATATTAATTACTCTGAAAGAATATATACATTTTCTAGTAGTTCTTTAATACTTTTTTGTAGTTTTCCTACCCCT
>CAZXSD010000055.1:0-12301 GCA_964642985.1 uncultured Sulfurimonas sp.
TTTTTTTATCATATATATAAAAAGCTAAATATGCGATAGTTGCAATAGTTGCAACTATAATTCCAAATTCTAACATTATAGACCTCCTCTATTTATCATTTTAAACCACTCCTTAATAAGAACACCCATATTATAGTTACAATTAGATTTAGATAGTTATAATTGCGAAAATAAAGGAAAAAAATGCCAGTAGTAAGTAATTTTTTAGAGTAAACTATGTTAATCTATGTAACAAAAGTAAAATATCTTCAAAATTATACAGTTGAATTAACATTCAATGTTAACAAAAAAGGTATCGCCGATTTAGAAAGTGAACTTTATGGAACAGTTTTTGAACCATTATTTAGATAAAAAGATATTTGCTACTGTAAAAGTAGATAGTGATTTAGATACTATTTGTTGGGAAAATAGGGCAGATTTAGCTCCTGAATTTCTTTATTATCGCTGTTTTAAAGATGATGTTAGTTTACAAGAACAGTTTTTAAAATGGGGATATGAGCAAGTTCCTCAATCACATATTACAGCGAATGATTTCCCTATTGGAGTTAAGTAATGAAAAAAATAGCCTACGGTATCAGTGACTTTAAAGTCGTAAAAGAGAACAACTATTATCTCATAGATAAAACAAATTTTATAGAAAAACTTGAAAATCAAGGACGATTTTTAATGTTTTTACGCCCTAGAAGATTTGGAAAATCTCTTTTAGTTTCGATGTTAGAATATTATTATGATAGTAATTATAAAGATGAGTTCGAAACACTTTTTAATGGAACTTATATCGCTACTCATAAAACAAAAGAGGTAAATAGTTATCTTGTTTTGAAGTTTGATTTTAGTGCTATTGATGTTTTAGATGTGGAGAATAGTTTTAAACTCTACCTTATCGAACATATCGCATCTTTTATACAAAAATATAAACTAGATGTAAAGATTGTTGATAATCCTATCAATTTATTAAATGCTTTGTTTGTACATTTAAAAGAGTGTAATCAACCTCTCTATATCCTAATAGATGAATACGATAACTTTTCAAACAAACTCCTTTTAGAAAAAAAAGGAAACTATCATAAAATAATTAGCGATAAAACCGCAATGTTTAAACAGTTTTTCACAACTCTAAAATCAGGTACAACAGGAGCAGAAGCCCCTCTCAAAAGAATATTTATCACAGGTGTTACACCGATGACATCGTATGATGTGACAAGTGGTTTTAATATCGGTCAAAATATCTCTCTCAATCCAAATTTTAACGATATGGTAGGGATTACAGAGAATGAACTTCACTCTTTACAAAGCCATTTTGAGATAAAAGATAAAAATAGGTTTCTTCTTCAAGAGTGGTATAATCATTATAAATTTAGTGAAAATGTTACTCATACTATCTATAATACCGATATGATTTTATATTTTTTAAATCATTATATTGAGTTTCAAGTACCACCAAAAGAGCTGATAGATATAAATGTAAGAAGTGATTATTCTAAACTCAGAGATATTATCTATACTAATGGAAAATTGAATGGAAATTTTCAGATATTGAACTCCTTTATCGCAGGAGAAACGATATGTTTAGAGCATTTAGTACAAGATTTTAGTGCTTTAAATCTCTCAAAAGAGGAAAATTTCAAATCTTTACTTTTCTATTTAGGTTTAGTGACCATAGATAAATCGGAGATGGATATAGAACTTAAAATACCAAATGAAACTATCAAGCGTATAGATATAGATTTTCTCAAAGATGTGTTAGAGATGGAAAATATTTTTAATTTAAAAACATCAGAACTTACAACATATCTCAAAGAGTTTGCATTAAATGGCGATATAAAAGTGTTTGAATATTTAGGGGAAAAGATAAAAGAGAGTTCAGGAATTAGAGATTATATCTATAATGAACAGACTGTTAAATCTATGTATTTAGCATATCTCTCTCTAAGCTCCTACTATGTTGTAAAAAGTGAATTAGAGTTAAATAAAGGGTTTGCAGATATATTTTTACGCCCATTTAATCCCTATGTTGAGTATGTTGGTTTGGTAGAGATGAAATATATAAAACGGACTAAAAAAGTGAAGAAAGAGAAGTTGAAAAAACTTGTAGAGGAAGCTACACAGCAGTTAGAGGTCTATGAAAAAGATAGTTTAATAACAGAATTTACCAATCAAGGGAAGAAGTTACAAAAAGTTGTAATGGTTTTTAATGGTTGGGAGATGATTAAATGTCAAAAGGTTTAGATATGAATGAGGAAAAAGAAAAAAGTTTTGATATGGGTGATGAGCCTATACATCGATTAAGTGGGAAAAATTATTCTGGTATTTTGGAGTATAGAGTTTCTCTTACAGAGAAAAATCTTATTATTAAACTTCACTCTCTTCGTGAAAAAAGAGTAGTTATCTCTTTTGCTATTGAAGATAAAAAACTTCTCTTCACCTCAAATACAGGTATATTCTCTTGTTTTAATGAGGAAACAAATATTTATATGGCAGACTTAATAGATATGGGTCCTGTTATGGATATACTGAATAAAAATGATATAAATTATGATGATATACTCAATAGTCATGAATATGATATAATTGATATGTGGGATTATGAACAAGAGAGTGATTATTGGGATAAACCTTTCGACCCTTTTGAGGATTGGGAGTATTTTCAAAATATTGAAGAGTGGGAAGATACTTTAGCTTTTGAAAGAGTAGAGAGAAGTAGTGAAAAGATAGCACTCTATGCAGGTACATTTGACCCTATAACTAATGGTCACTTCGATATTATAGAGAGAGCTTTAAATATTTTTGATAGGCTTATTATTGCAGTAGCTATTTCTGAAGATAAAAATACGATGTTCTCTGTAGAGGAGCGTATAGAGATGATAAAAAAATCAACAGCTCATCTTCAAAACATTACTATTGTTGGATTTAATAATCTTACAGTTGATTTGGCGAAAGAGCATAATGCTAAAACATTAGTACGTGGTTTAAGAAGTGTAACAGATTTTGAATATGAGTTACAGTTAGGCTACCTCAACAACTCTCTTGATAAAAATATAGAAACAATTTACTTAATGACAAAACTTGAACATACATTTATAAGCTCTTCCATAGTAAGAAATCTTATAAAATTTAATGGAAAAACCGAACATCTTATACCCTTTGAAGTAGAAGAGATAATAGAATATATAAAGGAAAAAGATGACACAACAGATAGAACAATTTAAAAAAATAGCTTTAGCAATAGTTATAGGATTAGCAATGTTTGCTATCTCCCTTACTATTTTTAACACAACACAGGCATCACTCTTAGGATTGATAGCTTTGCTTATTACATTATGGACAAATGAGGGATTGCCTTTAGCAGTTGTATCTTTAATGCCTATCGTACTCTTTCCCGCATTTGAGATATTGACAACTAAAGCGACTACTATAAACTATGCACATCCTATTATCTATCTATTTTTAGGTGGTTTTATGATTGCTATTGCAGTTGAAAAAACAGACTTACATAAATATATATCTGATAAAATCTTAGGACTTTTTCCAAATACACCTAGAGGAATGATTTTTTCGCTTGTATTTACTTCTGGAATGTTAAGTAGTATATTATCCAATACAACAACAACACTATTACTTATATCTATCGCTCTTTTTATCACTCAAGACCCTAAACTAAAGATGAGATTTGCTCTTGCTATCGCTTATGGTGCTAGTGTTGGTGGTATTTTAACACCTATTGGAACACCTCCAAACTTAATACTTCTTGGTCTTATGAGTGATAAAGGGCTGGAGATGATACCATTTTTTCAATGGATATGGATGGTTGCACCTCTTGTTTTTATGATGATGATAGTTGTTGCATCTCTTTTGAGTTTGGGAGTAGATAAAGCACCTATACATAGAGATGAAACAAGACTTATATTAGATGCTCAACAGAAAAAAGTTTTAATGGTTTTAGGTGGTTTAGTAGTATTACTTTTAGTAAATGCACCTATGAAACCATTTTGGGGTGGTTTAGGACTGAGTGAAGCAGGTATTTTACTGGGTGCTGGTCTTATCCTCTTTTTTCCACCATTTAGTATTTTAAACTGGGAAAAAGACTCTATCAAAATTCCATATAAGATTATCTTTCTTTTTGGTGCTGGTTTTTCTATCGCAAAAGCATTCAGTAGTACAGGTTTAGCAGATGAAGTTGCATCTTATCTTATAGTGATGACAGATTTAACACCTATTCTTTTACTCTTAGCCATAGCCTTTATGATAACGTTCACAACAGAGATAACATCAAATACGGCTCTTATCTCTATAATGCTTCCTGTTATCTATTCAGTAGCAGAACAAACAGGTATAAATGCCACTCTATTTATGATGGTAGCAACGGTTGCAGCAAGTTATGCCTTTATGCTTCCAATAGCAACAGCACCAAATGCTATCGCTATGAGTAGTGGAGTAGTTCGTGTTAGCGATATGATACGCTACGGTGTGATTTTAAACTTAATAGGAATAGCATTTATCGTTCTTATCTCTGAATTTTTTTGGAAAGGTATTTTATAAACCTTTCCTCTTTTTATAGATACTCCAAAAATCTTTCAAAATCAAAAACAGCACATAAAACCAAAGCCCATTAAGAATGAAGTTTTGGTTTAATCCATTTATATATAGATAAGGAAAACCTATAAAAAATGGCCACTTAAAAAAATAAAAAAAGAGTATTCCTACTCCGTATAGTTCTTTAGTAATTTTTTTCATAGATTTATTCTATCTTTTTTTTCTTTAATATATATTTTTTAAGCGATTTTTGGCTATTATAAAGCAATTTTATTTCAGGTGATTATATGAGCGATATGCAAAATAACGACGACATCAAAGACAATATACAAACTATAAATATTGAAGAAACTCTTCAAGATAGCTACCTTGATTACTCTATGAGTGTAATCGTAGGACGTGCTTTACCAGATGTAAGAGATGGTCTCAAACCTGTTCATAGACGAATACTATATGCTATGGATAAACTTAATCTTTCTCATGGTTCAAAATTTAAAAAATCAGCTCGTATAGTTGGTGATGTAATCGGTCAGTATCACCCTCACGGTGATAACTCTGTTTATGATGCACTTGTACGTATGGCTCAAGATTTTTCTATGAGAATGCCTCTTGTTGATGGTCAAGGAAACTTCGGTTCTGTTGATGGCGATAGCGCTGCTGCGATGAGATATACTGAAGCTCGTATGACTAAATATGCAGGGGAACTTCTTAAAGATTTAGAAAAAAACACTGTTAATATGATAGAAAACTACGACGGTACAACAAAAGAACCAACTGTTATGCCTACTCGTGTTCCAAATCTTCTTATTAACGGTTCATCTGGTATCGCTGTTGGTATGGCTACAAATATTCCTCCTCATAATCCTACTGAAATTATGAATGGTTTAAAAGCTCTTTTAGCTAATCCAAATATCTCTTTAATAGAGATAATGGAACATATCAAAGCACCAGACTTCCCAACAGGTGGTATCATCTTTGGTAAAAAAGGTATTTTGGACGCTTATGAAACTGGTCGTGGACGTATAAAAGTTCGTGCTAAAACACATATCGAACATATTAAAAATAAAGATTGGATTGTTATAGATGAGCTTCCATATCAAGTAAATAAATCTCGTTTAATAGAAAATATAGCAAATCTTGTAAAAGATAAAATGATAGAGGGTGTTTCTCTTATCCGTGATGAATCAGACCGTGATGGTATGCGTGTTGTTATCGAACTCAAGCGTGATGCTATGAGTGAGATAGTTTTAAATAACCTTTTCAAACAAACAAATATGCAAACTACTTTTGGTATTATTATGCTTTCTATCTTAAATCAAGAGCCTAGAATTTTTGGAATTATAGAGATATTAAAACATTTTATAAATCACCGTAAAACAGTAATTATTCGCCGTACTATTTTTGATTTAGAAAAAGCAAAAGCTCGTGCGCATATTTTAGAGGGGCTTAAAAAAGCTCTTGATATTATTGACCAAATTATTACAACTATAAAAGCCAGTAATAATGGAGAGGAAGCAAAAGAAAATTTAATCTCTGAATTTAACTTTTCTCCTTTACAAGCTCAAAGTATCGTAGATATGAAATTAGGACGTTTAACAGGTTTAGAGCGTCAAAAAATTGAAAATGAACTTCAAGAACTTTTAGAAAATATCGCGTACCTAGAGTCTATCCTAAAAAGTGAAGAGGTTTTACACGGTATTATCTCTGAAGAGTTTGATGAAGTTTCTGATACATACACAGAGGGACGTCGTACTGTTATAGAAGATGATTATGATGATATAGATATTGAAGATTTAATCCCTAATGAACCGATGGTAGTAACTATCACTCATAGAGGCTATATCAAACGTGTTCCTTTAGCATCTTATGAAAAACAGAAACGTGGTGGTAAAGGTAAAACTGCTGTTACAACTTATGATGATGATTTTATAGAAAATTTCTTTACTTGTAACACACACGATACTCTTCTTTTTGTAACAGATAGAGGACAACTTCACTGGTTGAAAGTTTATAAAATTCCAGAGGGAAGTCGTATCGCTAAAGGTAAAGCAGTTGTAAATCTTATTAATCTTGTTGCTGATGAGAAGATACGTTCTGTTATCCCTACAACAGATTTTAGTGAGGAAAAAGGTCTTGTTTTCTTTACTCAAAAAGGTATTGTAAAACGTACAAATCTAAGTGAGTTTTCAAATATTAGAAGTAATGGTGTAAAAGCTATCGCTCTTGATGAAGATGATGCACTTATCACAGCAAAAATAGCAGATAAAGATATTCAATATATCTTCATCGTAACTCAATTTGCTCAATGTATCAAATTTGAGATAGAAAAAACTCGTGAACAGGGACGTAATACTCGTGGTGTTAGAGGTATTAAGTTTAAACATGAGGGCGATAAAGTTGTTGATGCAAATGTTATCGTTAATGATGAACAAGAGATACTTGTAGTAGCTAAGAAAGGTATCGGTAAACGTACAGAAGCTGGTGAGTATAGACTTACAAACCGTGGTGGTTCTGGTGTTATCGCTATGAAAATGACATCTAAAACTGGTAAAGATGTTGTTGGTGTTCTTATGGTTGATGAAACTATGGATATGATGGCACTTACAGAAGCTGGAAAGATGATACGTGTTGATATGCAAACTATCTCTAAATCTAGTAGAAATACTTCAGGTGTTTATATTGTTAAAGGCGATGAAGTAGCAAGTATTTCACGTTGTCCTAAAGAAGAAAAAAATGAAGATGATATAAGTGAAGAAACTACTCCTATTCAGGAATAAAAATTTATAAACTTCTCCTCCTTTTTACTCTCCTCTTTTATTCACTAGCTTTAAATGCTAGTGAGTATCTTATCTCTTACAGATATATTGTCAAAGATTTTGTTCTTTATGGCGAAAAATTCCATCTCTCAAAAGCTATGCAAAAATGTAAAGGCACTCCTCAAAAAGCGATTGTATTAGATAATGATAATAATCAAACTTTAAAAGAACTTCTTTCCAATGTTGATAGTAAATTTATCGAATATATTCATAGACTAGGTCTTCATGTTAAGCATAATAGTTTAACAAAAAATATGCTAAATAGTTCTACTACTATATTAACTCTTAAAACTACATGTTTCAAAGTCGAATTTAATGATTTATTTGTTAAAATAGCACCGTTAAAATAATGATGCAAAGCATTTAAAATAGGGCATATCAAGTGAAAATAGCGATTGTAGAAGATGATATTAATATGAGAAAATCTCTTGAAATTTCAATGGGAGATTATAAAGAGTTTGATGTTAAAACTTTTAGAAATGCTAAAGATGCTCTGAAAAAAATAGATGATAGTTTTGATCTAATTATTACAGATATTAATATGCCAGGAATGGATGGTATAGAGTTTATAAAAGTTTTAAATGGTCAGTTTGATGTAATCATTATGACTGGAAATGCTACCCTTAACCGTGCGATAGACTCTATTCACCTTGGTGTTAAAGATTTTTTAATAAAACCTTTTGATATTGATACTTTAATAGAGGCTATAAAAAGAGAACATACTATTCAAAAAGCTACCAAAAAAACTGTCTTACCTACAAAACAGATAGATGGTTTTTTAGGTACTTCTAGTGTTTTAGAGTCTCTTTTAAATATTGCAAATAAAGCAGCTAAAACAGATGCAAGTGTTCTCATTCTTGGAAAAAGTGGTGTTGGAAAAGAGGTTTTTGCTAACCATATCCATAAAAACTCTCCAAGAGCTAAGAAACCATTTATAGCTATAAATATGGCTGCAATTCCTGAAAACCTTATCGAGAGTGAACTCTTTGGCTTTGAAAAAGGTGCTTTTACAGATGCAACAGAAGCAAAAGCAGGACAGTTTGAACAAGCTAATGGTGGAACACTTTTTTTAGATGAGATTGGTGAGATGCCCTATGCTGTTCAAGCTAAACTTCTTCGTGCCTTACAAGAGAAAGAGGTTCGCCGTTTAGGATCATCAAAAGTAACAAAAATAGATATTAGAGTTATATCAGCAACAAATGCCAATCTTACAGATAAGATTAAAGATGGTCAGTTTAGAGAAGATTTATACTACCGTTTAAATACTATTCCTCTTAATGTTCCTCCCTTATGTGAAAGAAAAGATGAGATAATGCAGATTGCAGAAAAAATGATAGAAGAAAATTGTAAAAAATATAATTTTGAACCTAAAATATTTTCAGATGATGCAAGAGATGAACTCTTATCTTATAATTGGCCTGGAAATATTAGAGAGCTTTTGTCTGTTGTAGAGAGAGCTGTTATACTTAGTGAAACAGATGAGATACAAGTAGAAGAACTTTATTTAGAAAATAGAAAATAGGAGAAAAATATATGAGTGAAAAAAAATATAATGTAGCAGTTGTTGGTGCAAATGGTGCCGTTGGTGAAGAGATATTAACTATATTAGCGGAGATAGATTTTCCACTTAATAAATTAGTACCTCTTGCAAGTGCAAGAAGTGTAGGAAAAACTGTTAGCTTTAATGGTACAGATATTCCAATTATAGAACTAACAAATGACATTTTTGCTCAAGAAGAGATAGAGATAGCTCTTTTTAGTGCTGGTGGAAGTGTAAGTGCAGAATTTGCTCCTGATGCTGTTAAAGCTGGAGCAGTTGTTATAGATAACACTTCACACTTTAGAATGCAAGAAGATGTTCCTTTAGTTGTTCCTGAAGTAAATCCTGAAGATATTGCAAAATGGAAAACAACAGGTGTTATCGCTAACCCTAACTGTTCCACTATTCAGATGGTTCAAACACTTAAACCTCTTGATGATGCGTATGATTTAGTGCGTGTAGATGTTTCAACTTATCAAGCAACAAGTGGTGCTGGTAAAACTGCAATGGAAGAGTTAGTAACTCAGATGCAAGATTTCTTTGCATTTAAACTTAGCGACTCTGAACATAAAGCTTTTAATCAACAAATCGCTTTAAATGTAATTCCTCAAATAGATGTTTTCATGGAAAATGGCTACACTAAAGAGGAGATGAAGATGGTAAATGAAACGACTAAGATAATGAACAAAGATATAGCTTTAAGTGCAACTTGTGTTCGCGTTCCAACTCTTCGTGGTCATGCTGAAGCACTTACTCTTACTTTTGATAGTGAAGTAGATGCAACTGAAGCAAGAGAAATTTTAAGTAAAGCACCAAATCTTGTTATTTTAGATAAACCAGATGAAGCTCTTTACCCTATGCCATCAACTTGTGTCGATAAAAATGAAACTTTTGTAGGGCGTATTAGAAATGATAATTTTTCTAAAAATATGTTACACCTTTTTGTAGTAGCAGATAACCTTAGAGTTGGTGCTGCAACAAATGCTGTTCGTATCGCTCAAAAATGGGTAGAGATGGAAGGTTCAAAATAAGATGTCCACATTAGAAAGAGTTTTTGAAAATGGTCTATGGTCTTCAAGATTTATAGTTATGTTTGCTGTTATTTTTGGGCTTATTGGTGCAGGAATCTTATTTATTGTTGCATCATTTGATGTTTTTGCAACAGCACAGTATGTTTTTAATACATATTGGTCACACGCTCATCCAGAGCATTTTCATCAAGATGTTGTTGGTGGCATTATCGGCGCTGTTGATTTATATTTAATTGGTGTTGTGATGTTACTTTTCTCTTTTGGTTTGTATGAACTTTTTATATCTGATATAGATGTAGCAAGAGATGAAAATGGTAATGAAAACAAGATATTAGCTATCCACTCCTTAGACCAGTTAAAAGACAAGATAAGTAAAGTCATTGTGATGGTTCTTGTTGTAAGCTTTTTTCAAAAGGTAGGACATACTGAATATAATGGCGCATTAGATATGCTCTATTTTTCATTATCGATAGCTTTTGTTTCAGTAGGATTATATTTTTTAAGTAAGGTAGGAAAACATTAATGAGTAAAATATTTGTAGATGCATGTTTAGGAAAAGAGACACCATACACTCCTGTATGGATGATGAGACAAGCTGGTAGATATTTACCAGAGTATATGGCAGTAAGAGCAGAGGCTGGAAACTTTTTAAACCTTTGTCACAACCCTGCAAAAGCAGCAGAAGTAACTCTTCAACCACTTGATATTGTTGGAGTTGATGCAGCAATTTTATTTAGTGATATTCTTGTTATTCCTGATGAAATGGGAATGGATTTAGAATTTATTAAAGGTTTCGGACCAAAGTTTAATGACCCTTTAACTTCTCAAGAGGATTTAGATAGACTTATCGGTGGTGATGAAGCTGCATCAAAATTGACGTATGTTTTTGATACTATTAAACTTCTTCGTAAGCAGTTAGATGAGCGTGGAGATGAGATAGCACTTATCGGTTTTACAGGTGCTCCGTGGACACTTGCTACATATATGATAGAGGGTCAAGGAACAAAAACTTATAATCTTTGTAAAAAATTGATGTACTCAAACCCTGAACTACTTCATAATATTCTTAAAAAAGTAACTGAAGTTGTAAAACTTTATATGGAAAAACAGATAGAAGCTGGAATAGATGTTGTTCAAATTTTTGATTCTTGGGCTTCAGCTATTGAACCATCAAAATATGATGAATTTTCGTGGAAATATATGGTTGAGATAGCTGATTATCTTAAATCAAAATATCCTGAAACTCCAATTATTATGTTCCCTAAAGGTGTAAATGCTTTTATTGAACAAGGTTTAGTATATGGTAACTTTGATGTATTTGGTGTAGATTGGGGAACTTCTATGACTCTTGCAAAAGAGAAACTAGGAGATAAATATGTTCTTCAAGGAAATATGGAGCCAACTAGACTTTACTCTAAAGAGGCTACAACTGAATGTGTAGAATCTATTCAAAAAACTATGGGTGGTAAACGTCATATATTCAATCTAGGTCATGGTATATTACCTGATGTTCCAGTTGAAAATGCTATCCATTTCGTTAACGAATGTCATCGCGTTAGTGGAAAATAATATAATATTTGGTCCTATTAACTCACGCCGTTTTGGCATGAGTTTAGGCATAGACCTCTCCCCCTCTTCTAAACAGTGTAATTTTGATTGTCTTTATTGTGAACTTGCTCCAATGCCAACTGTTGATACTCAAAAAAAGATAATTTCAGTTGCTAATATTATTGAAGAACTTAAACAACACCTTTCTCAAAAGATAGATGTCATAACACTTACTGCAAATGGCGAACCAACACTCTATCCAAATCTTTCAGAGCTTATAGATGAGATAGATAAGATAAAAGAGAACACTCAAACACTTATCCTTACAAATAGTGCTACTTTAATAGATGAACAAGTATTTAATGCTCTTTTAAAACTAGACCAAGTAAAACTCTCTCTTGATGCTATTAGTAATGATATTTTTAAAAAGATAGATAGACCTCATAATGATATTAATATTGATGATGTTGTTAGTAAAGTTATAGAGTTTAGTAAAATCTATAAAGGTAAACTCTTCATAGAGATACTTTTTGTTTATGGTTTAAATGATACAGAAGATGAAGTAAAAAAATTAAATGATATTTTATTACAACTTAATATGCAAAGAGTAGATTTAGGAACAATAGATAGACCACCAGCTTATCCAGTTGTAGGTATAAGCTATAAAGAGTTGCATAATATCTCTCTTTTATTTGATAACAGACTTCCTATACATATAGCATCACGTATTCATGCTGAACCAAACAATAGTTTTTATAATGAAGATGAAATTTTAAACACTTTAGATAAACGCCCTCTTACGATAGATGATATAAATCTTCTTTTTGATGAAG
>CAZXSD010000056.1:0-12116 GCA_964642985.1 uncultured Sulfurimonas sp.
ATGCTCCAATAAATTTAATTTAAAATAATTATATCTAATTTTTTGTAAAATATAAAAATAAGAATAATTCTCAATAGGGTATTTCAAATTGAGGTTCACCTATCGTTAAGATAGATGCTTCATAGTTTTGAGTTGGTGTAATAGCTAATCTTTTATTAACACCAACAAACCTTATTCCGACCATTTTCCTTAGCCTCATAAAGTGCATCATCGGCTCTTTTTAATGAAGATTCTATATTATTTTCAGTTTCAAGATTAATTTGAGATACACCGATACTAACAGTATATTTTATCGATACACTGTTTTCAATTTCAATACTCAAAGATTCTATCTGCTGTCGAATTTTTTCTGCTACTACGAAAGCACCATTACTATCTATATTTGGAAGAAGTATCACAAACTCTTCTCCACCAAATCTACATATAATATCACTTTTTCTTTGTAGTTTTAAAAGCTCATTTGCAAGAGATATAATTACCTCATCTCCAACTTGATGCCCATAAGTATCATTTACATTTTTAAACTTATCAATATCAAGCATAATGATAGATAAATCTTGTTTTGTTCTTTTTGATAATTCTACTGTATGTAAAGCTACTTCAGTAAAATATCTTCTGTTATAAAGTTTTGTCATAGGGTCAGTAGATGCCAATAACTTTAGTTTCTCTTGCAGGTCTTGAAGTTTTAACTCTCGTTTAACTCTTGCTAATAACTCTCTTGGTTTAAAAGGTTTTGTAACATAATCACTTCCACCAATATCGTAAGCTTCTTCTATACTATCTTCATCTGTTTTAGCTGTTAAAAATATAATTGGAATATCTTTTGTTTCATTATTTGATTGTAATATTTTACAAACTTCAAATCCGTCCATATTAGGCATCATTATGTCTAAAAGTATCAAGTTTACAGGTTCACGTTCTATTATCTCTAAAGCTTCTTGACCATTTGTTGCATCTATAACATCATAATCTTTTAGTAACTCTCCTAATATATCAAGATTTGAGATTGTATCATCTACAACTAAAATTGTTTTTTCTTCCATATTAAACATCCTTTTGTAAAAGTTCTATTATTGACTGATAGTTTCTAGTATCAATAAAGCTTTTTATATCTTCGACGATTTTTTTATCTTGCTCTTTAAGCCTATATGCCTCTAACTCTTGAACTATATTTCGACACCCTTTAGCTCTTCTTTTAACTGCAAATTCATATAAATTATTAAACAGTGTATCGCGTTTTATTTGTGTTATCTCTAAAAGAGTTATTGTTTTATCTTCTATTTGTAAATTTAATAGTGCTAATTCAGATAATACCTTATTTAACTCAATATAAAACATATCAAATAAATTTTTATCTAATGTATCTTCTAACTCACAAGAAATAACACTTAAAGCTTCAGCACCTATATTTCCACTTAATCCTTTGATAGTATGAACCACTCTTTGCAATTCACTATCCTCTAAATCATTAAGTTTGATAGTATTATAATTTGTATAAAAATCTTGAAGTATCTTAAAATATAAATTTTTATTTCCAGCCATATAGGAAAGACCTTTTTTTGTATCTATATTCATAAAACTAGGTATTGTTATATTATCTTTATCTAACTCTACAACATCTTTAATCTCTACTTTTTTAGATATATATTTAAGGAGTGTTGCATAAAGTTTTTCTACATCTATCGGTTTATTAAGATGTTCATTCATACCTGCTTTTTTTGTTTTTTCTCTATCCTCTTGCATTACATTTGCACTAATTGCAATGATTGGTATATCTGTATCTATATTTCTAATAAATTTTGTTGCCTCAAATCCATCCATTATTGGCATCTGCAAATCCATCAACACTAGTTCATAATAATTTTTTTCATACATATCAATAGCTTCTTTCCCATTTGATGCTACACAAACTCTGATACCACTATGCTCTAATAATCCTAAGATAATCTCTTGATTTATAGCATTATCTTCAACAAGAAGGATATGACTACCTTTTAAAGTTGCAATTTTAGATATATCTATCTGTTTTTTTATTTTTATATTGTTTTCATCACCTTTTGGTAATTTTATCTCAAATATAAATTTACTACCAATATCTAATTCACTCTCAACCCAAATCTTACCACCCATTAACTCAACTAATTGTTTGGATATAGAAAGTCCAAGTCCTGTTCCTCCATATTTTCTAGTGGTACTTGCATCTGCTTGTGAAAATGATTGGAATAATTTTGATTGTTGCTCTTTGCTTATACCAATACCTGTATCTTCTATCTCAAATATAAAGTTATCATTTTCTTTTTTAGATATATCTATTTTTACATATCCTTTTTGTGTAAATTTAATAGCATTATTTATAAGATTGATTAAGATTTGTGATATTCGTAAACTATCTCCATAAAGATAATCTATATTTTTATCATAGTTTATCTCAAAATCTAGCCCCTTTTCATTTGCTTTTGATTTAACTATATTTGATACATTTTGAAGTAGTTCTTTAAAATTAAAATCTATTTTATTTATATCTAATTTTCCAGCTTCAATTTTAGAAAAATCTAAAATATCATTTATGATCTCTAAAAGTGATTTTGCACTATTATCTATTTTTTGTAAATAATTCTTTTGTTTATCATTTAGATTTGTTTGCGAAGCAAGATGCAACATACCTATAATACCATTCATAGGTGTTCTTATTTCGTGAGACATATTTGCTAGAAATTGAGATTTACTTTTATTAGCTTGTTGGGCTTTGGTTCTTTCAATTTCTAATGCTTTTTCTGTATTTTTTAATTCACTAATGTCAAGTAATGTTGAAACTCTAATAGTCTTATTTCTTAAAATAATATTTTTACCTTGTATAAGAGCAGGAAAAGTTGTACCATCTTTTTTTAGACCTTTTGCTTGATATGGGTTAGCATTATTTAGTTTTAAGTTTTCCAATACAATATGCTTGGTATCATCTGAGATAAAAGATAGTGGTGTATTTCCTATAATTTCTTGTTGTGTTTTATATCCAAATACATCTAAAGTTTTTTGATTTACAGATACAACTTTTTTATCTTCTAAAATAATAACCGTTTCCATAACAGTATCAAGTATAGATTTTAATTCCTCTTCTTGATCTTTTAGTTCTGTTACATCTCTAACGCTTATTAAAATTCTTTCAGGATTATGCAAAATTGACATTGACATATTTATAGTAATATATTTTCCATTTTTTATAATACAATCTTTTTCAAAATTTTTAATAAACCCAACTTTTACAACTTCTTTCATAGCATCTTTTGATGGTTGAATATCTTTAGATACGGTTAGATTTAAACATGAATCTGATAATAATTCATTTTGAGTAAAACCAGTCATCTCTATATATGCAGGATTTACTTGTAAGAAATTAGACTCCATATCTAAAATTGCAATAGCATCTTTACTACCATTATAAATAACTTCAAAAGTCTCTTTTTGTCTTTCTATCTCTTGTGTTTTTTCTTGAACTTTTATTTCAAGTGTTTGATTTAAATCCTTAATTTTACTATGTAGTTTTGAACTTACATTTATATTATCATTGATTATTTTTATCATTTGTCCAAACTCATCATTTGAATTAACTTCTATAGGTTCTATTGTTTTTTTCTTATTTTGTAGAAACATAAAAAAGTTATTTAAACCAATACTTAATGTATTTAAAGGTTTATTAATCATCTTATGTACAAGTATTATAAATATAATTCCAATAATAAAACTTAAAATGAGAGCTTTAATAATAATATTTGTAATTAATTTATCGGTATTTTGTTTTAACAAAAGTTCTTTATCTTTTACTAATTGCTCCTCTTTTGCCATATATTCACCAGTTCCTACAACCCAAACCCAGTCTTGAATACCATAAGAGTATGCGATTTTATTTTGATATGGGCTATCTTTTGTTGTTTTCCATTTGTAAGTATAATAATGCCCACCATCTTGTTTTGCAAGTCTAATAAAGTCTTTTGTAGTCCACTTTCCACCACCACCTCTTATATTCATAACATTAGTTCCTACTAGATCAGGTCTAAGTGCTAAAGCTATAGAATAACCATCATAACTAATGATAAATATATATCCATTATCTCCATATCTTATATGATTTATAGCATCTATTGCATCTTTTTTTATAATCTCTAGCTCTTTTTTTGTAGTAGTAGGTGTGACTTTATCTCTATAAATTTGTAAAATACCTTTTGCTATATCAACATAGTTTTTAAGCGATTCCTTTTTTGCTTCTATTACTTGTTTTTTATATTGAATGATATTTTGATTTGATAAATCTTTGATTGTTTCTACGGATTGTATTGTAAGTAATATAGTCGTTAATAATATTGCAATAAATATTATTATTATAAGTTTTATTTTAATTGATAAATTTATCATCTAATAATTCTCCATTTGCTACACTCATCTTTTTCCAACCTTTCTTTTTAACTTTTTCTTCACTTCCCTCAAACTTCTAACCTCCCCCTTCTCTATCTTCAAAATCAACTCTGAATATTTTTGTTCATCTTCTAAAGCAAGTAAAAAAACTAATTCTTTAACTGTTTTTGCATTAGCTACTTTTATCTCAAATGAGTTTAAATTCTTATGAGGTTTTAGTTTTGTAACATAGGGTTTAAAATCAATTTTTGCCACTAAAAAACCAAATATAAAAGTCAAGATATAATATATAAAACTATAATCAACAACTTTATTCTCTTTCTCATCTCCATCTAAAAGTTCCTCTTTTTTAAAACCTTTAGTTACCTCAACAGCTATCTTATTAAAAATAAGCTCTTTTGTATGCTTCTCTTTTAGATTAAAATAGTTTATAGAAAAACTAGGAATAGTAAAATTGTGTTCACTAGAAAAAGCAAATTTTTGACTCCATCTACCTTTATATCCATCTTTTGTAAGCTTTATCTTTTGTATAGGCTTTTGTGAAAAAACTTTGACTCCCTCTATATCAAAAATAATAGGATTAAGTGCATTAAAATCAAGAATTCCCTCTAAGACAATCTCTATATGATAGGGTGTATAAGCCTTAATCTTAGAACTATCTTTTTTTACCTCAAGATTTAACTCCCCTACAAGTTTATTATCACTATCTTTAACATCAACATATAGTTTTTTTTGTTTCATATAGACAGTGGTAAACTCTTCATACTCTTCATTATCACGACCGATAACAGTATTTTCAATAGACTCTTTATTTGTTTTTTTCATAATTGTTTCAAATGAAAAGATATGTTCCCCTGCCTTATGAATAAAAGCGATAAACTCATAACTATTAATACGTTTGCTCTCTATAACTCTCTCACTCTCACTTAAAAGTTTAATAGTATAGTTTTCATTGTCCGTTACGGGATTAAAACCTATCGAGTACAACTCTGCTCTATCTTTAAACTGACAACTATATTTAAGATATATCGCTTCTTCTGTATAGACATTTTGTTTATTGAGTGATGCTTCCCATCTACATGTTGAAGATAAAAGAGTTGAGCTTAATAAAACTAGAAATATCCCTATATTAATATGGTTTATCTTCATTTACACTCCTTGCATTTATAAGTTCATACTGTTTAGAACTTAATTTTGCTTTTCCTTGAGAAAGATTTAATATCGCATCTGACCTGCTCTCTTGAGAGTTTTTTGCATCTCCTGCTCCAGCATTTGCACTTACTTTCATATTTGAACTTCCTCCATCTTTACGTTTTGGTTTTGATTGCTCTTGTTTGGCAATAGATGATTTTTTATCACTCTTTTGTTTTCCCGTACTCATCTGTTTTTGCTCTGCTACATCTTTTATATATCGCATATTTTCATCTGCTTCTTTGGAGTAAACAAGTGTTAAAGATTTAAGATAATTTTCTCTTGCTTTTTCAAACTTTTTTAAACGTACAAGTGTATTTGCAAGATTAAAATAGATAAGAGATTTAAACTCTATCGAATCCGATTTTAAATGTTCATACTGTACTAAAGCTTGTTCATACTCTCCCTCTTTATAATAACTATTTGCCTTTTTAAACCCTACTCTATTTTCATCTTCAAAAAAATTCATCATAGAAGCATCAAGGTTTATTCCTATTAAAAGTAGATAAGCTAAAAAATAACGTTTAAGATTTGTTACACTTACTAAAAAAACTATTACCGCTAAAAAAACAAATATATAGAAGAGTTCAAAGTTATTTACAGTTGTAGTTTTTGTTTTAAAATCTCTATTTCTTTGAGTATCAAGAGCATCTAAAAGAGTATCAAAATCTTGTGTATATACACCACCTGTTGCATTAGCTAAAAGTACTATATTTTCATTCATAGCTGTTACTATAATATCTCCAGCATCATCTTTTAAAAGTTCTCCATTTGGAAGTGTTAAAGTTGCTCCAAACTTTGTGGCTGTCATAAAGATATTGACAACTAAAGAGTTCTCTTTAGCAAATTTTAGCTCCTCTTCATAACTCTCTTTATCTGCTCCATCACTCAAAATAACCACACTAGGAGTTTTAGAAGCCGACATCTTTCGAGCTAATTTTAAAACAGGCATTATACTACTTCCTTTTGTCATTATAAACTTATCATCAAGTGCATTTGCAAGATGTTTGAGGAGTTCACTGTCTTGTGTAAGTGGAGAGAGGATTATAGCATTTGTAGTAAACCCTATCACTCCAAATCTACTTTTAGCCCGTTTATCTACAAGTTCTTCAAACTTCTTTTTAGCAAAGGATAATCTATTTGGTTCAATATCTTGTGCTTTCATAGAAAAAGAAAGGTCAATAGCAACTACTATATCACTGAGTATCTCATCATTTTGGATAGGTTTTGAGGGGAGGATTGGTCTTGACAAAGCTATAACTATTAAAATATAGGTCAAGATATAGCCATAAGTAACGAGTCTAAATGCTCTTATATCTTTATAAAAAAGAGGAACTAAAAAAAGTAAAATCCAAAAATATTGTGGGTCTAAAAAACTCATTTTCTAAGCTCCATAAAAAGTAAGATTAACAAAAAGAAAAGTCCAAAAAGAAGAAGAACTTGATAAAAATACTCTTTAACAACATACTCTTTACTTTTTATCTTTGATGACTCTAAATCGTCTATCTTTTCATATACTTTTACCAACTCCTTAGCATTTGTAGCACTAAAAAATTCTCCCTTTGTATCTTCTGCTATCTTTTGTAAAAGAACCTCATCAGCCTCTCCTTGATTTCCGATAGCAATAGTATAAATCTTTACATTTTGAGATTGTGCTATTTTTACCGCCTCTTTAGGAGATATTTTTCCACTATTATGCTCTCCATCACTTAGAAGTATCACTATTTTTGTTTTAGCTATGGAGTGTTTAAAAGCTCGTACACTCATCGCTATCGCCTCTCCTATTGCAGTGTTTTGTCCTGCCATTCCTTGATTTAGATACTCTAACATATCTACGATAATCTCTTTTTCATAGGTAATAGGCGAAGCTATAAAAGCAAAATCTCCATATATGACGATACCTACATTATCTTCAAATCTATTTTTTATAAAATCTTTGGCTATAAGTTTTGTAATCTCAAAACGACTAAGCCTTTTAGAATCACTCAAATCTTCATTATAATCAAATCCCGAAGAGTTCATAGACCCACTCGCATCAATAGCTAAAACTATATCTTTTCCATCTCGATTATTTGGATTGATTTTATCTACGATAATAGGGGAACTTAGTGCTAAGATAAAAAGTATAAAAATCAAAATTTTAAGCAACCATTCTAGTTTAAAAAAACTCTTTTTTACTTTCATAAAATGCAGATGCACAAAATATTTAGGTTTCATATACTCTTTACATCTGTATAGGCAGTAGATGAGGGGAATTAGTAGAAGTATTAAGGTTGGGTATTCTAAGGTGTATGGGTTCAGAGGGGTTCCTTTTAGGTAAGTATATATTTTATAATTTCCCAATAAAGTTTTATAAGTGTCTTATTTACTTGGGCATAAGCTTTTTATTTTGAGGTTCACAGTAATCCTAGTTCTTGGAAGGTTTTTGATTATTATAAAATTCTAATCGAGTTTTTCCACAATCATAAATCTTATACTTTTTTGCTTCAATCATCATTTCTTCTACTGTTTTATTCTCTTTATAAAATCTAGGAAGTTTAGATTTTATATCTTTTTTCTTCCACTTAAACTTAGATTCTCTTTTTGAATTAATTAAATATTTATAATCAGGAGCTATTTCCTCAGTTTGAATAAAACCTATATTTAGATAATCTTGAATATTATCAAAAGAGTTATCACAAAAAGTATATAATATTTCTGAAAAATTCCTTTTAAACTCTTTAAGCATTTTATTTAAAGAGCCTATTACTATTTCATTACTAGCATATCTTACAAGTTCATACATATTATTATTTTTTGTGTGTTTTCTTCCTTTTAGAAATCCTGCAACACTTATAAGTCTATTTTCATAAAATAATCCATAGTAAAAGGTAGCTTTAGTTGCTCCATGAAGATGATTTTTATTTAAGAATTGACTAGCTAATGTTATATTGATAATTTTTAGTTTTGTATTTTCTGATAAAATAGTTTTTGATTTACCAAGAAGATGTTTAATTCTACTAAAAATAAAATCTTTTTTAGCATTGAAATCATCTTCAAATATATGCAGTAAAAATATTCCTTTTTCTAAACAGACATCAGTTTTTTCTTTATGAAAATTTATATTACTTTTTCGAGCTGTTGAGTGAAAATAAACACCATTAAATTCTATTGCTATATTATGCTCTGGAAGAAATATATCAAGCTCCCATTTTCTTCCATTATTAGGGTTTTTAATAATATCTCTTGTACCTTCTTCAACTTCAATATCTAAAGATTGAATAAATTCAACAATCTCTTTTTCAGGTTTTGATATTAAATTAGCACATTTTGGACATCCTGATGCTTTACCCATATGGTCACTTGGAATTGTTTTAAATATATAATTACAATCATTACATTTTATTTTAACTTTCATACGACTATTAATATATTTTGTCATACTATAGTCATATTTATGAATACCGTGAACTTGCTGAGATTTATAAATAAACTCTTCAGTTGTTAAAGCTCTAGCTATAGCACTTCTTTCGTGGTAGCAAGTTGTACATCCTGCACCAGCCATATGAACTTTAGCTTCTTGAATAAAATATATATCACATTTTTTACAAAATATTTTTACTTTTGATGAACCATTCTTTAAAATAACACTTTCATAAGAGTATAAATTTTTATGATTTTTAATAGAACATTCTATAAAATCATTAAGCTTTAAACTACGACTTTCTCCATTTTTTTCATTGGCACATTTAGGACACCCTTGTTTTTGAGTAGCATGACTATCCAAAAGCATTTTAAAATCACCATGTTTCTTACATCCAATAATTACTTTATCATCACATCCAGTATAAATAACCTTTGAATAATCATAAATATTATTATGTACTTTTTTAGCTGTCTCTAAATGTTCTTTTCCTACATTTTTATATCTTTCTTGCACTGCCATAGTTGTTCTTTCTGTTCCACAAGATGAACATCCAACTTTTTTAGAAAGATGGTCATTTGGAGTAACAAAAAAAGAACCATGAATATTACATATAATTTCAACTTTCTTTTTTGAATTAAGATAAATAGTTTTAGAATAATCATATTTTAAATTTCCATGAACTTTTTGAGCTTGATTAACAAATTTATCATCACTATGTGTTTTAAATTCTATTCCTCTATCAATAGCACATAAGTTACATCCAGCACCTTTGAGATGTGATTTCGGAGATTGAGAAAACATTTTTTTATGGATATTACAAAATATATTAACTTTTGTTGTATTATTTATATATTTTACTTTTGAATAATCATATTGCCCTATACTATGTATCTTTTTTACTCTATCAAGAAATACTTCTAGTGTTAATTTTGTTGGCATATTATATTTTAAACCCTTATTCTTAAATAAACTAATTTCATAACTAAATTTTCATCAAATATTTAACAATCTTAACATTATTTAAACTCTGATACTCTTCAATACTAAAAGATATAGCTTCCGTTAAATCTATATTTTTTTCAACAATTTGAAGTAAATCTATCTCCAATATATCTAATTTCTGAGTAATAATATTCCAAACTTCCTCTAAATCTATACCAAAATATCCGTGAACTATTGCATTTCTAAAGTTTACTATTTTTCTAAAATATTTTGGAGATAAGGAATTGAAGTTTTCATTTTCAAGAAGTCGATTTAATGCTTCTCCAATAATTTCAAGCTGTCGTATTGAAGCATCCCAATGAAGACTGCTATATTGAAAATCATTAGGATTATCAAATGGTTTAATATACTCTTTTATCTTTTGAATAGCGACTAAAACATCCACTATAAAAAGTTCAATATCTCTTTGTTTCTTCTGCTTAGACATAAATAATCTCCTCATCTATTCTCTTTCTATAAAAAGCTCTAAAACTATCTATATAACCAATATCAACAGATATTTTAAATTGCTTTTCTAAATACTCTTTTAAATCATCTCTAAGAAAAAAATCTTTTCTTGTTACTTCAATAGCAATATCTATATCACTCTCCTTATCTGCTTTATTTGTAGCATAACTTCCAAAAAGACCTATTTTAGTTACTGCAAATTTAGTTTTTAACTCTTGCTTATGAGTTGATAAAAAATTTAAGATATATTTTTGAGTCATCTTTTATCCCAACTCCCCATTCAATCGCTCTATCTCACTATCTAACTGTACTTTCATATCTCGCATATATTCATCTACATCATCAATCTCATCTAAAAGAGTATAAATATCATTCTCTTTAATATCCTCTAACGCTTGTTCAATATCGGTTAAACTCTCTCTAAACTCTGCTATCTTTGTACGAAGCTGTTCTTTATCTTCTATCTTATCACTCCCAACATCAAAACCTGTTCCATTTTCTAGGCTAAAGAGTATCTCTCTTACTCGTTTGAGATTTTTTGTACTGTTTGCATCATTCAACTCTTTCATAAGCTCTTCGGCTTGTTCTTTGAGTTCGTCTGTTACTATATCGGGGTGGCATAGTTTTGAAGCTTTTCTAAAGGCTTTTTTTAGCTCTTTTTTCTCATCTTCATCAAGTTTGAAACTACTTTTTTCTTTCTCTTTTATATCTTCATACTCCTCATTAAACTCTTCATAATCTGTTTTAGAATCTTTATACTTCTCAAAAATAGGGTCATCTTTTAAATCATCTCTTGCCTTTTTATACTCTTGATAAACTCTATCATAATCATCATCAAACTCATCAAGTTCCTCTAACTCCTCTTTAAGTTTCTTAAAAGCATCATTTTTAACTTTCAAAGCTTTCGCTAAAATCTGTTTTCTCAAATCCAACACTCTACGAACAGTATCGCCAAGTTCCAAACTATAACGAGTATTAAACTCTAAAATATCATTTTGATACTCATTTTTAAGCTCTATCTTCTCTTGAAGTTTTCCCTCAAGAAGTTTCAGTTCAAAACGTAAAGCTTCCAACTCTTTATCTTCATAAACCACAACACCACTATATTTAGTGATATACTGCTCTATTAAAACAACAACATTAGCATAATCAACAGTTTCTATCTCTGTTAAAATATCTCTAACCTCTGCATCTATCTCTAACTTTTCCAGCTTCATAACTTGAAGTTCTATTATCTCTTCATCTTCTATGGCGATAGCTGTTTTTATGAGTTCTAATCTTTTTAGTATCTGTTTCATTGTTTTCCTTTTTATTATATTTATTCGTGACTTTAGCATAGTTAAAGCACAAGCCACGAATAAATTCAAGGTTCCAAAAAAAGTTTGATATTTTTTATATTGGTCTAGCCTAATGCCTACTTTTAAGAGCTTCTTCTATGATAAATCCGTGGTTCCTAATTATTATCGTAAAACTTCTATTTCATTAACAGTTAAACCTGTTTTTAAAGCTATCGTTTCATTATCTAAAATATCTAAAAGGTTTTTTGCTATCTCTAATCGTCCTTGTTCTAACCCCTGCTCTAACCCTTTTTCTAAGCCTTTTTCCATTCCTTGCTCTAACCCTTTTTCCATCCCCTCTTTTTCCGCCAACTCCCTAGCATAAT
>CAZXSD010000057.1:0-11859 GCA_964642985.1 uncultured Sulfurimonas sp.
CAATTCTTGTTGTTAAAAGTGCAATTTGAACTTCACTTGAACCTGTATCATTTTCTTTACGACCGTATTTTGCAACAATCTCTAATTTTTTAGCCGAATCTAAAGCCATAGTGGCCTCCTGATGGGTATATAATCTAACATTTACATTCATAAAAAATGTAAAGCTGAGTCAAAATTATAACAAAAAAAAGCTTTATATTAATTTATAATGCTATAATTTTAAAAAGTGGTTTTTTAAAGGACAATTAAAATTATGAAAAAAAAAGTATTAGTCGTTGAAGATGATAAAACTACATTAACTCTTTTAAAACAAGAGTTCAAAAAATATGATTATATTGAAGCTTTCTATGCAGAAACTTACAAAGATGCGATGAGGCTTATTAGAGGGCATAAAGGTAATTTTCATACTGCACTTTTAGATTTAAATCTTCCAGATGCACACGATGGTGAGATCGTAAAACTAGTAAATTCTCACCATATATCAGCAATAATTTTAACAGCTACTTTAGACCAAAAATTAAAAGATTTAGTTTTAAAAAAAGATGTAGTTGATTTTGTACTTAAATCAGACCCATCAAGTATAGAATTTGCAGTAAACTATATTGCAAGAATATTAAAAAATTATGAAACAACTGTTTTAGTCGTTGATGATTCTCCTATGTTTAGAGAACTGGTTACAAATAATTTAAAACAGATTCATTTGAATATAATAGAAGCTAATGATGGACAAGAAGCACTTAATACTATTGAAAAAAACAAAGATATATCTTTAGTTATTACTGACTATGAGATGCCTAATGTAAACGGACTAGAATTAACACTTCAAATTAGAGCAAAATATAAGAAAGATGAGATTGCTATTATCGCTATGAGTTCTGTTGATAAAAAAGAGGTAATTTCAAACTTTCTAAAATTTGGAGCTAATGATTTTTTAAATAAACCTTTTTCAAATGATGAGCTTTTTACAAGAATAAACTCTAACCTAGAACTTCTTGACCTTTTCTCTCAAGTAAAAGATATGGCAAATAAAGATTTCTTAACAGGTGCATATAACAGACGTTATTTCTTTAATAGTGGAGGTCAAATATTTTCTAAAGCAAAAAGGAAAGAACTCCCTTTAGCTGTTGCGATGATCGATATTGATAAATTTAAAAATATTAATGATACTTATGGTCATGATATTGGTGATGTTGCTATTCAAGAGATTAAAACTATCTTAGATACTCAGCTAAGAGGTTCGGACTTAATGGCTAGATTTGGAGGAGAAGAGTTTTGTATTGTACTCGAAGATATAACTCTTGAAAACACTCAATTACTTTTTGAAAAGATACGTCAAGCATTTGAAGATAATATTATAAAGATTAAAGGTTTAGAAATATCTTATACTGTTTCTATCGGTATATTTTATGGTATGAGTTCTTCACTTGAAGAGATGGTTAAATTATCAGATGATAGTTTATATATAGCTAAAAATAATGGTAGAAATAGAATTATTATAAATGAGATAATATAGGTTTCAATTTTTTTAGATATAATCAAATTTCTAAAAAAAACTACTCTATAGAAAGCTAATAATTATGTTAATAACACGTGCAAGTGAATATGCAATACTCTCTTTAATTGTTTTATCAAAGACGAGTTCACCCATGGATAGTGAAACTCTCTCTCGTGAACTCTCTATCTCTAAAAGCTTTTTAGCAAAAATTTTACAAGCTCTTGCTAAAAATAAGGTTTTAATATCTTATAAAGGTGTAAATGGTGGTTTTTCTTTAGCCAAAAATCCCTCTGAGATAAATATGTTAAAAGTTATGTCTTCAGTTGAAGGAAAAGTTCCTGCTGTTTTTGATTGTACCTCAGGTAATAAAGATTGTCCTTCAGACAAAGCAAATATTTGTGCCATTCTTCCTTTTTTAAATAAACTTCAAGGAAAAATTGACTCTTTTTTAGCAGATTTAACACTTGCTGATATTTTAGAAGATTAAATAAATGGCTAAAAAAATAACCTTAAAACAGCAAGTAGGTTTATCTCTTAACTTTTTATTAGGACAAAAAGATTTAAGTGTTGTCTTTTTTGTAATGGGAATCTTAGCGATAATTATCGTTCCTCTTCCCTCAGCAATTTTAGATGTTTTTTTAACTATCTCTATGGCTTTAGCTGTTTTGATTTTACTTATCTCTTTATATGTTCCAAAACCAACTGATTTAACAACCTTTCCAACACTTATTCTTATCTTAACTCTTTTTAGACTCTCTTTAAATATCGCAACAACGAGAATGATTTTAAGTCATGGACATGAAGGTCCTGATTCAGTAAGTGGAATTATTACTGGTTTTGGAGATTTTGTTGTTGGTGGAAACTTTGTTATAGGTATTATTATCTTTTCTATCTTAGTGCTTGTTAACTTTATGGTTATTACCAAAGGTTCTACTAGGGTTGCAGAGGTTGCTGCGAGATTTACACTTGATTCTATGCCAGGGAAACAGATGGCGGTTGATGCAGACTTAAATGCAGGTCTAATAGATGATGCTCAAGCTAAAGAGCGTCGTGCAGAGATACTGAGAGATGCTAACTTTTATGGAGCTATGGATGGTTCTAGTAAGTTTGTAAAAGGGGATGCTGTTGCGGGTATCATTATCACTCTTATCAATATCATTGGTGGTTTTCTTATCGGTGTATTTCAACATGGTATGAGTGTTGGAGATAGTGCTTCAACATTTACACTTTTAACTATCGGTGATGGTTTAGTAGGTCAAATTCCTGCTCTTATCATCTCTACTGCAACAGGTATTATGATTACTCGTTCATCTGGTGATGGAGATAACTTTGCAGAGGGTGCAGTTAATCAACTGATGGGAAATGCAAAAATTATGATGATAGTAGGACTTATTATGATACTATTTGCTATGGTTCCCGGATTACCTACTGCTTCTATGGGTTTTGTTGGTTTTATATTTGCACTGCTTGGGTGGTCTATCTATAAATATGAAAAGGGTGAACTCTCTATTCTTGATGTAGAAAATATATTAAATGATAAAAATAGTAATTCTATAGAAAATGAACAGGCACAAACTAAACCAAAGAAAACAAATGAAGAGATAGCTCAAGAAGAGGAAAAAGCTCTTGAAGATATACTCAAAGTAGAGATGCTTGAACTAACCCTTGGGTATCAACTCATATCCCTTGCTGATAACTCTCAAGGTGGAGATTTACTAGACCGTATCCGTTCTATGAGAAGAAAAATAGCTTCAGATTTTGGTTTTTTAATGCCTCAAGTTCGTATACGTGATAATTTACACCTTGCACCACAACAGTACCAAATACTCCTCAAAGGTATCTCTATAGGCGAAGGAACTATCATACCCGATAAGTTTTTAGCTATGGATAGTGGTATGGCAACTGGAGAGATTAATGGAGATAAAACTAAAGAACCCGCTTTTGGCTTAGATGCTGTTTGGATATTGGCAGATGATAAACAAGATGCTATTATAAATGGTTATACCGTAGTGGACCCTGCAACTGTTATCTCAACTCACATGAGTGAAATAATCAAGCGTAATGCAGAAGACCTATTAACTCGTCAAGAGGTTCAAACTCTTGTGGATAAAATCAAAATTGATTTTCCTGTTATCATTGATGATGTATTTAAAGTGGCTAATATAGGATTGGTTCAACGTGTCCTTAAAGCTCTTTTACATGAAAAAATACCTCTTAAAGATATGCTTACTGTTTTAGAAACTATCGCAGATATTGCAGAATATACTAAAAATGTTGAAGTTATCACTGAACAAGTACGTGCTAAACTAGCTCGTATAATAACACAGATGTATTCTAGTGAAGATGGTGTAATTAGGTTACTTACATTTGATACAGCTACAGAGCAGTTAATGCTAGAAAAATCTGTTGAACAAGATGGCAATAGAAACTTAATGCTTAATGTAAATGAGATTAATGCTCTTATCCAAGCGACAAGTACAAAAGCATCAGAACTTTTACAAAAAGGGGTTTCTCCTGTTGTACTGATAGTAGATCCTCAATTACGTCGTGGACTCGCTGAAATTTTTGAACGTTTCTCTTTAGATGTAGTAACACTCTCTCATGCAGAGATAGATTCAAGTGCTACATTCGAAGTGATGGGTTCAATTTCAATTAACTAAAATAGATAAAAAAAAATAATAAAAGGTCAAAAATGAATAATAGAATAATACATCATCTTTCTCATATAGATTTAGATGGTTACAGTTGCCAACTTATAATGAAATATACACCTTATCAAATTGTAAATTATAATGCTAACTATGGTGCAGAAGTAAAACAGAAACTAGAGATAATGATTGATGCCATCAAAGCTGATAAAAGAGCCTCTCTAATTCTAATAACAGATTTAAACCTCTCTCCTGATGAATCAAAATGGTTACAACATGAAGTTGCTCAACTCAACCGTTCAAATAGAGATGTAAAAATAACATTACTTGACCATCATGGAAGTGGAGAAGCAAGTTCTAAAAAATATGATTGGTATTTTCTTGATGTAGAAAGATGTGCTACTAAAATTACTTATGATTATGTAAAAGAAAATTTTAAATTTGATGAACCAGAGTGGATGAATAAGTTTGTAAATATTGTAAATGCTGTTGATTTATGGAAAAAAGAGGAAGTAGAAAACTTTGAATATGGTAAGGTTTGTATGCGTCTCATAAACGAAACTAGAGAGCTTAACCGTTCTATGTTTGCCAAAGAGGATAGCCACTATAAACTCTCTTTACTTATTCAAGCAGCTAAACTTATGAATGAACCTAATGCTCAAATATTATTAGATGAAAGAATTCATCTTCTTAAAAAAGAGTTCTTTCAAGTAGATAAAAATGATACTCTTGATAATTTAGCTACAAAATATATTGTTAATCTTTTAGGTAAGAAAAGATCTACAAATACTATCTATTATAAAGGCTATAAAGGCTTTTTAAGTTACGGTGTAGGAAATACTTCTATCGTTGGAAATGGCTTTTTAGTAGAGTTTCCTGAATATGACTTTATTGTTGATATTAGTTATAGAGGTGCGATGAGTTTAAGAGCAAATAATCAAGTTAATGTAGCTCAAATCTCTAAAGAGTGGTCAAATGGCGGTGGTCATCCAAATGCAGCAGGTGGAAGAATATCAGGCTTTAAAGAGCAATACCGTTATGATAAAGTAAAACAGCAAGTTGAAGAGATTATAAACGATAAAGAAGCTGTTGCTGGAGATTTAGAGTATAAACAAGAGGAGCTACAGTAAGCATTTTTAGTGTAGAGATATTTTTTTAATCTTATTGATTTAAAAAATATCTTTCAATTCCATTAGCAAGTCCATTTGCTAACTTCTTTTGATACCTTTCAGATACCAGTCTTCTAGCTTCCATAGGATGTGTGATAAATCCAACCTCTACTAATACTGATGGCATCTGAGCACCAACTAAAACCCAAAATGGTCCCTCTCTAACTCCACCATCATAAATATCTTTATAATGTTTTTTAAGAGAGCCTAACATACCTCTTTGTAAATCTATCGCTAGTTTATTGGAGGCAACTATATTATGTGAGCTTAAAGTATTTAAAAAGCTTTTTTTACCGTAGAAGTTCATATCACTCATATCTGCCGAGTTCTCTTGAGCCGCAACTTTTTTAGCTCTTGATGTACGAGATTTAGATAAAAAATAACACTCAACACCATGAACTTTATGTGCATTTTTCTTAGCAACTGCATTCGCATGAATACTCATAAAAATATCAGCACCTTTTCTATTTGCAAATTTTGTTCTTTCACTCAATTTCACAAAGGTATCATCATCTCTTGTCATATAAACCTTATATCCACGAGCTTTTAATATTTTTTTTATCTTCTTTGCAATACCAACTACAATCACTTTTTCTCTATATTTTTTATATCCTATTGCACCTGGGTCTTTTCCACCATGACCAGCATCAATAACAATAATCTTATTTCTATCAAGACGTTTTGGCGACATATATTTAGAAAAATAACTATTTTCTACCTTATTTTTCGCTTTAGAGGAGTTAGATTTTTGACTAGATAAACTAATCTCTAATCTCTTTGATTTCAGATTATATGAAATTTTTAAAAGTTTATTATGTTCAAATACTAAACGTAAAACATTTGGTTTAAACTGTGCTAATCGAACTTTTAAAATATTTTTATTACGGATATTGATAGCTTTGTGTAGGGTAGCCGTTTTAATATCAAAAACATACTTAAATCTTTTTTTCTTTTCATCAAAGAGAGTAAAGTAATTAATGTTTTCAGAGGAAAGTTTTTTATCAAAATTAAGAGATAAAATATTATCATTCCATATTGCTGATTCTAATGATTTAGATGGCTGTACTCTTATTTTTTGATATGTTTTTTTAGGTTTAACTATCTCTTTCTTTTTAACTCTTTTATTTAAATCTACAAACTCATCAGAATATTGTCTTATATCAATATGAAGTTTTTTACCACTTTTAATGATACCCTTTAACGAGTTAATTTTAAGTCTTTTATCATCATTCATTATAGAACGTAAATAAAGATTTTTAAAATCATTATAGGCACGAAACTGTTTACTCTTGTCACTTGATTTAACAAGAGTATTAGCACGTTTTAAAATATCATTATTATTAATACCATAAAGATTTATAACCAATATAAAAAATAAAAAAAGATAGCGATACATTAGTTAATTATTCACCCTCTATAAGTTTCGTTAAAAGCTCTTTTACAGAGATAATCTCTTTTAATCTATAACCATTTGTACCTGAGAAAAATAATCCCGTATCAAGTTTTCCTAAAAAAGCATCACTTAATCTATCAGCAATACAAAAACCAACTTCTTTAGCTTCTACTCCACGCTTACAAGGAGCAACACAGTTAGAGATACATTTTATCTCTGGACCTTTACGCTCAGCTACTAAGTGTGTTAAATTTGTAACAACACCTTGTGCTGGATAACCAACAGGAGATTTCATAAGTTGTATATCTTCCTCTTTAGCATTGATAAGAACTTGTTTTAAATTTTCGTGAGCATCACATTCGTGAGTTCCTATAAATCTAGTTCCCATCTGAACAGCTGAAGCACCAAGAGCCATCATCTCTTCTATATCTTTTTTATCCCAAACACCACCAGCGGCGATCACAGGAATATCTCCCCATTTTTTAGCTTCCTCAACAACAGGAGCTACGATATTTTCTAATTGATTTTCAGGTAATTTACACTGGTCATAAGAAAAACCTTGATGCCCTCCACTTTTAGGACCCTCAACAACTACTGCATCTGGAAGACGGTTATATCTTTTTTGCCAACGTTTACAGATAATTTTAAGAGCTTTTGGAGATGACACGATAGGAACAAGAGCAACATCTGGATAACCCTCTGTAAACTCTGGCATATTGGTAGGAAGACCTGCTCCAGTAATAATAATATCAGCACCAAATTTACAAGCATTTCTTACAGCATCACCATAACCACTCATAGCATATAAAATATTTACAGCTAATGGCTTATCTCCACAGATTTTTCTTGCATTTTTAATAATCGCTTCAAGTCCATCTTTAGAGTAAAAATTAATTTCAGAAAATGGTCTATCTAAAACCAATTTTTTAGCAAACTCTTTATCTTGATAATATCCTGTTCCAACTGAACTAACAACACCTAGTCCACCCTCTTTTGAAACAGTACCAGCTAGTTTATCCCAGCTAATACCAACACCCATTCCACCTTGAACAATAGGTTTTTCAATTATATGATTTCCAATTTTTAAAGAGTTAAATCTCATTAGTTTACCTTTAATTTAGCGAATTTTCTTTTTCCAACTTGAAGTAAATACTCACCTGCTGAAAGTTGTAACTGCATATCTGATATTTTTTGTTGGTTTATTTTAACGCCACCTTGCTTAATATCTCTTCTAGCTTGAGAAGTTGATGGCTCAATGTTACAATCTACCAATGCTTTAGCTATCCAAACCTCTCCATCACAAGAAAATTCAGCTATATCTGTTGGAATTTGGCTTTTTGCGTGAACTTTTTCAAACTCAGCTTTTGCTCCATCTGCTAACTCTTTTGAGTGAAATCTCTCAACAATTTCTAAAGCTAAATCCTCTTTAACTTTTTTAGGGTGTAGAGAACCATCTTCAACACCAGATTTCAACTCTGCTATTTCAGCTAAACTTTTGTCACTTAAAAGCTCATAGAATCTCCACATCAAATCATCAGAGATACTTAAAACTTTACCAAACATATCATTTGGAGCATCTGTTACACCAATGTAGTTGTTTAAAGATTTACTCATCTTTTGAACACCATCAAGACCCTCTAAAATAGGCATCATTAAAACAGCTTGTTGCTTTTTAATCTCATACGATTTTTGAAGTTGGCGACCCATTAGAAGATTAAACTTCTGGTCTGTTCCACCTATCTCAATATCTGATTTAAGATGTACACTATCATAACCTTGAAGAAGAGGGTACATAAATTCACTTACCGCAATAGGTGTTTGAGAAGCATAACGTTTAGAAAAATCATCACGTTCCAACATTCTTGCAACTGTTAAATTTGATGCAAGTTGAAGCATACCAATAGCACCTAAAGGCTCCAACCAATCATTATTATAAACAATATCTGTTTTACTCTCATCTAAAATTTTAAATGCTTGTGTAGTATATGATGCAATATTTTTTACAATATCTTCTTTTGTTAAAACTTTTCTTGTAGCACTTTTACCAGTTGGATCTCCAATCGTTGCAGTAAAATCACCGATTAAAAATTGAACTCTTGCACCATATTTTTGAAATGTTGCAAGTTTTTGTAAAAGTACCGTATGTCCTAAATGTAAATCGGGTGCAGTAGGGTCAAAACCAGCTTTAACTGTATATGTTTTCCCCTCTTCAAAATATGCTTTTAATAATTTTGTAATACGTTCAATATCAATTATTTCAGCAGTACCTCTATTGATTTCGTTTAAAGCTTCTTCTATCATATTTATATCCTAATTAATTTCTATCTATATGCATCATCTGTTCTAATAAGATGAATCACTTTTATTTTTTGTTCTATTTTTGTGCGTAAACTATTTATATCTGCTATTTTAGATTCAAATTCAATTTCACAATATTTTATATAGTTACTCTTCTCTTTTCCTAGCTCAATAGAGTTAATATCTATATCTATTTTGGCTAAATATGTCAAAAAATTTGCTAATGCACCCTTTTCATTTTGCATTGATAAGATTAGATTATATCTGTATATTTTCTGTTTTTCCCATCGTACAAATACCATAGACTCTTTTTTTTCTATCTTTTTAAGAGCATGGTCACACATTTTATGATGAACATGTACTTTATTATTATCTAAAAATCCAATAATTTCATCACCAGATTTTGGATGACAACAATAATCAAAAACTACATCTTCAATATCTGTAACACTAAATATTTCTAAACCTGATAAAATAGTAGGTTTTAATTTTAACTTACTATCAAACTCTATATCTTGTGAATATTTATGTAAAACATTTCTAAAATGTTCTATATCACAAGGAATATTTGATTGTGTATCACATTTATTTACTCTAAACCAAGATTGAACTTTATCAACATTCATATCCATCGCTGTAGCTACTATATTAATAGCTGATTTAGTATTAATATCACGTATTCTAGCATTACAATTTAATTTCATATTTGTAGTAGCACGTGATGTTTTAACTGCATCTATCCAACTACATCTAGTAATAACCTCATCTGCTACAAGAATTTTTACAATATCACCATTTTTAACTTCACTTAAAAGTGATGATTTTTCTTTATTCACTAAACAGCCATCAGCTTTATTCCCAACTTCACTATGTACTGCATAAGCAAAATCAAGAACAACTGCACCACGAGGAAGAGTAAATGGCTCTCCTGTTGGAGAAAAAACAGATATATCTTCAGAGTATAAATCATTTTTGATAAGTGTATAGAAATCTTCGATCGATTCATTTTGATATTGTAAATTATGTAACCAGTCGAGTTTTATACTATTTCCACCACTTTTATATTTCCAATGTGCAGCGATACCTAATTCTGCCGTTTTATGCATATCATACGTTCTAATCTGGACCTCTAAAATAGCTGTTTTATAAAAAACTGTTGTATGTAATGTTTGATACCCATTATCTTTTGCAACAGCAATATAATCCTTAAAACGAGAGGAAAGAGGTTGAAAATGAAGATGAATTAAACCTAAAATATTGTAACATTTAACAGCATCTGTCGTTAAAATTCTGATAGCTAGAAGATCTAAAACCTCATCTATCGTTACACCTTTTCGCTGCATTTTTAAGTAGATTGAATATCTATGTTTTACACGAGAAAGCACTTCAAAATCATTTTCACAAAAACCATTTTTCATTAAAAGAGTAGTTATAGACTCTTTAAAATCTACCATCTTCATCTCTATTTCATGATAGTTTATATCAAGATACTCATCTATAAGTTTTTTATCCTCTTTAAAAAGATAATTAAAACTTAGATCCTCTAATATATTTTTTAAAAAAGATATACCTAATCTATGGGCAATTGGAGCATAAACAACTAATGTTTCTTCAGATATTCTTATCTGTTTATGTTCTGGGACTGCATCAAGTGTCAGCATATTGTGAAGTCTATCACACAGCTTTACCACTAAAACTCTTACATCTGCAATACTTGCTAAAAGCATTTTTCTAAATGATAAAGCAGATACAACTAACTTTTCATCTGATGATGATGGTATTAATTCAGCATCTCTAATCTTATCTATTTTCGTTAAACCCTCAACTAAGTGAGCAACATCTTTACCAAACATATCAAAAATCTCTTCTATCGTAGTAGGAGTATCTTCAACAACATCATGTAAAAGTGCAGCAATAGCCATAGCTTCATCATCTGTAATATTAGCAACAATACTTGCTACTAAAATAGGATGTGTTACATAAGGCTCTCCACTTTTTCGAAATTGATGCTTATGTGCTTCAAGAGAAAATTCTAAAGCTTTATTTAATAGGGAAGATGGTTTTATTTGGGAAAAAAGATAAGAGGATGCTGAGTCAATATCGTTAATATTTTTAACTTTTTCTATATCTATTTGACTCAGCGACAAAACAACTACTTTTCTATATCTACAAAGCCTTTAATTACGATAAGGCCTTCTGCAATTTCCATTAATGCTAAATCCGCAAATTTAATAGTTTTTGGATCTATATTTAATTTACTTGATGAACCATTAGCTAGTTCATCACTTCTCTTAGCAATAGCTATTGCTAATTGATAACGGTCCAGTTGTGGATTTGCATCTAAAATTTTGGCTGTTAATTCTTCAACTTTCATATTTTAATTCCTTTAAAATTATCTTACTATCGAACAGTTGTTCATATTACCATTTAAAATATCTAATAGGTTACCCTCTTTAGACATATCACAAACGATAATTGGTAATTTATTATCTTTTGCTAAAGCGATAGACGTATCATCCATAACTTTTATATGATCATTAAGTGCTTGATCATAAGTTAGTTCTGGTAATTTTACTGCATCACTAAATTTTGAAGGGTCTTTATCGTAAACACCATCAACTTTAGTAGCTTTTATAATTACCTCTGCACCGATTTCAACTGCTCTAAGAGTTGCAGCAGTATCTGTTGTAAAGAAGGGGTTACCTGTTCCAGCTGCAAAAATTACAACACGTCCTTTTTCTAAATGACGTACAGCTTTACGGTTTATATAGGGTTCAGCAATCTGTTCCATTTTAATAGCTGTTTGCATACGAACTTCAAGTCCAGCATGCTCACAAGCTTCTTGCATAGCTACAC
>CAZXSD010000058.1:0-11776 GCA_964642985.1 uncultured Sulfurimonas sp.
CTCTTCAAAGTAAAGAAGCAACAAAAACTCTAGTAAATGATATTGCTCCTAAGTACGTTGATCGTACTGGTGGATACACTAGAATTACTAGAACTAGAATTCGTCGTGGTGATGCTACTACTATGGCGTTTATTGAATTAGTTTAATTCAATAAATTATTGGGCTTTTGCCCAATACCCCTTTTTAACCTTCCACATTCTAAAATACTTTTAAATAATATACAAGAGAGAAATAATGAGTAATTTCGCATTTGGAACTTATAGAATAAGTGATTTAAACCCCCAACATATTGAAAGTTTAAAAGAGGCAATATCCTCTGGTATAACAATGATAGATACATCATCAAATTATATGGATGGTGGTGCTGAACGGGCTATTGCATTAGCTTTGAGAGATATTTCAGATGAAAAAAAAGAATCTGTTGAGATAGTTAGTAAATTTGGTTATATCCAAAATACAAATATGAAAAGACATAAAGAACAACCTTTTGAAGATGTTGTAAAGTATAGTGACGATTGTTATCATTCTATCTCTAAATCTTTTATGCAAGACCAACTAACTGAAACTTTAAAACGTTTGGAACTGAAAAAATTAGATTGTTATCTAGTTCATAATCCCGAATACTATCTTTTAAATGCTATTAATAATAATATAAAAGAAGATGAACGTCTTGATGAGATGTATAGACGTATTTCAGATATTTTTATCGCTTTAGAAGAAGAGGTAGAAAAGGGAAGAATAGGCTCTTATGGTATAAGTTCTAATAGTTTTTCAAAAAAATCAAATGAAGTTGATTTTTTACCTTATGAAGATTTAGTGACTTTAGCAGAGGAAGCGGCAAAGTATATTGGAGTTTCAAAACATCATTTTACAACTATTCAACTTCCTATAAATCTTTTAGAAAGAGATGGTTTAATCTGTGCTAATTGGGCTAAAAAGAATGGTTTAAGAGTTTTAGTAAATAGACCATTGAATGCAAGTAGTGATAATTTAATGTATAGATTAGCAGATTATGATGAAAGTAGAGAGTATTATCATTATTTTAATGAGCTATTAGAGATGACAGAAAACGATGAACTTAAAACACTTTATACGTTATTAGAACAGTTAGATGATTCAAAACATAAATTTGGGTGGTTAGGTGATTATGATTCATTTCTTTATTCTCAGATTATTCCCCATATTAAAAAATCATTAGAAACTGTAGATGAAGAGCGTATAGAAACACTTTTTAGTTCTATAGATATATTTTTACAAGAGTATCGAAAAATGGTTGCTTATGAGTGTTCTAAAAAAACTAAAGAGCAGTTAAAAGATATATTAGATGATTCTTCTCTCTCTTTACAACAATCAGCTTTAAATTTTTTAATGAAAGAGAACTCTATCGATTTTATACTTGTTGGAATGAGAAAAGCAAGTTATGTAAATGAAGTGTTAGCAATAAAAGCATAAAATAAAAGCTTAATTATATATTTTATGATTAGTTAAGTAATATTATCATAGATTATGATTATTAAAATAAATTATTAACCAAAGGATACTATATGATACCATTTTCTGATGAAGAATTAATGACACCTGTAACTAATGTAATAGATAAAGTTCGTCCATCTTTAGCTCTTGATGGGGGTGATATAGATTTTATCACGGTAAAAAATTCAAAAGTATATGTTCAATTAAAAGGTGCATGTATAGGATGTGCTAGTAGTGGAAATACTTTGAAATATGGTGTAGAAAGACAACTTAGAATGGATATTCATCCAGAATTAGTGGTAGTAAATGTTCCATTAGGTATGGAAAATAATATAGATAGTTTATAAGACTTGAATCAGTATGAGTATAATAAGTAAATTTAAAATATTATCACAAGCAAAAGAGAGCTTTTCTGGTGCTAAATATGAAAATGCTATGCAACAGTTTGCACAGGTACTTCAAAGTTATCCAAACTCTAAAGAGGCTCTTAATGGAGTGATTCTTTCGGAAATGGCTATGAGTGGAGAGAGTGGAGCTGAGGCTTTATTTGATTATTATGAGATATTAAGAGATGAAAATAGAGAGGAAGCTGATACTATAATGAGTGATATTCTTCAAAATATGGATACTACTTTAGAAAAAATTTCTGAAACTCTTGCACAACCTTTAATTGATAGAATAGAGTATGAAGATGGTATCTTATATAAAGATTTTAAACTTATGATTGATGATGGCAATGATTTTAAAGAAACTTTTGAAAATATTATGTTTTCAACAAAAGTTATTATTACTTCAAAATCTGATTTTTTAGATTTTTTAGAAAGTTTAATAGAACATAGTTTTAAAAAGGTTGCTCTCTCCTATCTTGAAAATGCTATTACTACATATCCTTCAGATGAATTACTTCAAAAATTATTAGTTAAATTATCAAATAAAGGCAGTCTCATTGAAAATTGAATTACCAAATCAAGTTTTTAAGTATGTAACAGAAAACTCGAATGAATGTGATAGTGAAACAGCATTTGTTATTACCGCTCAGAATGAAAAATATCTTCAAAATGCTAAAGATAATAATGCTCACTCTATTATTAAAATAACAGATATTGCTCAACTTTTTGGAATTGATAAGATAAAAATAGTTGGAATTACTGGAACAAATGGTAAAACGACAACAGCAAGTGCTATATATTCTTTTCTTTTAGATTTAGATTATAAAGTAGCTATGCAGGGTACTCGTGGTCTTTTTATGAATGATGAAGTGGTAGAGGGTAAAACTTTAACGACACCCTCAGTATTAAACACTTATAGACATATCTATCAAGCAGTTCAAGCTGGTTGTGAATTTTTTATTATGGAAGTAAGTTCTCATGCTATCGCTCAAAAGCGTATAGAGGGTTTAGAGTTTGAACTTAAAATATTAACAAATATTACTCAAGACCATTTAGATTATCATAAAACTCTTGGAGAGTATATTAGTGTGAAAAATAGCTTTTTTCAATGTGAAGGAAAAAAGTTAATAAATAGAGATGAGCCTAGAGCCTCTTTTAATATAAAAAAAACATATACTTACGGGATAGAAAATAATTCTACTTATAAGCTTATGGCATACTCTTTAAATGATGCGTCAAGTGGGATTATTCAACATTTTCAAGAGATAGTTCCTTTTACTGCTTCGCTTCACGGATTTTTTAATCTTTACAATCTTATGGCTGCCATAGGTGCAACACATCTTTTAACTGGAAAAAAACTTGAAGAGATTGCTGAAGTTGTTGATAATTTTGCAGGTGTAAGTGGACGTATGGAACAAGTATGCGAACTTCCCAATGTAATAGTAGATTTTGCACATACTCCAGATGGTATGCAACAGGTTTTAAATTCATTAAGAGAGAAAGACCTTTTAGTTGTGTTCGGAGCTGGTGGAGAGCGAGATAGAGAAAAACGCCCAATGATGGGAAAAATAGCGGTATCTTTAGCAAAAAGAACATATATCACAACTGATAATCCACGTCATGAAGACCCAGAGAATATTGTAAAAGATATTTTAGATGGTATCGAAGATATGAGTAATGTAGTAATAGAGTTGAATAGAAGAAAAGCTATTGAGATGGCATTAGATGATCAAGAAGAGAATGAAGTTGTTGTTATTCTTGGAAAGGGTGACGAATCTCATCAAATTATCTATGATGAGAAGTTTCCATTTGATGATAGAGATATAGTAAGAGAGCTTTTGAATATACAGCAGTAAGTTTTACTCTGCTGTATAGATAATTTCTTTAGTCATAGTAACATCGTTAAAAAGAGTTGATGTTATATTTGTTTCCCCGATTGCTATAGTAACTGATGTTATATCATTTTCAATAGTAATTTCTGCACTGTTATTTACATTATAAACTATATTTTTTAGTATCTCTTGTGTTGTATTATCTTCAAAAGTTCCCATAGCTTTAAGAGTATATTTTCCTGTTGCATTATTTTCAGCATCTAAAAGAGATATATTATAGTCAAGTAGCTTTTTACTATGAAGTATAATAGAATCTGAACTTAAATCTTGATAGCTAATACTAATATTTGTATCTCCACCATTTTGAGTTCCTACATAGATAGTACCTTTAACAACTCTTGCTATATTTGTATTTGAACTGTTCCAAGTCACGAATTCTGTTGCATCTTTAGTAGAATCATCTTCAAATGTAACAGAGGCACTAAAAGCATCTTCTTTTTCAGCATCTGTTGAGTAGATAGTATCAATTGATTTAACTATCTGAATACTTTTTACATTTAAGATAACAGCTTCTTCTGTATTATCACCACCACATGAGATAAAAAATAGAGCAGTTGTACTAAGTAATATATTTTTTATTAATTTCATATTTTTCCTAAAACCTTAGATTAAATCCAGAATAGATTGTATTTGTATGTGATTTATAAGATACTTTTTCGACAATAGTATCTACACGTTCATAAGAGAGGTATTTATATTTATACCCTATCTCCAAATCAAAATATTCATTAATAGGAATAAAAGTACCAACGCCAACATTTAATGAACCATAGGATAAAGAGTCTTGCAGTGTATTAGTAATCTTTAATTGACCACTTCCAAAACCAGCACTAAAAAATGGATTCATAAAAGTATCAAAATCAAAAGCTTTTACAAACTCTAGGTTAAGGGCATATTTTTTTCCATCTGTCTTTGAAAATATTGATGATTTATTATCAACAATATCTATAGAAAGGTCAATAGCATAAGCATTTATATCACCATACCCACCTTTAAAAGAGATCATTTGTGATGAGCTTTGAGCATCTAAATCATTTTTAAACTCTTCATTTATAGAACCATAATTTAGACCAAAATATAGTTTTGCATCGGAGTAGAGAGATGACACAAGGAGTAGAATAGAGAGTGTTTTCTTCAATTTATTATTCCTATATAAAGTATTAAAATCTTCGAAGAATTATATCTAAATAGTTGCATCTTTACTTAAAGATAGAAACTTATTTTAAGAGATGAGAATATATATATATTATTTTGATATAATTTCGAAAAATTTTAAGGAATATCTATGGGAATCCCTCAACCAGCATTTTATATCTTCAAGTGTGAGCAATCAGCTCCTCCTGGAATGCCAAAACCATCGTGTGTTACACCAGCTACTCAAGATTTATTTCAATATCTTGCTCAAAAATTGATGCAAGAAGCTATTATGGGTACAGTTCAGCCTATCCGTTCATCTTGTATGAATAGATGTTCTTCAGGTCCAGTTATGTTAGTAGAGCCAGGTCATACAATGTATGCAGGTCTTACAAAAGAGAAAATAGATAGAATCGTTGCAGAACATATCATCGGTGGGAATGTTGTTGAAGAGTTTGTAATAGACGCAGAATTATGGGACGAGCCAATCTCTCCAAAAGATATGCAAAAGCAGATGGGTAGATAGGAAGTAGTATGTTAATTGATATGTTGTATAGCAAAATTCATCGTGCGACTGTTACTGATGCTAACTTAAACTATGTTGGTTCTATTACGATAGATGAAGAACTTTTAGAAGCTTCAAAAATGAGAGTCGGTCAGAAAGTAGCTATTGTAAATATAAACAATGGTGAGCGTTTTACAACCTATATCATTTTAGGTGAACGTGGTAAACGTGATATCTGTTTAAATGGTGCAGCAGCTCGTAAGGTTCAAATAGGCGATAAAATAATTATTATTGCGTATGCTACTTATGATGAAAAAGAGTTAGAAACATATAAACCAAAAGTTGTTATTGTAGATGAAAATAACGATATTGAACTTATTACGGATAGTATCTAATTATGCTTGGTAATATAGGAGATATGGGTAAAATGCTTGAGGGTATGCAAGAAAATGCTGCTAAACTTCAAACGGAACTTGAATTAAAAATTTTCACAGTCAAAGCAGGTGGTGGTTTAATTGAAGTAACTATGAATGGAAAAGGGGAGGTTATCGATTTAACTATTGATGAAATCGCCTTAAAAGATAAAGAGATGCTTCAAATTTTACTTATCGGTGTGATGAATGATGCCAATAAAATGGTACAGCAAAATCAACAAAGTAGCGCAATGGGTATGCTTGGTGGTCTAGGTGGAGCAAATCCATTTGGAGCGAAGTAATTAAGTAACTCTATTTTAATTTTCAGTCCTTTGTGAAGATAAATTAGTTAAAATTCCAAATGCAAAACTTTGAACAATTTTTAAAAGACAATTTACCAATATCAAAAAGTATTCATCCAACATATCAAGATGCACTTCAAAATATGTTAATAGCAGGAGGAAAGAGATTTCGTCCTGCACTACTTTTAGGTGTTGTAAAAGCCTATAATCCATTGATGCTCGATAGTGCAAGATACGCTGCTTATGCTATCGAACTACTACACACCTATTCACTTATTCACGATGATTTACCTGCTATGGATAATTCTCCTTTACGCCGTGGAAAACCCACTCTCCACATATCTTTTGATGAAGTAACAGCTATTCTAGTTGGAGATGCTTTAAATACTTACTCTTTTGAAGTTTTAGCCAATGCTCCTTTTTCAGACTATACAAGAGTACAACTTATTCGTGAATTGGCAAGTAATGGTGGACTCAACGGTATGGTTTTAGGTCAAGCGATAGACTGTTATTTTGAGAACAGACCTCTTAAAGTGGAAGATATAAAAGTTCTTCATATAAATAAAACAGCCAAACTTATAGCAGCTTCATTAAAGATGGGAGCTATAATAGTAGGTAAAGAAGATTTCGCAGATAAACTTTATGACTTCGGAATAAAACTTGGTCTTCTATTTCAGATTCAAGATGATATTTTAGATGTAACACAGAGCAGTGAAGAGGCTGGAAAGCTTACAAATAATGATGAAGATAAAAATAGTTTCGTAACTATTTTAGGATTAGATGAGTCGATGAAACAAGCTAATGAAATAGCTAATGAACTGACTTTAGAGATGGATAATTTTGATGAGAACTTACAAAGTGAGTTGTCTCCATTATTAACAAGATATATAAATAGACATAAAAACTAAAATAGGAAAATAATATGAGTAATGTAATGCGTCAAAAAATGGCAGACAGTATAAGATTTTTAGCAGCAGATATGGTACAAGCAGCAAATAGTGGTCACCCTGGTGCGCCAATGGGTCTTGCAGATATTGCAACAGTTTTAAGTGAACACTTAAACCATAATCCTAAAAATCCTGATTGGTTAAATCGTGATAGATTAGTATTTTCAGGTGGACACGCAACAGGTCTTATTTACTCTCTTTATTATCTTTGGGGATATGGTCTTGAAGTTGAAGATTTAAAAAACTTTCGTCAATTAGACTCTTTAACTCCAGGTCATCCAGAGTATGGTCATACGGCTGGTATTGAGATTACTACTGGTCCTCTTGGTCAAGGTATCGCTAATGCTGTTGGTTTTTCTATGGCTTCAAAATTTACAGGTGCGCAAGTTAATTCTGAAACAGCTAAATTAATAGACCATAATGTTTATTGTCTTTGTGGTGATGGCGATTTAGAAGAGGGTATCTCTTATGAAGCTTGTTCTATCGCAGGGCATAATAAACTTGATAATTTAATTCTTATTTACGATTCAAATCGTATCACTATCGAGGGTTCAACTGATTTAAGTATTAGTGAAAATATTGAGATGCGTTTTAAATCTCAAGGTTGGGATGTTTTAGAAGTTGATGGACATAATTTTGATGAGATTGATACAGCATTAACAACTGCAAAATCAAATAAAAAACCAACTATTATTATCGCTAACACTATCATTGCTAAAGGTGCTGGTAAATTAGAGGGTTCTCATCATTCTCACGGTGCGCCATTAGGTGATGAAATTATCGCACGTGCAAAAACTAAAGCTGGTTTTGACCCTCAAAAAACTTTTCACGTAGATGAAGATGTTATGGCTAGATTTAGATGTGCTATTGAAGAGGGAGATTTACTTGAACGTCAATGGATTCACTCTCAAAAAACTCTTCCACTTATGGAACAAAATGAAGCATTAGACGCTCTTCAAAATCCTGATTTTTCTCGTATAGAGTATCCTACATTTGAAAAAGCAGAAGCTACTCGTGGTACAAATGGTAAGATTATGAATGCTATTGCTAAAGGTATTCCAAGTTTCTTAGGTGGTTCAGCAGATTTAAGCCCATCTAACAAAACAAATCTTAACGATATGGGTGTATTTCCAAAGGGACGTAATATCTACTTTGGTATTCGTGAACATGCGATGGCTTCTATCGTAAATGCGATGGCTCTTTATGGTCCACTTATGCCTTTTAGTGCTACATTCTTTGTATTTTCAGATTATTTAAAACCAGCTGCTCGTATCGCTGCACTTACAAATATTCAAAACTTTTACATCTGGACTCACGATAGTATCGGTGTAGGTGAAGATGGTCCAACACATCAACCAATTGAGCATCTTTCACAATTTCGCGCATTACCTAACTTTTATGTATGGCGTCCAGCTGATGGTGCTGAAAACATTGAGGCTTGGAAAACTGCATTAGAGATGAAAAAATCTCCATCTGCATTTGTTTGTTCTCGTCAAAATCTTTCAGTTCTTCCAACACCTGCAAAAGGTGAAGCATCTCGTGGTGGTTACCTTTTAGCTGAATCAGATAATGCTGTTATGACGATTATGGCATCGGGTTCGGAAGTAGAGTTGGCTCTTAAAGTAAGAGAAACTTTAGCTGAGATGAGTGTTCCAGTTAATGTTGTTTCAGTTCCTTGTTATGATCTTTTCATTGAGCAAGATAGTGCGTATATGGCGTCTATTATTGTAGAGGGAACTAAAACTGTTGCTATCGAAGCTGCTCGTGGTTTAGAGTGGTACAGACTTGCAGATACTGTTGTAGCTATGGATACTTTTGGTGCATCAGCTCCAGCCTCACTACTTTTTGAGAAGTTTGGTTTTACAGTAGAAAGTATCTTAGAGAAGATTAAATAATATTATGAAAACTCTATTAACTGCAACCGTACTTTTTTTAAGTTTAGCAACTCTTAAAGCTTCGACTCATTATAAAGCAGAAATAGTCCCAAAAAAGATGACTATTGAAACTAAAAAAGAGCGTTTTTTTCATCTGGTTGTTCCTGCTATAAAAAGGGTTCATATTGAGCTTACAAAACAATACTATGTTATAAAGTCAGATATGAAAATGGGCACAAATAGAGTTAAGATAGAAAAGTTAAAGAAAATATATAAAGCTAAAACAGATGCTGATTTACTCTTAGCTTTAAAGCCACATCCAAAAAGTATAGTGATAGCACAAGCCATCTTAGAGAGTGGTTGGGCTACATCACGCTTTTTTGTGAAAGCTAAAAATATTTTTGGTATGTGGAGTTTTAATAAAAATGAGCCACGTATCGCTGCTTCTGAAAAGAGAGATGGAACTAGAACTATTTGGCTTAGAAAATTTTCTACTATTGAAGAATCTGTTAGAGAGTATTATAAACTGATGGGAAGTAGTGGTGTTTTCAAGAAGTTTAGACATATACGTTATCAAACAGCTAATGTTTCTAAAATTATTCAAACATTGGATCAATATGCTGAAGCGAAGACATATCGTAAAGATTTGAATAGGCTTATTAAGTATAATAAATTAACTAAATATGATAATTAATAATTATGTTTAGTTTCTTTTCTTATAGATAGTTTAAAACCTCCACCCCAACAAAGATAATCCCCAAAAACAAAACAGAAGATAAAAATACTAAAGCGGTAACTACTCTAGGTTTACACTCATAAAGAGAAGCAAGATTTACATTTGCAACTGCTAGTGGCATCATCAGTTCTATAAAAATTATCCCTTTTATCATCTTGTCTAACTCAATATTTGCAAGAACTATAAATGCAACAAGTGGGAGTAATATAAATTTAAAAGTTAAAACCCAAATAATGAGTCTTTTACTAAGCTCTTTGATTTTTGTTCCATAGAGGTAGATACCAAATAAAAAGAGTTGCATAGTCATAGAAGCATAAGCACCCATCATCAGCATATTCATAATAGAGGAGTGAATCTCTATTTTATAAACACTCAGCAGTATCGCAAGAAGTGCCGCCCAAAGTATAGGAAGTTTAACTATATTCATCAAAGAAGTTTTTTTATCAAAACTACCACTAGAGTAGTAAAATACACCAACAGTGTAAACTACAAATACATTCACAAGATTTACAATAGTAGTGTAGGGGATAGATTCCTCTCCAAAGATAGCTATATTTATAGGAATACCTAAGTTTCCAGTATTTCCAATGATAGCTGCAATGGTGGCAATGGAATACTCTTTTTTATTTTCAAATAGATATTTAGCAATAATAGCACTTATAATAATAGCTATGGAAACTATAAAAAGATAGATGGAGGGTGCATACAAAAGTGTAATATCAATAGGACGAAGAAGCAGACCCCAAAATGTTAGAAAAACTTGTAGGAAGTAAACATTAATAAGAGTGATAGTTTTATCATCTATCTGCTCTTTAAAACTCATTTTAGCGATATAACCCATCACTATAAATATATATACACTTAAAATTGAAAATATTATTGAACTCATAGTGATATTATAATATAATTCACTCATGCAAACAATTGAAAATATAAATAAATCGATAAACGAAAATTTAGCGGTGATGGTTTACTTCTCAGCACCAACTTGTAATGTGTGTCATGCACTTAAACCTAAACTATTAGAAGCTTTAGATGCAAACTTTAAAAAGTTTGTAGTTGAGAGTGTAGATATTTCAGCAGAGGAAGATATAGCACCACATTTTGGTGTTTTTGCTATTCCTACTGTATTAGTCTTTTTAGATGGAAAAGAGTTTTTACGTAAATCTCGCCATATGAGTGTTGGTGAAGTGATAAGCGAGATAAAACGCCCCTATGAGATTATGACTTCATAAAGCTTGTCTCACTAAATCACATATAGAAGTATCGCAAAAAATTGAAAGATTGAACCTGCGAGTACAAAGAGATGCCATATTGTGTGGAAGTGTTTTTTATGACCTTGTATAAAAAACACTATTCCAATGCTGTAAGAAATACCACCAGTAACTAGTAGCCAAAATCCTACTGGATCTATACTATTTCTAAAAGTTTCAAATATAACTATAATTAACCAACCCATAAGAATATAAGCTAGCATGGCAAGAGCTTCAAATCGTCCAGGATATACAAATTTTAAAGTGATACCTACTACAGCAATTAGCCACTCTATTGAAAATAAAATCCAGCCTTCAAATCCAACTATATTTATAAGTAATACTGGTGTATAACTTCCAGCAATTAAAAAATAGATAGCACTGTGATCAAACTTTTGAAAAAATTGTTTTATCTCTTTGTGAGTTATTGCATGATAAAGAGTTGAACTCCCATACATAAGGATTAATGCACTTCCATAGATAGATGCAGATATGATATTTATGGGTTTTCCACCAAGAGTAGCAAAGCTAACAAGTAGAGTTAAAGCAACAATACTTAAAAGAAAACCAACTCCATGTGTTATAGAGTGCCAAACTTCTTCAGCAAAAGAGAAGTTATTTACTTCATTTGACATACAGTATCCTAATTTTTAGGATATTATATCTAAACATTAGAGGAGTAAGGTTTAGATACAAAGTTTTTTAACCTCTTTACTCACTCCTTCAGGCAGTTCTTGTATCTCTTCTTCTCTTTTCATTAGCATAGTTATTTTTTTATTTGTTGAAGTATAATGTTTCAAAACAATTAACGACAAAGGCTAAAAAGATGGAAAATAGATTAACAAACTTAATACAAGA
>CAZXSD010000059.1:0-11381 GCA_964642985.1 uncultured Sulfurimonas sp.
TTTTATTTAAACGAGTTCTACGGAATCTTTGAAACATTTGGGAAACCTTTTTTATATAAAATATTTTTTATTAAAAAGATTTTACCCTTTTATTTATTAATCTTATTTATTGTTTCTTCTAATAGAGATTAGGGTTTGTGTTAAATAAATACCTATTTAGATATAATATTTTTCAATTTAAAATACTTAACTCAAATAAAGATTAATAATGAATATACAAATTTCAGAAATTGCCAACCTACCATCAAAATTTGGAAACTTTAAAGTAAAAGCCTTTAAAGAGAACGAAAAAGAACATTTAGTTATCTATACAAAAAATATCCAAGAGATTCCTATCGTAAGAGTTCACTCCGAGTGTTTAACAGGTGATGCACTAGGGAGTTTAAAATGTGATTGTAGAGACCAGTTAGAATATGGTTTAGAACTTGCATCAAAAACAGACGGAATGGTTATCTATCTTAGACAAGAGGGACGTAACATCGGTCTTTTAAATAAGATAAATGCTTACTCTTTGCAAGATAAAGGCGCAAATACCATAGAAGCAAACCATCAGTTAGGTTTTAAAGCAGATGAGCGAACATATGAGATAGTGACATTTATACTTAATCATTTTAATATTAAAAAAATTAAACTTTTAACAAATAATCCTGATAAAATTAATTCAATTAGTGATATTGAGATTGTTGAGAGAGTTCCTATTATAATGGAATCAAATAAATATAATGAAGAGTATATACAAACTAAAAAAGATGAGATGGGGCATCTTTTTTAGTCGATCTACTTAAAGACGATTAAAACTATTTTTCTCCACATCAGTTAAAACTTTAGAAGACATATCTTTTACAGTATTTGCAACAATACTCACTTCATCAGCTGTACCTGCATTTTCTTGTGTAATAGAATCGATCTCTGAAACAGCACTATTTACTTGAACTATTGCTTTACTCTGCTTTTCCATACTTACACCTATATCTGTTATAGACTGTGTTAAAATACTGATATTTGAATTAATATCTAAAAGAGATTTTTGTGTTTTCTCTGCCAATTTTCTTACCTCATCAGCGACAACTGCAAAACCACGTCCATGTTCACCAGCACGAGCAGCTTCAATAGCTGCATTTAATGCTAAAAGATTTGTTTGGTCTGCAATATCAGCAATAACTACTATAACCTTTTTAATATCTCCAGATTGAACTACTACGTCTTGTGTTTTGTGAGCAGTATCTTCTATTGAATGAGTAATTAAATCCATAGAAAGAGCCGTTTCTTCTAGTGATGCTGATTGTTTAAGAGTTGAACTACTTAATATCTGCATCTGAGACTGTAAAAAATCTGATTTTTCAAGAAGTTCTGTTGAACTCACATAAGAGTTATTAAGCATCTCTGTAATCGCATCTCCTAAGGAGTTAATTCCATCCACAAGTTGTTTGCTCTCACCTACAATATTAGAGTCTATCTTTATCTTATCTGTATAATTATAATGTGTATATTTATTCAAGCCATTAAGCATATTAATCATCAATTTTTCTTGAACATCAAGCATATTGTTAATAGTATTTGCAAGTGTTTGAATTTGAGAATTTGATGCTTTTGTATGTACTCTACATGAATAACTTCCTTTTTGCATCTTATCTAAGGTTAAAATAGCTTCGCCAACACACAACATATCTTCCTCTATATCATAGTTAATACTTTGTACATTTTCATTAACCATCTTAGCAACTTGGGCTATCTCATCATTCCCTTTTAACTCTATTGGTTCTATAACATTATGATTATGATTTAAGAACTCTAAAAATTGTTTTACACCAAAAGATATTTTTTCAACAGAATTTGATATATTTCTACTAATTAAAAAAGAGAGAATTGCCGTTGCAATAATTACAAGTAAAATTATAATAGTATAAATATAAAGTACCTGTTTTTCACTCGTGTACTTAAACCCTGCTTGTTCTTTTAAATTTTGAGAGATAAAATCATCTACTTTTTTCAAAAGATTTATTTTTTCTGTTATTGTCTCAAACCAATACTCACCTTTAATATTGAAACCACCTATCTCTACTGTCCCTTGAGCAATATCCCTCATTCTTTGAACTTCCTCTACTGCACTATTTTGCATAGTTTTTGTATAGTAGGCTATATATTTTGAATTTGCCGTAGCGAGAAAAGAGCTTATAAAACTATTTTGTTCAACAATAAGCGTATTCAATTTCGTTTTCATTCCAGTAGAAAATCTATTTCTAGCAAATGTATTTGCTAAAACTGCACGCTCTATTCCCGCACGCTCTTTTGCCATTAAAAAGTTATAGTATGATGTTACATCTCTTGTCTCTTTATTTGTATCTACAATAGATATAGTTACGGCTATAGAATCTAAAAATGTTGCATTCATATTTGTATAATATGCTAAAGCTGAATCTGTATGAATGTTAAGCTTATCAATTCTATTTCTCATTCTTTGTAAACCTTGAATAAGCTCTAATGATGTTTGAATGTTGATTTTTAACTCTTTAGGATAGTTTAAATAATGTAAACGATTGAGTTCTGTTTTCAATAATATAATAGCTCTATTTGTAATTTTTCTTTGTGAAGTAAGTTTATCTTTAAACTTTGCACCTTTTGAACCTAAAAATCCAGCTGTTGCTCCTCGCTCTTTTTGTGTTTCATGAAGAAGAGTTGCAATCTTTTTAGATACTTCAACTGCTTTTTTTGCATTAAGAGAAGAGATAAGAAGATTTTTTGCTATATAATTTTCAACATCTTTCAAAAGATTTATTTTTTTTGTAATTGTCTCAAACCAGTAAGAAGCTTCTATACCAAATCCACCTATCTCTCTAGCCTTACTTAAAATATTTCTCATTCTTTGAACTTCATCTATTGATTGACCTTGGAGAGTTTGGTTTTTAAACTGTATTATCTCTGTATTTGCTAATATTTCAAAACTAGACATAAAAGAGTTTTGCTCTGAAACTAAAGATTCTAATTTTGCTTTAGCACCTTTTGCAAACTTATCCTTTGAAAATGTTGCACTTCCAACGGCTCTTTCGATACCTGCTCTCTCTTTTGATTGTAAAAAATTATAATAAGCGATAGTAGAATAGGTTAGTTCACTATCAACCGCTTGTTGAGAAGTTTGAGCAATAAAATTAAAAAATTCCTTGTGCATATTAGTAAAGTAATTTAGAGCATCTTTTGTGGGTATATTCTGTGAAGATATACTATTTCTCATCTCTTGAATTTTTGAAAGCTCTTGAAGTGCTTTCTCTAATGAGCTATCAATAGGACTCAAAAGTAATGCTCTTACATTAGAATTTTTGATATATTCTTTAAGGTCTGCAATATGTTTATCGGTATTTGCTCTTTGTATAGGCAGTTTATCTCCAAAATGTTTTCCTTTTGAACCTAAATAACCAGCAGTAATACCTCTCTCTTTTTGTGTTTCATGGACAAGTAAAGATATTTTTGAATCTAATTGAACAATAGTATTAAAGTTTTCATATTCACTTTTTTTGTCTATATGACCACTAATTACAATAGTTGCCATTACAACAATAGTAGTTATGGGAACTACAACATTTAAAAATAACTTATTTTTGATAGATATACGTGTTAATAAACCCATTATCTCTCCTCTTTTTTCATCTCTATATAGAGTGCTTCATACTTTTGAGCTTCTATATCCGAAATCTTTCTCCTACACGAAATAAATCCCTCTGTTCCATCACAAGACTTAAATGGAAAAACAGTTGCATATACCCAATAATAAGAACCATCTTTGGAACTATTTTTTACAAAACCTTTCCATCTTTTTCCACTTTTTATAGTCTTCCATAAATCCTTGAAAGCTGCACGAGGCATATCGGAATGTCGCACCATACTGTGGGGTTTTCCTATCAGTTCCTCAAGTGTATAACCTGAATAGTGACAAAAGTCATCATTTGCAAAAGTAATAATTCCTTTAGCATCTGTTTCAGAAACTAAAAAAGATTTAGTTGTTAATTTTTTTTCATAATTTTTCATATTAAAATTGTATAAAAAAAATCTTTTTATATAAGTTAAATTTAACTTAAATTTAACTTAAAACTTTTGTAATATTTGTAGTACAATTTAAAAAAATATAAATTAATAGAATAAGTTTATCTTTCTTCATTAATAAGTATGATATTATCACTTATTAATTCAAATCGGAGTGTTGTTGTGCCAATAGATATAAAAAATGATACATTAGAAATAGCTATAAAAAAACTTAAAGCAAGAGAGGATAGTTTCAAACAGTTTGAAACTATCTCTAATCTTGGTAGTTGGGAGATAAATCTACAAACTAAACAATCTATATGGTCTGATAATAGCTATAAAATTTATGGCTTAGATAAAGAAAAGACCAAACCATCTCTTGAACTCTTTTTATCACATGTTGTCAAAGAAGATTTGGAAGGTGTTCAAACAGCGATACAAACTGCTATGCAAACTAAAAAAGTAACTACACATGAATGTAGAATTAAAAAAACTGATGGTGAAGTTCGTAATATTCTTATGAACGGTGAAGTTATTCTAGATGAGAATGGAGTTCCCTGTAAGCTTATCGGTACAACTCAAGATATTACAAATCAGGTTTCACTTAAAAAATACTCTGATGAACTTTCTCATCTTATCGAATACTCATCCAATGAGATATATATTGTAAATTATAAAACATTAGAGTATCTATATGTAAACAAGGGAGCTTGTGAAGCTACTGGTTACACTAAAGAGGAACTTCTCTCAAAAACTGTCTATGATATTAATTTAGGTTTAACAAAAGAGGATGAACTTAAAATCAAAAAAAATATGCAAATAGAACATAGTATTTTAAATAGAGCAGTTCATACAAGAAAAGATAGTTCTACTTATCATGTACAAGCATATATACATACACTAAAATATAACGGTATAGATGCTTATGTAATTTTTGATACAGATATAACAGAACTTATTGAAACAGAAAAACTTTTAAAAAAAGAGTCTCAAAAACTTGTTCATCAAGCCCATCACGACACACTCACAAATCTTCCAAATAGAACACTGTTTAAAGATAGACTCTCTCAATCTATTATCTCAGCAAAAAGAAATAAAACTCAATTTGCACTTCTCTTTATCGACCTAGACCAATTTAAAAAAATAAATGACACTCTTGGTCATCATATAGGTGATGAAGTTTTAATAGAAGCTTCACGTAGATTTGAAGATGCTATTAGAGAAGAGGATACCTTAGCGAGACTGGGTGGTGATGAGTTTACTATTATCTTGAAAAATATTACTAGTATTCAAGATATAGCTCATATATCTCAAAAAATCGTAGAGAGTATTAAAAAACCTATAAGAATAGATGATAAAACTCTGTTTATCTCCTCTAGTATTGGGATTAGTCTTTATCCTAAAGATTCTGAAGATGAGAATGACCTTCTGAAATTTGCAGATACAGCTATGTATAAAGCAAAAGATGAGGGTCGGGATAATTATCAATTTTATTCATCAGATATGACAGCATCAGCTTTTGAAAATATAATTATGGAAAATAGTTTACGAGTAGCTATTAAACAGAAGCAATTTATAGTCTATTTTCAACCACAATATGATGCTGTTAATAATATTCTTGTTGGTATGGAAGCGCTCGTTAGATGGAAACACCCAGAGATTGGTTTAGTACCTCCTGGAAAATTTATACCTCTAGCTGAAGAAAATGGTCTTATTATAGAGATAGATACTATGGTTATGGTTCAGGCTATGAAACAGTATGTACAATGGTATAAAGATGGTTTAAATCCTGGTATACTGGCTTTAAATCTTGCGATGAAACAGTTAGCAAAAGATAATTTCATAGAAGAACTCTTACAAACAATGAAAGATTTAGAGTTTAAATCTGAATGGTTAGCATTAGAGGTAACAGAGGGACAAGTGATGAATAATCCTCTTGCTTCGATAGAAAAACTTAATAAAATTAGCGATATGGGCATAGAATTAGCTCTTGATGATTTTGGAACAGGATATTCATCTTTATCGTATCTTAAAAAATTACCACTTAACAAATTAAAAATAGACCAATCATTTGTTAGAGATATTACTACTGATGAAGATGACGCTGCTATAACAAAAGCTATTATATCTATGGGGAAAAATTTAAACCTAAAACTTATTGCAGAGGGTGTTGAAACAGAGGAACAAAGAAAATTCCTCCTAGAATATGGATGTAATCTAATACAAGGCTACTTTTATGCTAAACCTATGCCTCATGAAGATATTACAAAATTATTAAAAAGCTAGTGAAACTTTGTTTCACAGATAGCATTCATACGTCTTTCACAAGTTGCTAAAGCATCTAACATATTTTTACTATAATCTTGCAGTTCATGATAATACATTTTTGCTTTATCAAGTTCTAAAGGATCAACCTTATTACCACCTATTAAACCTGAAAAGAAACCTTTCTTCTTATCTTTGAAAAAGATATTATAGATTTTAATATACTCTATATGCCACTCAGCATGAGCCTCTTCAAGTTCATTAAAAAACATATCTCCAATTATCTCTTCTAAATGGTTTCCTTCTGCATATAACCAAGTTCCAAATACACATTGAGTTTTTGCAATAGGAGTAGGAGTTTCTACTTCTCCACCATCTAGTAACTTTTCAATCTTAGCCATTTGAGCTTCATGATACTTTTTTACTCTTTTTACATCTTCTAATGTTGCATTTTTATCCATGATTAAATTATCCTATATTTTATTAAAAATTAATTTTTATTATTACATAATTTTAATAAAAAAAACTATATAATAAATTAAAATTATAATAAAGGCTGTAATGATGGCAACACCAACAGATAATGAAATAAAATTAAGTGGTACTAAACATATCGTCTCAAAAACAGATGCTAAAGGAATTATAGAGTACGGTAATGATTACTTTGTAGAAATATCTGGCTATACAGAAGCTGAACTTATTGGAAAACCTCACTCTATTATAAGACATCCTGATATGCCTAAAGTTGTTTTTAAAATGATGTGGGACCGTATTAAACAGGGTAAAAATATTATGGCTATTGTTAAAAATATGTCAAAAAATGGAGATTTTTACTGGGTTGTAACAGAATTTGAACCAAAATTAGATGCTATTACGGGTGAAGTTATCTCTCATACTGCATTTAGAAAAGCAGCTCCTCAAAAAGCGATAGATGCTATAACACCTATCTATGCTAAATTATTAGAACTAGAAGCAGAGGGTGGTATGGAAGCAAGTGAAAAATATCTTCGTGGTTATTTAGAGGAACAAGGTGTAACGTATGATGAACTTATTGATGATTTAGTTGGAAATAGTGGTATGTTCAAAATATTTTTCAAAGCTATGAAAAAATTATTCTCATAAATATATAAACTTTAGATAAAATATCCTTTTATAAAAAAGGATATTTTTTGGACTTAAAATCTACAATCAAACAAGATAACTTAACACTCCCCGACAACTTTTTTTTCAATATACAAAAATATAAAGAACATCTTTTTAAATGGAATAAAATCCATAACCTAACAGGTGCAAAAGATGAACAAACGATAGATAGCTTTATATATGATGCAGTTTTTCCTGTAAGTTTTTTACCTAAAACAGATACACTTATGGATATAGGAACAGGAGCAGGATTTCCAGGTATGATACTTGCTATGGCTCTACCAGATACAGAAGTAACATTAGTTGAACCACTTAAAAAGCGTGTGAGTTTTTTACAGTTCATAAAAGCAGATTTAGGGCTAAATAATGTAACTGTAGTTAAAAAGCGTGTTGAAGAGATGGAACCTAAAATTTTTGACATCATTACATCACGTGCGGTAACAGATACAAAAATGCTTTTAAAATTGAGTGAAAATTTTAGAGATAAAAACTCTCAACTTCTTTTTTACAAAGGTGAAAAAGTATATGAAGAGGTTGAGGGAAGTTTACCTCATAAAATTATTCGTACAAAAAATAGACATTATTTATTAATGCAAGGAGAGTAAATTGATATTAAAATTATTATTAGTTATTGCCGTTATCGGTATAATCTATTTTATCTTTTTCAAAAAAAAGAGTGCTAAAAAATCTATTGAAGATAAAGAGCAAAAAGCAAATGATATGATAGAGTGTTGTGTATGTGGAATATACTGTGAAATAGATGATGCTATTTTAAGTAATGGTAAATACTATTGCTCAAATGAATGTGTAAGGGAAGAAAGATGATAATTTTTGGACATAAGTTTATAGAGAGTGACTCTTTTTATAGTGTTATAGATATAGATGCTATTAGATGTACACCTCCATCATCTACTCTCTATATAAAATTTGATGAAAAAAATTTAGATATTATCAACCATACAAAACTCAACAATATCTCTACAGCTATAATAGTTTCTAGTAAGTTAGAACTTATTTATGCTTCAGCTTTAGGTGCAAAATATATTGTAGTTCCAAATTCTCATGCAAAAGATTTTCAAGATATTGCTGAAAACTATCTTTTTGATGCCAAAATTTTAGTTTTAATCGAACATGAAAAAGAGATTGAGGAGTTAGCTGTATTAGGTATTGATGGTGTACTTTTTCCAGGTGCTATCGTAAGAACAAATGCTTAAAAATTTCACTTTACTTATTTCACTTTTAGTGCTTTTTAGTGCTTGTTCTACTAAAGAGAAAGTAATTTATAAACCACAAACAAAAAACAATCGTACTCAAGCACTCTACAAAGAGTTTAAGAAATGGGGTAATGTTCCCTATAAATATGGTGGAAATTCATTAACAAATGGTATTGACTGTTCAGGTTATACAAAAGTTATTTTTAAAAATGTTTTTAATAAAAAGATACCAAGAACAACAACTCAACAAGCTAAAATAGGCTATAAGGTAAGTCAAAAAGATATTAAAGTTGGTGATATTGTTATCTTTAAAACAGGTAGAAATGTGAAACATAGTGGTATTGTTATAGAGGGAAATAGATTTATACATAGTGGAACATCAACTGGTGTGATTATATCTTCTCTTTCAAATCCCTATTGGAAAAGTCACTACTGGCAAACACGTAGAGTTCTTAAATAACTCTACGTTCTATATTTTCTTTTAAAGATGTTAAAACTTCATAACTTATAGTTTGTGAATAGTATGATGCTTTAAGTGCATTATCAAAAATTAACAACTCATCCTCTTCAGATATAAAAGAACTGTTATCCATAGACACCCTTCCTATCAGTTTAAAACCTTGAGGTGTTATATAACTGTTAGAGTTATTTCGTAAAAAACCAGCACCATAGCCAATATCATAATTACTTACAACACCCTCCCCTTTCATCTCATAACTAGCACCATAACCAACTTTTTTACCACTTTGTAAAAGACGTGATGAAATTTTTGAGCCATACAAACTAAGAACAGGTTTAAACTCTTCTAATAGTAAACTTTTAGGCATATCCATACAGCCATAACTCGCTATCCCTACTCTAGCCATATCTTCATCAAAAGTATCAAATCTAAAAAGTGAAGCTGAATTTGAAGAGTGAAATCGTAACTTTTCAAACCCAAACTCTTTTGCAAACGTTATAGATTTTTGTTTTATCTTTTTAAAAGCATCATTTTGCCAAAACCACTCACTACTCAACTCATCAGCACTTCTATGATGAGTAAAAATAGCTTCTAAGATTAGACCCTGCTCTTTTATCTTTTGAAATGTATCATATAGTTCATCTTCTACTATACCATTTCTATGCATTCCAGTATCTATTTTAAGCTCAACTTTTGTGCCTTTTGGAAAATACTTAATACTATTTTTATCGTTAATCGTATATCTTATTTTTGGATTAGTCTGTTTTGGATAATCTGATAAAACTAATATATAATCAAAAAAATCTTCAATAAGTTTTGCCTCCTGAGAATTCTGAACAACACATTTAGTTATCCCATACTCTTGAGCCATAGAAGCCATCTCTAAGAGACCGTGTCCATAAGCATTATCTTTTAATACTATCGCTATCTTATCTTTTGATTGTGTCTGTTTTGAGATAATATCTAGGTTGTGAAAAAAATTATTTTTATTTAAAGTTATATAAGCCATATATATATTATACAAAAATTTTAGTTGATTTAAACATCAATTTTGTTATGATTTAAACTATATTAAATAAAGGAGTCAATATGCTAAAAAAGTTATTATTAGTAACAGTCCTAACAACCTCTCTATTTGCCTTAACAATGGAAGAGTTTGCTAAGCAACAAAAAGAGGGATATAACTCATACAAAAAAACTCAAGAAGAGGGTTTTAAAGCGTATCAACAAGAGCAGATGAAAGCTTTTAATGATTATAAAAAAGAGATAGGAGCTATCTGGGAAAAACCTAAGATGTCTACTAAAAAAACTTGGGTTGCTTATACACCTGATAAAAAAACACGTACGGATGTCGATTTTAAGAATGAGACTATCACTATTGAAACGGTTGCATCATCACCACGAGAAGCAAAACAAAAACTTCAGATGGCACTTGCTAAAGTTATTACAATAGACACAAAAACTGTTCAAAAAACAGACCCATTAGAGAAAATTTTAGCAAAAATCAAAAAACCTGATGGTGTAGTAGATGCTAAAGTAAAAGCAGAACCTATCTTAGCAACTGTTATTTTTACAAAGCCACCAACACAAAAGAGTGTGAAAAAGTATGTAAACAAACATATTACACCAACAAACACAAAAGTTGTACAATCTAAAAAAGTTAAATTTGCAAAAATTTACAGTGTTCAAGTAAAGATGCCTAATAATGCGATGGTTAAACGTTCAAGACTTTATTATGATGAAGTAAAAAAACAAGCTAAACGTCAAGATATACCTCTTCCTTTAGTATTTGCTATTATGCACTCTGAGAGTAGTTTTAATCCACGTGCTAAGTCTCATATACCTGCTTATGGTCTTATGCAAATCGTTCCAAAATCAGCAGGTATGGATACATACCGTTATCTTTATAAAAAGAAAAAACTTGTAACGAGTAGTTATCTTTATGACAGTACAAATAATATCACTATGGGAAGTGGTTATCTTCATATTTTATATTACAGTTATCTAAAAGCTATTAAAAATCCTGAAACTAGAATGTACTGTACTATCGCTGCATACAACACTGGTGCTGGAAATATCGCTTTTGCATTTAACAGATATAAAAAAGATTTATCAAGAAAACAAAAATTTCGTATGAAGTATGCAAAAGATGAAATCAACTCTTTAACACCTAAGCAAGTGTATGCAAGATTGATGAAAGATTTAAGATGGGATGAACCTAAACACTATCTTAAAAAAGTTTCAAAAAGAATGAGTATTTATCATAAGGTTTATGGGATATAGTT
>CAZXSD010000060.1:0-11291 GCA_964642985.1 uncultured Sulfurimonas sp.
TTTTAGTCGTAGTGTGTCCACATTCTAAGAACTTTAATGACTTTTTCTTCTTCAATTATTTCATACACAAGTCTATGCTGTTTGTTTATTCTTCTTGAAAATTTACCTTTTAAATTTTGAGATAAGTATTCAAATTCAGGTGGATATTGAAGAGGATTATTTTCGATGATTTGAAGTAGTTCCATAACTTTTGGTTTCAAGCCACTTGATTGATGCTTTTTAGCATCTTTTTTGGCTTGAGGAGAGAAAAGGAGTTTGTACATTACCAATCTAGCTTGTCAATTGTCACAAAGTTTTCTTTAGATTCATTAGAAGCATCAATAATACTTTGTTCCATTCCTTTTATACTTTTAAGATAAACATCATCATTTTTAAACTCTGTTTGGTCTAGTATGGTAACTTCTTTTTTTGTAAAATGATTCAAAAGCCAAAGAAATTTTTCACTTATATTATCTTCAACTTTTAATGTAATAGTTTGCATAAAAGTTCCTTTTCTGTTATTTTTTTGTATTATAACATATCAGTAACTAATCAGCCTATACTAAATCCCATAATATAGGGATTTAGTATAGGCTGATTAGTTACAAAAAAATTACTTGATGTTGTGAGAGAGGATAGTTACCTCTCCCTTTGCTGATTACTTCACTTATCTAAACCTTTTAAAAACTTTCTCAAAATTTATAGTTATATTACAAGTAGTCTCTTCAAATTTATAACTCTCTTTTAAAAAATCACCCTGCTTATCATATAGTTTCCCATCTAGTTTAAAAACTTTTGCCTTTAAATCATCAGGATAAACAATAATATAATATTTGACTTTCTCTTTTTCATAGAGCTCAAATTTATAGTTTTCATCTCGTTTTGCTGTAGATTTTGAGATAATCTCTACTATAATTTCAGGTTCTTTTGTAAGATAACTATCATTAGTTTCTCCACACGTCAATACTATATCTGGTCTTAAAACAGTATCATCACTAATTTTATAATCAACCTCTCCTAAAACTTCACACAACTCACAATCATCTAATTGATTTCGAATATTATAAATTATTTCACTTGCTAAACTCTGATGTTTACGCATAGGTGCAGGACTCATAGCAACTGCTATACCATTCATCAATTCCCAATTACCTTCCCATAATTTATAATCATCATAAGAATAACTTACATCTTCTAATCTTAATGCTCCCATCTAATTGCTCCTTTAATTATTTTTATTCAAATATAAAATCATAGCCTGATAAATCAATAACTTCATTTGTACTTAAATCTATTGTCATATCTGCATCTGTAATATCTGCATCATCATTAACATCTATATATAACATAAAATTATCTCTATCAAGAACAACTTCTGCTCCCGTCTTTTCTTCACTTAATGAACTTAAAACTGCTCCATATCCATTTGCTTCACCTATATATTTTCCACCATCTTCATCATTTTCAGCATCTTCAACAACTGTCCTAAAATCAAAAATATCTTCACCACTAATAAAATCTAATATTTTATCAACATTTGTTCCTTGAGAGTTTGAAACATTTTGAGGCTTATACGAATCTCTTCCGGGTCCTAAAGTAATAACGTCTTCGCCATCAGAAGCTTTATATTCATCATTTCCAGAATCCATATTTACTATATCAACACCACTCCCACCTATTAATTTATCATTTCCAGCTCCCACTTCTACTGTATTTTGAGAACCCTCTGCTCCAGAAGTATCTCCAAGAGCAATAATATCCCAACCAGCACCAGTATTAACCTCTTGATCAACTGTTGCACCAGCGATATTTGCATCTATTCCAGAATCACCTGCTGTTAATTTTGCAACAGTGCTAATCGCTTTATCTCCAATATCTAAATAAGCATTACCAGAAGCATTAATAACTGTTGTGCCATTAGCAGATTTTACAACCATTTTCATTTTACGACCATCATTTGCAATAAAATTAAGTGTTTCAACATGATCCATAATAACATCACCAAAATCTATATCATCTCCTGCACCCATTAGGTTTATGAAATATGTATCCATTGTGCTATCTGTTGTTGTATGTCCACTTAATGTAAGAGTTGTATCATCATCATCATCATCGACATCTGTTGTAAAAGTAATATACGCATTTGCTTCTAAACCTTTAAATGCACTCTCATCTTTAAATGTATCTGCTAGAACTATAATCTGCATATTGTCCATATATTCCATATCAACTGTACCATCTAAAGTGTCTGTAACAATAAAAACAAGAAAATCATCAAAAGCTTCCTCTTGAACACCATCTTCAAGTGTTGTAGCAATATCTGAACTAAAACCTAATTTATTCATAGAACCACCATTCCCATCAATACGAGCGCTACTTGGAATAATACTAGCATCATTACCATCTATAATCATAGTATCATCTCCACCCTCTAAACTGATAGCTAGATTATTTAATAGACGCGTATCATCTGCTTTAATATATACCATATCTGCACCAGCAGCCGTATGGATATAACCGATACTTGCCCCATCTGCATTATCTATATAAACTTTTACATCACCGGTTACAGCATCTGTTTCCAACTCTTGAAGAGCTTTAAACATTGTTGGCATAATTCCAGTAGATATAGTTAAATCTATTGATCCATTATTTGTAATAACAATTTTTTGTATGCTATCTTTTCCTGCTGTTAATGCTATTGCATTGTGTCCTGTAATATCAATACCTGCACTTAACAGTGTACTTCCTCCATCTGATTGGTCATACTCAAATGTTGAATAGATAGATTTCATAATTGCATTACTTGTTTTATTTGATTTAAAATCTACGGTTACAATATTATAAGGACTTCCAACAAATTCAGTATCTAATTTTATAGTACCTGCCGTACCATGATCGAAAGTAATATCTTGCTGTGTTTTAGCTACTCTATAATCTTCAATCATACGTACATTATCAACTGTTCCCTCTGCTGTACTTATTAAAACAGATATGTGTTCTATATCGCTTGTATTTACAAGGTCAAGAACTGCATCATCATCATCCCCCGCAAAACGAAACTCTACATCTTCTACATTTATGATACTTGCAGCTGAACCATCGACAACAGTAGCTCGTAAAACATCTCGACCTTGACCTCCATCAACACCATCAATATCTTGAAGAGTTTCCATATTACCATTAACAACACGCCCTTCAATAACATCATAGCCACCCATATCTCCCTCTATACCGATATGATCTTCATTGACAGTTAAATTATGTGTTGCTGCTGGATAATGCTCCTCTTCTGGGTCTAAAGCATATATTTCCCCTTCGGCTACTTCTACTGTAATTGGGTCTGCAGTAATTTTATCTAAAAGATAATCTGTACCCTTTCCTAAATCTGCATAATATTTAGAAACTTCTATTTTATTATCAATAACTATTCTATCTTGCCCCTCTGCACTCTCTACAAATTTTAACCACATATCCTCTTTTAAGATAGCTCCATTATAGAGTTTATCCACCCAAACCTGTTTTTCTACCTCCTGAGAAGCTCTACCAAATACATTAACATATAAAGCTTCCACAAAATCTGAATAATTTTGATTATTTGGATAAATATGTAAATTCGGATTTATGGAGTGTGCAACCTCTTCAATAGATTCCATCTTCATTAAACTATTCATAATTGTATATGTCATAGCTTTATTTACGGTTGCGATATAAACCTCAGCAACCTGTTCTGTCGTATATTTACCTGTTGGTTGAACCGTTGGTGTATATGTTTTATTATCATTCTTATCACTATTACATGCTGTCACAGTAAGTGCTATGATAATCATCAAAAATGTAAATAGTTGATTAAAATTAATTTCTCGCATTATTTCTCCTTTAAACTGTATACTATTATAACACTAAAATTAAATAATAAAAAGGTTACGTATGAACAACATAGCTATTATATGCTCTGGTGGTGATGTTTCAGGGATGAATCCAGCTCTTAAACATTTTGTAGAATACAGTTTTTTTAAAAAAATAGTTCCCTATTTTGTTTATAATGGATATGAGGGTCTTATAGATAATAAGATAAAAGAAGTATCCTATAAAGATGTAACTGGAATTATTACAAAGGGTGGGACTATTATCGGTTCTGCAAGAAGTAAAAGATTTATGCAAAAAAAATTTAGAGATATTGCAAAACAAAATTTAGATAACTTAAATATAAGTATGCTTATTGTACTTGGTGGAGATGGCTCATTTCGAGGTTTAGATATTTTTTCTAAAGAGAATAAAATTAAATTTTGTGGTATTCCTGCAACTATAGATAATGATATTAATGGAACAGATTACTCTTTAGGTGTTGATACAGCATTAAATATAATAAAAACTTCCATAGATGCTATTAGAGATACTGCTTCCTCTTTTAAAAGAGCTTTTGTTATAGAAACGATGGGTAGGAATTGTGGTTATTTAGCACTTGTTAGCTATCTAACATCAGGAGCTGAACTCTGTTTAATTCCTGAGATAGATTATAAACTCAAAGATTATGAAGAAAAATTCAAAACTGAACTTAAAAATGGACGTAGATATTTTATAGTTATTGTTTCAGAAGGAATTAAACAAAATTCTCAAGAGATAGCGCAATGGTTTGAAGAAAAGATAGGTATAGAGTCACGAGTAACTGTTCTTGGATATATTCAACGAGGTGGAAATCCCAGTATTTATGATAGATTAATGGCTTATAAATTTATTACCCATGCTATTGACAATCTGTTGTCAAATAAGAATACAAATTCTATTATATGCTATACAAGTAATGGTTTTATAACCCGAAGTATAGATGAAGTGGTAAGCTCTCCAAAAAAGTTAGATGAAGAGCTATTAAAACTATTATAATTACCCTTTTTTTAAAACACCATTAACATAAACCTTAGAGATATTATATCTATGTAAAATAAGATGAATAGCTAACTCTTTTGTTGGCTCTTTATCTAAATCTAAAACTATCATATCTGCATTTTTACCCTCTACTATCTCCCCAGTATTTAAACCTAAAGCTTCGGCTGCATCTATTGTTACACTCTTTATAAGTTTATTTGCTAACTCTAAAAGAGGTGCATCACTTTGCATAAAGAGTGCTATCTTCATCTCTTCAAAAAGGTCAAGTTTATAGTTAGAACTTAATCCATCAGTAGCGATAATCCATTTTATATTTTTATCATCTAACTTTTTAAGGTCGATAGCTCCACCACCTAAAAGTCTATTTGAGATAGGACAATGAATAACCGTATGATTATTGTGAGCAATAGTATCTAACTCCTCTTCATTCGCTTTTACAACATGTGTTAAAAGAGCTTTATGTGTATCAAAATGTTCTAAAAATTCTTTTGCATCACTAACATTTCTATTTTGTTTTAAAAGATTTTGAAAAAACTCTTTGAAATCTCCATCACTATTATCTAACCAATTACGTTCTGCTTCACTCTCCATAAAATGAGCTGTTAATTTTAAATTTTCATTTTTTACAATCTCTAAAGCTTTTTTAATTAAAATAGGATGAACAGAATATGGAGAATGTATAGCAACTGCCGAATGAAATCCATCTCTCTTAACAGTTTTAGAAGCATCAAGACGTGAAAGAAAATCTTGAAATAGTGTATCTGCCATAACGGCTTGAGAACCTATAAGTTCATTAAAAAAAACAACATTTTGGGGAGCTTTTTCACAAGCATCTAAATCCATACCATGTGAACTTATAGCACCAAAAGTAGTGATACCAGAATCAAGCATAGAATCTATCGCCTTACTCATACAAGTAATATCACACCCCCCTATAAGCTCTTCACGATTTTCTATTACACTATAAAGCCAACTCATAAAATCACCGTAGCTTAGTTGTGTTTTATTTGCTGAGAACTCTATATGAACATGAGAATTGATAAGTCCAGGCATCAAAAGAGAGTTTTCTCTTAAAGATGTTACTTTTGCATCTGGAAACTCATTAAGGAGTTCTTCATAAGGAGCTATTTTTACAATAGTTTTTTCAAAGGCTACTGATAAATTTGTAGCTACTCTATCTTTTAATAGTATATAGTGTGGTGTTAGTATTTGCATAGTTATATCTTTTTAATTTATTTTTATATCTAATTATATCTTATTTACTTGCGATAATTTTTACTCGTTTACATCTATTTGAAAGAAGTATAAATGAAAAATACCCTGCAATTAAAATTGCTATAAATAACCAATATATATTAAACCATGCAAAAATAGACTCATTATATACTAAAGTATATAATACTACTGTACTCAAAATCATCTCCACGACAACCAGCCAAATAAGAAGAAAAAACCACTTTCTCCATACTTTTACTAAATCACCATATCCTATAACTTCAATATTTTGAGTATATTTACAATCTGATAACTTTAATTCATAACCTCCAATTTTTCTATTAAATAAATACTTTACACTTCTAAAGAGTGTGACAAGTAGTGTAAAAATCCAAATTATTTTAAACCAAAAATAGCCTATACTAAAAAGAGCATTGATCAATTCATCTGTTAAAGTTGGCATATTTTGATTGAAATATATAATAGTTGTCAAACTAAAAGCTATAACTAAAGCCCATCCAAAACTAGATAAAGTAACTCTAATTATCCATTCTAACCATAATAAAAAATAAAACTTACTCATCTTTATCCCTAAAATTAAAAATTTATTAAAATAAGTATAACTAAATTATGGCGGCATCAAGTAATCTTAGCTATAATAGCTCGATTTTTAAATTTGCAAATTGGGTGAAAAATATATGGATTATTTACGAACAAAGAGTATCGACTCTCTAAGCGGTACTATTAAAATCTCTGGAGCTAAAAATGCTTCATTACCTCTTATAGCGATGACTATATTAGCTAAAAATAGTGTGAATATAAAAAATTTACCTCATGTTGCAGATATTAATACTCTTTTAAAACTTTTGTCAAATCTTGGCGCTATATGTGAATTTCAAGATGATAAAGTTATTGTAAATACTCAACCTCTTAATCAAACAAAAGCAACGTATGATATTGTTAAAACTATGCGTGCTTCTATTCTTGTCTTAGGTCCTATTCTTGCACGATTTGGTCATTGTGAGGTTTCTATGCCGGGGGGTTGTGCTATTGGTCAGCGTCCTGTTGATCTTCATCTTAAAGCACTTGAACAGATGGGTGCAAAAATAGCTATTAAAGCTGGTTATATTGAAGCGTCCACTCCAAATGGTCTTAATGGTGCGAATATAATCTTTGATAAAATTACGGTAACAGGAACTGCAAATATTATTATGGCTGCTGCTCTTGCTAAAGGTACGACAACTATTACAAATGCAGCAAGAGAACCTGAAGTAGTTCAACTATGTGAAGTTCTAAATGAGAGTGGTATTAAGATTGAAGGAATAGGAACAGCTATCATTAAAATAGAGGGGACAGATGGAGCTTTAGTCGATATTAAAGATTTTACTGTTATTCCAGATAGAATCGAAGCTGGAACTTATCTCTGTGCTGGTGCTATTACAAAATCAGAAATTACTATTACTGATGTAGATGCTTCTCATCTTCAAGCTGTTTTAGCAAAACTTGAAGAGATGGGAAATAGTTTTACAACTACTAAAAATAGTATTACGATACATCCAGCAGAGACGATTAAACCTGTTAAAATAATCACTCAAGAATACCCTGCTTTTCCAACAGATATGCAAGCTCAATTTTTAGCACTTGCAACACAAGCAGAGGGTGTTTCAATTATAGAAGAAAAGCTATTTGAAAATCGTTTTATGCACGTAAGTGAACTTCAACGTATGGGTGCAGATATATCATTAAATGGTCATACAGCAACTGTTACAGGAAAAGCTAAACTAAGTGGAACAGACGTTATGGCGACAGATTTAAGAGCTTCAAGTGCTTTAGTATTGGCTGGTCTTGTTGCTAGTGGGGAAACAAATATTCATCGGATATATCATCTTGATCGTGGGTATGACGCTTTAGAGAAAAAACTTCAAAATATTGGAGCAGATGTTATAAGATTAAAAGAGAGCTAAACTCTTTTGTCTATACTAAAAATACCATAGCATTTTTAATCTCTATCTCTCCACTTAGTTCTGATTCAAATACTCTACTCGGAAACTTTTTGAGAGTCTCTTCATAAGTTGGATTATGTTTACAATATTCTAAAAAATCATCACTATTTTTACTTACAATATTTGAAAATTTTGAAACAAACTCATCTATATCATAAATAGCTTTTGCTTTACCCTCTTGTAAAAGTTTATTTGTAGCACTACTTTCACCAACTCTTTGAGGAAGAACAAATATCTCTTTTCCCATCTTTAATGCAAACTCTACACTTCTCATACTACCACTATTTAGTTCAGCTTCTCCAACGATTAAAACATCCCCTAGAGCAACAACAACTTCATTTCTAACAACAAAGCTATATGGTCTAGCAGTTGCACCATACTGAAATTGACTAAGTAACAGACCTTTTGAGCCAATATTAGCTAATAAATTTTTATTTACTACTGGATACTTAATATCTATTCCACAAGGTAAAACAGCTATCGTATTTGTAGAACCTGCCCCATTATGAGCAATAGCATCTATACCCATAGCACCACCACTTACTATACAGATACCTGCATTTGAAAGTGCTGATGCAATATTTTGTATCATTAATCTCGAATATTTACTTGGTTTTCTGGTTCCAACTATCGCAATTTTTTTTCTTTTTAAAAGGTCTAAATTACCCTCATAAAAAAGCTCTTGAGGATATTTTTTCATATCCTCTAACTCTTTAACTACTTCATTTACTTTATTCATATCTTAATATATTTTATCTATAAGAACTAATTTAACATCTTTAAAAAGCTCTTTTGAATCAAGTAAAGCCAACATTGTTTTAGAGTGAGGATGACCGATAGCGATAGCACTACCATATTTTTTAGCTATTTTAATAGCTTTTTTAATTTGTTCTACAATATATTGCTTCTCATTTTTATTATCTAAAAATATATCTCTCGCTATATATTTTTTTCCAAACTTTTTAAGAACTTTAGGTGCTTTGGTTTTTGCTGTTGTTCTACTATCTATAAAGTTTATCTTATTTTTATTTAAAGACAAAATCAATTTATTCATAGCTATCTCATCAGATGTAAATTTACTTCCAGTATGATTGTTTATATACTTGACTCTTGGAAATAGTTTTTTAAGCTCTGTTATACGAGATGAAATCTTTTTCTGAGAATCTTTTACTCGTAATGTTAATGGCTCTTCAGCTGTAAAATGTTGCGCTTCCATTGGAAGATGCACCATATAAAAATCCTCTTTAAAAGCTAACTTTGCAGAATTTGGTCTTGCTTTACTTGGAGGTAAAAAAGACATAGTAATAGGAATTCCTAAATTTTTAATAACTTTTATCTGAGATTTAGTACAAACATCATCTATAATAATGGCTAACTTTGGTTTTGATTTGGATTCTACTATCTGAATTTTTCTTTCTATACTTTTAGGTGGTATATTTACTTTATCATCAAACTCATGTGATGCAGATGTATATGCTTTTACCTCATTGTGTAAAATCTCTTTCAATTTACTATTAATACTAGTATCTTCAACTTCTGTAGTTTTTTTAATAACTGCTACTTTTTCAACAATTTCCACTAACTCTATCTCTTGTAAAACTTCTAAACGTTTTTTATTTTCACTAATTAAATCTTTTGTAGCTTTTTTATCTTCTACTATTTTTTGTTTAGCTAAAAAACTTTGTTCATTTAATGCAGAGTTATAACCAAAATAATATCCACTAAAGAAAACTAGTATAAAAAATGGTATTGCACCCAACAAATACAATTTGATATTAGTTTTAGATTGGGGTTTAATATCTACTTTTGGTGTTGAAACTGTCTTTTTCTCTTTTCTCTTTCTTCTTGACATATATTAATACACTTCTTTTATCTTAGATTTTTGTAACTATATCCTATAAAAGTAAAAAAGATAGCATTATTTTTCTACTTTACATTAAAATTTAAGTATTATTTTTATATAATACCCAGTTCCTTTCTCTTTGTATCATTTATTATAAGTGATATATTTTTAAAGCCGAAAGGGAAACAATCGTCATTTAATGACATATACCAAGAGGAGATCATATTATATGAGAAACTACGAAAACCTAGTAATAGTAAAACCTACATTTACAGCAGAAGAGATTCAAGCTAGCATTAAAGCTATCGAAGAAATTATTACTTCAAATGGTGGCGAAATCGCTGCAACAACAGCAATGGGAATGAGAAAATTAGCTTACCCTATTGAAAAAAATGAGCGTGGTTTTTACCATGTTATCTATTCAACAATTGCTCCATCTGCAATTTCTGAAATTGAAAGACGTTTTCGTATTAATGAAGACTTACTTCGTTTTGTTACTATCAAATACGATACTAACCGTGAAATCAAAGCATGGAATAATTTAGTTGAAAAAGCTAAAAAAGCTTCTGCTCCAAAAGTAGAAACTCCAGCAGAAGAAGCTCCAGTAGCAGAAGATGTTCCAGCAACTGAAGCAGTAGCTGAGTAATTAGCAAAAGAATTAAGGAAGACTCATGTTCAATAAAATAATTTTAGTTGGTAACCTAACACGTGATATCGAACTTAGATACTCTCAAGGTGGAATGGGGATAGCTAGTACAGCAATCGCTACAAGCCATAAATTCACTGTTAATGGTGAAAAAAAAGAGGAAGTATGTTTTGTAGATCTTACTTTTTTCGGAAGAAGTGCTGAAGTTGCTAACCAATACCTTCGTAAAGGAAGTAAAATTCTTGTAGAGGGTAGATTAAAGCTTGATCAATGGGTAGACCAAAATGGACAAAAAAGATCTAAACATGGTGTTACAGTAGCTACTATGCAGATGTTAGATTCTAAAGGAGATAATAACTCTCAAGGTTCTTATAATAACAATCCTCCTATGGGCGATAATAATAATATGAATCAAAATAGTTATCCTCAACAGGGTCAGCAACAATCATATCAACAACCTGTACAACAACAGCAGCAACAAAACTATGGACAAAATGAGCCTCAGCAAAGTTATCAACAGCAACAACCAAGCCAAAATAACCAAGCTCAAAGCCAAAGTCGTAGTATGCCAAGTGCTAGCGAAATACCAACAATAGACATCGATGAAGATGAAATTCCATTTTAAAAAATAGATAACAATAAGGAAATAAACATGTCAGAAAAAAGAAAATACAAAAAAAGATATTGTAAATATTGTGAAGCAAAAGTTGACTTCATG
>CAZXSD010000061.1:0-11027 GCA_964642985.1 uncultured Sulfurimonas sp.
TATGAATGAGATAGTTATGGATTTTTACGATACTTTAAAATCTATCTCAAAAGGGTATGCGTCATTTGATTATGAGCCTATTGGATTTAAAGTTGGAGACCTTGTTAAACTTGATATTAAAGTATCTGGAGAAGCAGTTGATGCACTTAGTATCGTAGTTCCTCGTAATCAAGCACTATCACGTGGTCGTGTTCTTGTTAAAAATATGAAAGAGCAAATTCCTAGACAACTTTTTGAGGTTGCTGTTCAAGCATCTTTAGGTTCTCAAATTATCGCTCGTGAAACTGTAAAATCTATGGGTAAGAATGTTACTGCTAAATGTTATGGTGGAGATATTACTCGTAAACGTAAACTTTTAGAGAAACAAAAAGCTGGTAAGAAACGTATGAAGTCTATCGGTAGGGTTCAACTTCCTCAAGAGGCATTTATGTCTGTTCTTAAAATGGATTAAACTCTTTTTATGAGATGTTTATTGTGTGAAAGTTTATCTTTCACACATATCTGTAAAAGTTGTCAAATAACTTATTTAACACCCTCAATTTATAAACGAAAACTAGACAATAATATAGAAGTCATCTCTTTTTATAAATATGAAGAGATTAAAGATTTATTGCATACTAAACATACCGATATTGGGTATTATTTTTATAAAATTCTTGCCCAAAATTCATTTAAAATATTTGCTCAAAATTTCAACTATATAAAAAAGATAATCTCTATCGCTATTGATGATAATCCTAAAGATAAATACTCTCATACTGCAATTTTAAACCACTCTTTAAAAAGTAAATCTATTAAGCCGATATATTCTAAATTAAGAGCTACAAGTAGTGTTACCTATTCGGGACAAACAAAAGAGTTTCGTTTAAATAATCCTCGAAACTTTGAACTCTTGGAATTTAGTGAAAAGTCTATTATTTTAGTAGATGATATTATAACTACTGGTTCTACATTAAATCAAGCTATTACTCTTCTTCATAATAAAAATAAAGAAGTGCTGTTTTGTATCGTTTTAACAGATGTAAATATTAAATAATTTGGTATAATAAAAAGACTTTATATAATATTTAAAAATTGAGGAGTGAGTGTGAAAATAGTTCTTATAATATTAGTTTTTTTCTTAGTATTATCCGCTCAAGAGTTAAAGCTTGATGATTTATTAAAAGAGTATGAAGATTCAGCATCACTCTATAAAAAGACAAAAAAAGAGAGTGCTGGTTTTTTACTTATCTATTCACGTGAAGATATAGAAAAAATGCAGGTTTTTAGTTTAAAAGATATTTTAAAAACAGTACGTGCTTATACTCTTCAAACTCATGCTATTGGAGTGTTTAAACTTCAATTATCAGGACAGGGTAAAAGTGCTTTACCTCCTGTAAAACTTTATATAGATAATTTTGAAGTGACAACTGTTGCACAGGGAAATGCACTTGATATATATGGAGATATGAATATATATTTTGTAGACCATATTGAAATATATCAAGGTGCAAGTTCTATCGCTTTTGGAAATTCTCCAGGGTCTATGGTTATAAGACTTTACTCTAAAGACCCAACGAGAGAAAATAGTAGTTCTGTTGAATTAGCTACAGATTCTAAGTTGAGTCTAAATGTAAGAGGTGTTCATGCAGGAATATTTAAAGATTATGAATATCTTTTTTATGCTAATGCAAAGAAAATCAATTATGATAAATATGAAAGAAATCAACAAGAATTGTCACGAGATTCAAAAGATTATCAAGCACATTTTAAAATATCAAGAAAAGATGATTTTGAGATTGTTACCGATTTTATAAGTGCCTCTAGTGATATATTTAATGGTTTAGGACAAGCACCTCTTGGAGATGAAAGCCAACGAGATTATGCTTATATAGATGTTAGAAAACATTTTAACTCAGATATAACTTTATCTGCATCGGTATCGAGTGAAAGAAAAATGTTTATAAATAGTGATGCTATAGGTATTGGTCCTCAAAAAATAAAAGATGTTGATGTTGATATAAAATCACATACATATAAAATTGATTTACGAAAAAAAATAGTGTATGAAAATCATGATTTTTTAATGGGAATAGAGTTTCAGCAAAATAAACTGAATATAGAAAGATATAAAGTAGAGAATATAGTACCGATAATTGGTCCAAAAAAATTAGATATATATATGATTTATTTTGAGGAACTTTATAATCTTAATAAAGATAATCTCTTTGCCTTGAGTGCTAAGTTTGATTATTATAAAAATAGTTTCTCAAAAGAATCATCTGAATATGCTCTTCGTGCTAGTTATATTTCCCTTTTTAATGATAATTGGAGTGGTAAGTTTTTTTTCATAAGACGATATCTTTATCCAAATATGTTGCAAACAACATTTACACCTATTGTTTACAATCCAAATCCAGAACTTAATGCTGTTCATATAGATATGGCTTTAGCTGAACTTGAATATAAAAAAGATAAAAATAGAATTGTTTTTGGATATGGAGGTAAGATTGTAAAAGATGCTCTTGGATTTGACAAAATTCAAAGAAAATATATTAATTTAGAAGATAATCAATATTTTAATCGTATCTATATTAGAGGGGAACATCATTTTAATCTTGATAATAAGATAGTCGTAGAGTATTTTAAAGTGTTTAAAGAATCTTACTCTTCTCCTGCTTCTGGAATGTTAATTCAATCTTTTAATAGTATTGGAAAATTTTCTATATATAATGAATTTACATATAGAAAAGCCTATGATGTAGATTACGGTTTAGGATATGTTCATATAGATAATGGTTATGACTATACGGTTACAGTATCTTATCCTGTAAACAAAGCTATGGAAATCAAAGTAAAAGCAGAAAATATTTTTGACAAGGCAAGTGAAACATTAATAGATGCAGAAGGTTTAGTAAAAGTTCCAGCTATCCAAAGACGCACAATTATGAGTTTGGAGTATACTTTTTAGATGAAAACTTTACTTATATTAATAATGGCAATACAACTACTTCTAGCTTCAAATAATAGTGTAAATACTCATAAAGTTCGTATTTTAGAAACGATAGTAAAGGGGATAACATTACAAGAAAAGATTGTAGTGTGGAGTGATAATAATAGTTTATTATCTGTATTAAAAAAACAAAATAATATAGAAACATCTTATAAATGTATAAATTCTACACTGATTATATTAGAAAAAAATAAAAATCTAAAAGAGGAATGTTTATCTAAAAAAATATTTGTCTTAAATTATAATCTTTTATCTACTATTAAAAAAAGTTTTGGTGCGCTGTTTTGGAAAAAGGGACGACCAAATATTGTTTTTATTGAACCGAGATTAAAGTCACAGTCTATCTCTATATCAAAAGATTTAGAATCATATTTAGAGGATAGAGTATGGTAAAGAAAAAAGAGATATTTTTATTATTATTTTTATTAAGTTTAGGTATATTTTTTATATATATTTACAATTATATTCAACAATCTCAAGAAGAAATATTTTCAAAAATTGAACGAAATAAGCTTAAAAATATAGAGTATATTTTTAAAAATATAGAAAATAATATAGTTAGAGATAATAATATTACAGATTCAAAGGAACTTGTAAAACTATTTTCAGATAATGAAATTAGACAAGAGTATGAAAAACACTTATCTTTATTATTAACACCAACAATAAAATATCTTTATCTTCTTTATAAAGATGATAAAGATAGATTTAGATTCTTACTTGATGCGTCAAAAATTGATAAGGCTAATTTTTATCAAAAATTTGATGTAACAGATGAAAAATATAAAAAGCTTTATGAAACATCATCAGTACAGATTATAAAACAAAAAAATATGGAAAATCTATTTTTAACTTACCTTTATCCAATAAAAAGTAATGGTAATGTAATAGCTATTTTAAGTGTTGATTTAACAACAAAGATACAGCATATAATATTAGAACTTATCTCACCTTTAGAAACATTTTTTATTATGCTAATAATCTTTATTTTTTTATTTATTATTTTACTTGTAGTTCAAGTTTTTTACTATTTTATGACAAGAAAAAGAATTTTTACAGACCCATTAACACAACTTTATAATAGAAACTACCTTCAAGAGATAATTCCAAGTTTACAGCTTGAAAATTATAGTCTTGCTATGTTAGACCTAGATAGATTTAAAAATATAAATGATACTTATGGACATAAAACAGGAGATTTTATTTTAGCTCAAAGTAGTAAAATTTTTAAAAAGTCAATAGGCAATAATGATATTTTAATCCGATATGGTGGAGAGGAGTTTCTTCTTTTTATATATAAAGATGAAACTAATATTTCATCACTTCAAGTTTGTGAGAGTATTATAGAAAATATCTCTTCTCATCTTTTTCAATTTGATAATAATGATATAAAGATGCAAGTTTCGATAGGTATTCACGAAAACCCTGTTTTAGAAAAAAATATGAATGAAGCTATCAAAGTAGCAGATAAGATGTTATATATAGCAAAAAGTGAAGGACGAAATAGAGTTGTTTCCTTTGATGAAAAACTTAGAACTATTGTTCATTCAAAAGATATAAACTATGTAAAACAAGCACTAGCTGAAAATCGTGTTGTATGTTATTATCAGCCAATATTTGATTATAAAACGAATAAAATATATAAGTATGAAGCATTAGTTAGAATTATAGATAGTGATGGTAGTATTATTTCGCCTTTTGAATTTTTACCAGGACTTAAACATACAAATATTCATTATAAACTTACACAACGAATTTTAAGTTTAGTATTGGATAAGTTTAAAAATAGTACAAAATCTGTAAGTATAAATCTAAATTTTTCTGATTTAATAAATAATGATATTGAAAATAGTATCGTTACTGCCTTAAAAGAAAATAGAGATTTAGCGTCAAGAGTAAGTTTTGAAATTTTAGAGAGTGATGAGATTACAGATATAAAACTATTTAAAAAGAAGATAAATCTTATTCATAGTTTAGGCTCTAAAATTTCGATAGATGATTTTGGGAGTGGTTATGCTAATTTTAGAACTATTCTTGATATTGAAGCAAATTATCTGAAAATAGATGGTTCTTTAATCAAAAATATAGATACGAACGAAAAAGATTTTAAAGTTGTAAAAAGTATTATAAACTTTGCTAATGAAGCCAATATGAAGACTATCGCTGAGTTTGTTCACTCTAAAGAGGTTTATAATAAGCTATTAACAGTAGATGTTGATTTTCTTCAAGGCTATTATATATCAGAACCTCAAAGTGAAGTTGTAGAGGAAGAAAAGTTATTTAAAATCTAAAATAATTTTTCTTCCAAATCCTAAAGAGTTATCTGTCATCTTAAAATGAGTAACTTCTAGTTGCCACAAATGAGGTAACATAGCTAAAGCATAGGGAAACTTTTTAAAATAAAGAGCTTTAAGTTTGGTATCTTCTAATAGTTTTACTCTTGCTTTAAACTGCACACCCTGTATCTTTCCAATAGTATCTGTTTCAAGTAAAATATTTCCAGCAACATTAGAATTTTTAAGGATATGTTTAATATGTGTAGTATCATAACTACTAGCAATGATAAAAGAGTTTTTATCTTTAGAGTATATATAAAAAAGAGAACAAACACTCATATCTGAAAAATCTGTTGTTGCTAGACTCATTACATGATGTTCCCCTAAAAATGAACCTATCTTATCAAGTTCTAAACTCAATGACGTGATTGAAAAAGATACTCTTCTAAATCTTCAGCACTTTCAAGATTTCGTTTTTCTAACATCATCTTCGCCAGACCATCAGCATTAAGAGATTCAAATAGATCAATAGGGTTGTGCATACTGTAATAGCTTTTAATAAAATCTAAGAGTATCTCAAAGTTATCTGTTTTTTGTGTTTGATGAGCCTTATATACTTTAAACTCATCCCAATTTATTCTTATCATTAATCTATCCTTATTTGGTTTTTTAAAGCTTTATCAAGTAACTTCATTATTTTCAGCATTTTAGCAGATGATACAGCAAAATTCAAGCGCATAAATCCACTTCCCTCTCTTCCAAATGCTATACCAGCATTAAGTCCTAATTTTGCATCTTTAATAAAAAATTCACGAAGAAGTTTATCTCGTAACTTCATTCCTCTACAATCTAACCAAGCCAAATAAGTAGCTTCAATAGGAGTAATTTTAATAAGTGAAGGATACTTTAAACAAAGTTTTTGAAGCATTATATAGTTGTTATAAAGATGAATTTTGAGTTGTTCTAACCATTCAGTACCATCTTTATAGGCAGACTCAAATGCTACATGAGATAAAACTGTACCCTCTGCAAAATGTATACGTTGATAAACCTCTACAAACCTATCTCTTAATATTTTATTTGTAATAGCAACACTACTTATAGCAAATCCTGCCATATTAAACGTCTTTCCAACACCTATTGCCGTAACTGTTATATCTCTTGCTTGATTGTTTAAAGATGAAAAGGGGATATGTTTATTTGGTTCATATACTAAATCAGAATGAATTTCATCACTAAAAACAACTATATTATTCTCTAAACAAATCTCTAAAATCTCTTCTAACTCTTCTCTTTTCCAAACACGTCCAACAGGATTATGAGGAGAACAAAGAAGTAGAAGTTTTGTATCTTTATCTATTTTTGATTTTAAATCATCTATATCAAATCTATAAATACCCTTATTATCTTGTTTTAATGGATTTTTTAAAAGAGTTCTTTTATGTTTAGCAACACTATGAAAAAAAGGAGGATAAACAGGAGTTTGAACAATAACTTTATCCCCTTCATTACTAAAAGCTTCAATAGCAACACTCATAGATGCAACAACAGAATGAGAGTAAATTAAATCCTCTCTTTGAAACTCTATCTGATGTTTATCTTTCATCCACTTTATTTGAGCCTCAAAAGCAGAGTCTGGCATCTCTTCATATCCTAGAATAGGATGTTTAAGACGTTTAGAAACAGAATTAAGTACAAAGGATGGAGTATCTATATCCATATCTGCAACCCATACTGGTTCTATATCTTTTGTACCAAAAAGCTCTTCTCTTAAAGTGTATTTCTCTGCATTGGTATCTTGTCGTTCTACAGAGAATTCAAAATTGTATTTTTCCACTTAAATTAAACTATGATCCATTTCAGTTGGAATCTCTATATCCATAAGTTTAAGAACAGTTGGAGCGATATTGTTTAATCCACCAGCTTCAACTTTTGTAACGCCATCAGCTATAACAAAACACCACACTTTTCCTACTGTATGGTTTGTTAAAATATTACCTTCAGTATCTCTCATCTCTTCACAATTTCCATGGTCAGATGTGATAACTACTGAATAGTTATTCTTTTTTGCTTTAGCAATAATTTTATCTAATTGCTCATCCACTGTTGTAACTGCTATTTTTGCAGCTTCAAAATCGCCAGTATGACCAACCATATCTCCATTTGCAAAGTTCACAACAACAAAGTCATTTCTATCATCCATAGCTTTTAAAACAGCAGTTCCAACCTTTTGTGCATTCATCTCTGGTTGCATATCGTAAGTTTTTACATCTGGTGAAGGGATTAAAACACGTGTCTCATTCTCATAAGGCTCATCTATTCCACCATTTAAGAAAAAAGTTACATGAGCATATTTTTCAGTCTCAGCAGTATGAAGTTGTCTTAAACCATTTTTTGCGATAACTTCTGCAAGAGTATTTTTTGGAGACTCTTTTCTAAACATTACAGGATAGTTAAAAGATTTATCGTATTCTGTAATAGTTACAATATTTAGGTTTATGTGATGTTTAGGGAAACCCTCAAAACTTTCATCTCCTAATGCAGTAACCATCTCTCTCATTCTATCACTACGATAGTTGATAGTTAAAACACTATCTTTATCTTGCATTCCATCATAACCTTCAAATGCAGTAGGTTCAATAAACTCGTCTGTTTCACCTTGTGCATAGGAGTGACCAACATATCCATGTGGTTCCCAATCAGTTTTTGGAGTAGCATCTACAATAGCATTATATCCACGTTCCACTCTTTCCCAACGATTGTCTCTATCCATAGAGTAGAAACGTCCTGAGATAGTAGCTATCGTTACATTTTCATTAAGATGTTCTTCAACTTTAGAAAGATATTTTTGTGCAGAGGTTGGAGACACATCTCTTCCGTCTGTTATAAGGTGTAAAAATACTTTTTTACCATTTTTAGATGCAATATCTGCAATACCCATAAAATGGTCTATATGAGAATGAACACCACCATCACTTAAAAGACCAATTAAGTGTAGTCTATCTGAAGAGTTTAAAAGTGTTTGTAAAACTTCATTATCTTCTAAAGTATTTTCAGAAAGAGCAAGTGAAATTTTCACTAAATCTTGATACAAAACTCTCCCACTTCCGATGCTCATATGACCCACTTCTGAATTACCCATCTGACCCTCTGGAAGACCAACACTTAAACCAGAAGTATCTATTAGTGAGTGAGGTGTCTCTTTAAAAAGTTTGTCATAAGTTGGTTTAGTTGCATTATAAAATGCGTTATATTCAGTATTTGCACTAAAGCCAATACCATCAGTTATTACTAATACAGTTTTTTTACTCATATTTAGTTCCTTTTATAAAGAAAGATTTTCAAGATTGTACTATAATGTCACTTTTAGTTCATAAATACAAATTCAATTTTAGGATAAAAATTGCTTTATTGGTTACATAATATTTTAGATATTAATCTACTTGGCTATATCTCTATTCGAGGTGGTATAGCTTTTTTCATCGCTCTTTTCTTCACTCTTTTTCTAATGCCTCTATTTATAAAATGGGCGCAAAGAACTTCAAGTGTTCAACCTATAAACGAATGGGCTCCTCAAAGACATAAAGAGAAAGCTTCAACACCAACTATGGGTGGTATAGTATTTATAAGTGCAACAATTTTTGCCTCTTTATTAACTGTAAAATTTTCAAATATTTATGCTATTGGTGCATTAATCACATTAGTGTTATTTACACTTATCGGTTTTCAAGATGATTATGCAAAGATAAAAAAAAATGAAAATCTTGCGGGTTTAAAAGCGAGAACAAAACTTGCATTACAGATAGGTGCATCTTTGGTTATATCACTATTTTTATTTTTTCTAGCAGATTTCAATACAGAGCTTTACGTCCCTTTTCTTAAAACACCTGTTTTAGATATGGGCTTTTATTCTATTATCTTTTGGATATTAGTTATTATCTCTACATCTAATGCTGTAAATCTTACTGATGGTCTTGATGGATTAGCAACTGTTCCTTCTATCGCAGCATTGACATCTTTTAGTATTATTATTTATGTAATAGGAAATGTAAATTTAAGTTCCTATTTACTTATGCCTAGTTTTAATATTGGTGAAGTTGCCATAGTTGCAGCCGCACTTATCGGTGCATTAACTGGATTTTTATGGTTTAATTCTCATCCTGCTGAAGTGTTTATGGGAGATAGTGGTTCTTTAACTATTGGTGCATTTTTGGGTTACCTTGCTGTTATCTCAAAAAGTGAAATTTTATTGCTTCTTATTGGTTCTATTTTTGTTATTGAAACACTCTCTGTAATAGTTCAAGTAGGTTCTTATAAACTCCGTAAAAAAAGAGTTTTTTTAATGGCACCTATTCATCATCATTTTGAGATGAAAAATTGGCATGAAAATAAAATAATTGTTCGTTTTTGGATTATAGCAATTTTATCAAATTTAGTTGCTCTTATTAGTTTAAAGATACGTTGATGAAAAGAGTATCTTTATTTGGTTATGGTGGAACAACAAAGGCTATCGCAAAGTTAGTTCCAACTGCAATATTTTATGATGATAAATGTACTAAACCTTTTCGTGATGAAAATGGCTTTATGATAAAGCCATCAAGTGAATTTAATTCAGATTACTCAGATTTAGAGATACCCTCTCCCGGTATTCCTCCATTTAATCCCTTAATACAAAAAGCTAAAAATCTTATAAGTGAATATGATTATTTTAGTGATACTAAGCCATTAAAAGTTTGGATTAGTGGAACAAATGGTAAAACAACTACAACACAAATGATGCAACATCTTCTAAAAGATAAAGGTTCTCTTGAGGGTGGAAATATTGGAACACCACTTGCAGAGTTAAATCAAGATAAAGAGATTTGGATTTTAGAAACAAGCTCTTTTACTATGCACTATACAAATATCGCTAAACCAAATATCTATATATTACTTCCACTCTCTCCCGACCATCTTAGTTGGCACGGAGATATGGAGGAGTATATAAAATCTAAACTCAAACCTATTACTATGATGAAAGAGGGAGAGATAGCTGTTATCCCTTATGAGTATAAAGATATACAAACTGATGCTTATGTTATTACCTATAAAGATGAAAAAGAGTTATCAGATAGATTTGAGATAGATATAGAAGAGGTAAAATTTAAAGGTGCTTTTTTAATCGATGCACTTTTAGCTATGAGTGTAGATAAAATCTTATTTGATAGAGTTGATTATCAAAAAATAAACTCCTTTACTCTTGATGCACATCGTCAAGAGGAGTTAAGAGATTTTAAAAATAGATTATGGGTTAATGATACAAAAGCTACAAATCTTGATGCGACAATAGCTGTTCTTAATAGATATAAAAACTCTTCTATCCATCTTATACTTGGTGGAGATGATAAAGGTGTTGATTTAACGCAACTCTTTGAATTCTTACAAACTGTTGAGGTAAAAATTTATAATATAGGAACTAATAAAGAGAGATTATCTAGTTTAGCCAAAGAGTTTAAGATTAGATTTGAAAAATGTATTAATCTTTTAGATGCTATTGAAAAAATTGATACTAATTTAGAACAGGAGGAGATAGCTATACTCTCTCCTTCCGCTTCAAGTTTAGATGAGTTTAGCTCTTATGCGGAGCGTGGGAATATCTTTAAAGATAAAGTTTCCTCTTTAAGCTAAATAAAAGTATTGCGTGGCTATAATTCGGCTATCTTTAAAGAGATGGCCAATTAGCTCAGTCGGTAGAGCAACTGACTGAAAATCAGTGTGTC
>CAZXSD010000062.1:0-10692 GCA_964642985.1 uncultured Sulfurimonas sp.
CGCTACCCTTACAAGGTAGATGTCACAAGTTCGAGTCTTGTAATGCCCACCATTTAAAATACTTTTCAATATATGCGCGGTGGTAGCTCAGTTGGTTAGAGTACCTGCCTGTCACGCAGGGTGTCGAGGGTTCGAGTCCCTTCCACCGCGCCACTCCTTTTTAAATAAAAAATCATAAAACTTTAACATATAATATACTGTATATAAACTCTCTAAGCTCTTGAGGTGTTAATCCTTTTTTTATCTATTTATTAGGTTGTAGCAAAACTGTTCTTTATATTTTTATAAAAAACTTTTTGTACCACTTTTATCATACATATCTCGATAACGAAAGGTTATTAAATTTTGCATAATAGCAAATAAAATTATAAAGTTTATAAAACTACTACCACCATAACTAAACATTGGTAGTGGAACACCCACTACAGGAGCATAACCTATCGTCATAGATATATTAACACCCATATATATAAAAATCATAAATGAGATAGCTATAGTGACTACTTTTATAAAATAATCTTTATTGTAATAGCTTAAACTAAGAAGATGTAGAATTAGCATTATATAGATAGAGATGATGGCTAAACCACCAAGGAATCCTGTACGTTCTACTAAAAAAGCAAAAATAAAATCACTTGTAGCAATAGGTAAAAATTTCATCTGAGTTTGAGTCGCTTCATCTTTACTTTTACCTGTCAAACCACCAGAACCGATAGCGATAATAGACTGTTGAACATGGTAAGATGGTTTTTCACTTAAAAAATCATTTATACGAACTTTTTGATAATCATGAAGCATAAATTTATAGGCTAAAGGAGATAAAAGTAAAATAGTAATAATAATAGTAGCCCATATTTTCCAATAAACTCCAATTACAAATAAAACACTATAACCTATAAAAAGTAAAACTAATGCTGTTCCTAAGTCTGGTTCTTTAGCTATTAAAATAAAGGGTACTAGAATATAAAAACTTATTTTTGAAAACTGTTTAATTCTGTATCCATTTATAGGAGGAGGGTCTTTGTTTATTAAATAGGCTAACATTAAAATAAGTGCTGGTTTTACAAACTCAGATGGTTGCATAGTTGCATTTACAAAAGGTATATCTATCCATCTTTGAGCACCAAGTCGTGCATGTCCAAAAAACTCTACAGCTAATAAAAGTAAAATGTTTAACCAATAGATTAAAGGAATAAGATAACTCATCCGTCTAATAGGTAATATAAAAATAAAAAAGAATGTAAAAAATGCGATGCCAACATAAGCAGTCTGTTTTTGAGCAAGTGCAGGGACAACTTCTGAAATAAGCCAATGGGAAGTAATTACCAAAGGTATTATTAAAATAATAGAAAAGAAGTCAAATTGTGCTAAAATACGTTTATCAAATCTCCACAAATTTGTAACTCCATAAAAAAATAATAGAATTGTAACATAAAGGTTAATTAAATGAATGAAATCGAAACTTATAGTTGTGAAAAAGTAGAACGCTTAGATCTGTTTTTAGCTTCAAAAATAGGACAAACACGTTCTCAAATTGCTCAGCTTATTAAGCTAGGTTGTGTTTATGTTGATAACAAAGAGGTCAAAAGACCTGGTGTAAAGTTAAAAGTTGGACAATATATTAAAGTTGAATTTCCTAAAGCAAAAGAGGCAAAAGCTCTTGAAGTTGATTTTGATGTTGAAATTCTTTTTGAAGATGATGATATTTTAGTTATAAATAAACCAAGTGGAGTAACTGTTCATCCAGCTCCTAGTGTAAAAGATGCTACTTTGGTTGATTGGTTAAAACATAAAGGGATACGTCTTTCTACTATTAGTGGAGAGGAGCGTCACGGAATAGTTCATAGACTTGATAAAGGTACTAGTGGGGCTATGGTTGTTGCTAAAACGAATGAAGCACATGAGTTTTTATCACAACAACTTCAAGATAAAAGTATGGGACGTTACTATATCGCTGTAATTAATCCAGCTTTAAAAGAAGATATTACAACAATCGAAAAAAATATAGGGCGTAGTGCAAACAATAGACTTAAAATGGCTTGTGTTGAAACTGGTAAATATGCTAAAACTATGTTTAAACAGTTAGCTATATCTACAGATGAAAAAAATCAGTTGATAGCTTGTAAACTTTTTACAGGAAGAACACATCAAATTAGAGTTCATTTAGAGAGTATGAATCGTCATATTATCGGTGATCATATTTATGCCCTTACACCAAGAGATGAAAAATCAGATAGAATATTATTACACGCTTTTTCAATCTATTTTATCCATCCAAGAACAAAAGAAAAACTATTTTTCAAAGCTGGATTTGATACTACTATGCAAGATTATTTAGAGAAAAAATTTGATCTGGAGAAGTTAGATGAAGTTACAGATACTAACTACATTATCAACAGTTTTATTACTGACGTTTAGTGGTTGTACTAAAACACCTAAAGTAAAAAAAGAGTTAAAAATAGATGTAACTCTTCCTATCGTAGAATTAACTCCTAATGGAGTTTTTTCTGATATGAATGCAGTAGCATTTGAATGGAAAAGTTTAAATAACTCTGATGTTGAGGGTGTAAATATTTATAAACAATCTAAATATTATGCAACTATAAACAATAGATTTGCAACACATTATGTAGATTATAATATTAAACCAAATAGTAAATATAACTATACTTTTAAAACATTTTCTAAAGATGCTCAGTCACAATCAAGTAAACCTATCAATATTAAATCTCTTGATGTTTTAAACTCTGTAACTTGGATTTATAGTATTACTGGTATGCCTAGAAGTGCTAAGCTTTTATGGAGACCACATATCAATGAAAAAGTTAAAAGTTATATTATTGAAAGAAAATTAGCTAAAGAGAAAGAGTATAAAGAGGTAGGAAGAATAGATGGGCGTTTAAATGCTGAGTTTATTGATAAAGATTTAGAAGATAATAATATCTACAACTATAGAGTAAAAGTTATAACATTTGATAATATTGTTTCAACTCCAAGCACTGTTGTAAATGTAAATACAAGAGAGATACCTTTAAAAATTGACAATCTTCAAGCTACTAAAAGTTTAGCTAAAAAAATAAAATTAACTTGGAAGAAGTCAAATTCTAAGTATTTTAATCAGTATTATCTTTATAGATCTCAAAATGTTGATAGTAATGATTATCAGCTTATAGGAACACTTTATAAAAACTCTTATACAGATATAATTAAAGAAGATGGTAAAAAATTCTTTTATAGAGTCAGTGCTGTTGATGTTGATGGTTTAGAGAGTAAATATAAAAAAAATACAGTTTTAGGAATGACAATACCTAAGCCTAAAACACCACATATTGTAAAATCAAAGTTTTCTAATAATAAAATCGAAATATCTTGGGATAATTTAGATAGTAGAACACAAAAATATACAGTTGTAAAAATAAAAAAAGAGGGTTGGTTTAACGAAGTTAAAGAACTTTTTAGTAATATTACAACTCATAGTTTTACAGATACAAAAATTTCAAAAGGAAATAGTTATTTCTATAAAGTATATGCAATAGATAAAGATTCTATCGCCTCAAAATATAGTAATGAAGTAGAAGTAATAGTTCCATTAGATAAAGTTATCCAAAAAGCAGTTGTTATAGAAGCTGAAGATATAGATGTTGTTAGTGACTTAAATATCTCTGTTGTAGAGTAAACAAAAATAAAATAAAATGAGAAATAATGCCACACTTACATATTAAAGAGTTTAAAAAAATAGAGTTTCCTGTAACACAAGATAATGTAACATTTAACTTTATCGCAAATAATGCAAGTCATGATAATGAAAAATTAATATCAGTAAGAGTAGATGAAGATGATTTTTTCTTACTTGTTAAAGATGAAGATGAAAGAAGTTTACTTAAAACTGATAAATTAACTCGACCAGCATCTATATATAATGTACATAAGGCTTTACTTACTTATGCAAAGTTAGCTGAGTTAAATATTATCTCATCAAATGTTCCTGAGAATGCAAAAAATATTCATTTAGAAGAGATAAGTGCTTTAAAAAGTATAGATTTTTTTGCATCTAACTTTCCAATAGATAGAAAAATGTCTATTGAGGTTGGGTTTGGTTCTGGACGACATCTTCTTCATCAAGCAGTTAATAATCCTGATATTTTATTTGTAGGTATAGAGATTCATCGTCCCTCTATAGAACAAGTTTTAAAGCAAGTAAGTATTCAAAAACTAGATAATCTTTTTGTACTAGACTATGATGCAAGACTTTTTATGGAGTTAGTGCCATCAAATTTAGTAGAAAAAATTTATGTACATTTTCCAGTTCCTTGGGATAAAAAACCTCATAGACGTGTTATCTCAACTTCATTTATAGAAGAATCAAGACGTGTACTTAAAGTAGATGGACGACTTGAATTAAGAACAGATAGTGAAAACTATTATGCGTATTCTTATGAAACATTTATAGCTTTTAATAAAACAGTATTAAATATAAATAAAAACAAAGAGATAGCGATAAGTTCAAAGTATGAAGATAGATGGAAAAAGATGGAAAAAAATATTTATGATGTAACTATGATAAATGAAGAGCAGTCTGATATATTAGAGTTAGATGGTAGTTTTGAGTTTTCAAAATTTATTTTGGATAATGATAAATTATTAGCACTTCATGGAACTACACATAAGTTTGAAAGTGGTTTTATCCATTTTGAGAGAGCTTATAAACTAGAAGATGGAGTGATGTTACGTCTCTCTATGGGAAGTTTTGATAGACCTGAGCATCTTTATGTTATTCTTACAAGTGAACAAGTTAAATATTATCCAACTCTACCACTAAAATCTAAAAGTAACTTAAAAGCACATAGATATTTAGATGAGGTTTTTAATGGATAAAGTGATTATTGCCAATAATTTATCTTTATCCTATTCTGATAATGAAGTAATTATTAATAAAGCAAACTTTTCGATTAATACAGGTAGCTTTGTATTTATAACAGGAGCAAGTGGTAGTGGTAAATCTACTCTTTTAAAATCTTTGTATGGTTCATTAAAAGCAAAATCAGGAAGTTTAGTAGTTGGTGGTGTTGAACTAAAGGGTGTTAGTACAAGTAAACTTAATTTTTTAAGACGCCATATAGGAATTGTTTTTCAAGATTATAAACTTATTAAAGAGTGGACAATTGAAAAAAATATAATGTTACCTTTGATTATCAATGGTTATGATAAAACAGTTACAAATACTCAAGTAGAAAGTCTTTTAAAACATGTTCGTTTAAATCATCAAATGGGTAAATTTCCTAAAGAGTTAAGTGGTGGGGAGCAACAGCGTGTTGCAATGGCAAGAGCACTATCTCATAATCCTATACTTATTTTAGCGGATGAGCCAACAGGTAACCTTGATGATTACTCTTCAGAACTTATCTGGAATCTATTAGAGGGTGCAACTACACAGTTAAAAACAACAGTTATTGTTGTAACTCACCATATTCCAGAAACAATGAAAATTGATTATAAACATTTTCATATTGAATATGGGAGGATAGATGAAGTCAATTAAAAATCATATATCACTTGTAATCGCATTAATGAGTATTCTTTTTTCATTACAAATTTTTGTTATTACTGACAGAGCTATAGATTCTTATAAAGAAAATCTTTCAAAAAATTATTCAGTTGTTGTTGTTAGTAAAAAAATTATACATGAACAAGATATATTAAATATAGATAGTTTACTGAAGTCTGTATCAGAACTTGCTCCAGATGAAGTAATTGCTAGGTTAAATACTGGAATAGGTAAAAAAAATATAGAGTTACTAAAATTAACACTTCCAAAATTTTACAAAATTAAATTAAAGATTTATCCTACTCCTGCTGAAATTGAAAAATTGACACAAAAGTTTTTGTTAAATAAGTCTATTATTAAAGTTGAAACTTTTACTAATAATCTTGATAACATATACAAACTACTCCTTTTATTTAAAAATATTGTTACTGTTTTTTCTATTTCCATTTTTATTGTTACAACTCTTTTAATTATTAAAGAGTTACGAATTTGGCAATTTCAACATAGTGAAAGAATGAATATAATGCGTTTATTTGGTGCACCATCTTGGCTTCGCTCAGGAATACTATTTCGTTTAGCTATTACAGATGCTATAATTGCTAGTATTTTAATATTTATAATATTTATTTATTTTTCTTCAAGTAAATGGATACTTCACGAGTTTAGCGATATAGGTATCACTTTAACAGTTTTTTATCCATTAAATGATTTCTTATATTTATTAGGAGTAGCTGTTACTTTAGCAACTATATTAGCAGCATTAATAGTGATGGGGCATAAAGAAGAGGTATGATACGTTTATTACTATTATTAATTTTTACCACCTCTCTTTTTGCTATTAAAGATGATATTAATCAAAAAATAAATAAAACAAATACTAAATTAAATAGTTTTAGTAAAAACTATTCTCTTTTAAATAAAAAGATGATAAAAACTGCTGATGCTATTATGAGACAAAGAGAAGAGGTTAATAAACAAGCTAGGTATCTGAAAAAACTCAAACAGCAATTAAAAAAGAAAGAGAAAAGTTATAAAAAAAATAATAAAAAACTAGATTTATTAAATACCTCACAAAAAAAACTTCAAATGAAACAGATGAAAATAGAGGAAAAACTTGTTTTTTTTATTGCACAAACTATAACATTGTCAATTATCATTGAAGAAGAACCAGTAGCTGATAGTAACTCTATAATGGAGTTTGAAATATTAAAAAGTATGTTAGAGTCCTCTAAAAAGAAGGCCAAAGAGTTAAATAAGATTTTTTATGCAAATTCAAGTGATATTAAATTATTAAATAAAGATAGAAATGTACTTAAAAAAAGTATTAATACTATTGATATGAAAAAAAAGGATGTTATTTCGGTTCAAAAAGCAAATAAAAAGACTTTAAAGAAACTAAATAAAAATAGAGATAGTTATAAGCAACAACTTAAAAAACTCCTAGCAAAAAAAGATACATTGAAAAAAACTTTAATTGGATTAAATATTATTAAAGTAGATAGAGTTAAAAAAGCAAGAGAGGCAAAAGCAAGAAAATTAGCGTTTGCAAAGAGAAAAAAAATAAGTAATACAAACCTTCCAAAAGTAAAACAACATGCTTCAAGTTACCAATCTGTAAAAACAAAAAAATATAAAGGAAGTAAAACAATAGCTCCTTTGGATTCTTATACTATTACTAAAAAATATGGTACATATACAGACCCTATTTATGGTCTTAAAATCTTCAATGAATCTATCTCATTAAAACCAAAAAAGAGAGAAGCTAAGGTAAGAACTGTTTTTAATGGTAAAGTAATTTATGCAGATAAAACCGCAGTTTTAAATAATATTGTGATTGTAGAACATAAAAATGGTTTACATACTATCTATGCAAATCTTTCTAAAATTCATCATAATATAAAAAAGGGTGTTAAAATAAAAAAGGGTTATGCTATCGGTCGTGTTGATGATGAGCTTATCTTTGAAGTAACACAAAAATCTTATCATATTAATCCTATTAGGATTTTTAAATAATTACTTTGATATTTTATTTTTGATATAATTTCAAAAATAAAATAAAGAGAAAAATATGAACTTTGTACAAACTCGTGGATTTGATAAAACAAAACCTAAAACAGTAACATTCTCACAAGCGATACTTGCTCCAATCGCTTCTTTTGGTGGTCTTTATGTACCTGAAACTCTTCCTCAACTTGGAGAGGAGTTCTTAAATAAACATATTAACTCTTCATATAAAGAACTTGCAAAAGATATGCTAACTCGTTTTGAGATAGATATTGACTCTGAGGTAATTGATGAAGCTTTAAATCTTTATGATAAATTTGATGATGCTTCAAATCCTGTTCCTGTTGTAAAAGTAAAAGAAAACCTTTTTGTCAGTGAACTTTACCACGGTCCAACTCGTGCGTTTAAAGATATGGCACTCCAACCTTTTGGTGTTGTTCTTTCATCTATCGCTCAAAAATTAAATCAAAACTATCTTATTTTAGCTGCTACAAGTGGAGATACGGGTCCAGCTGCTTTAGAAACATTTAAAAATCGTGCAAATGTACAAGTCGCTTGTTTGTATCCTGATGGTGGAACGAGTGATGTTCAGCGTTTACAGATGGTAACAGAAGATGCAAGTAATTTAAAAGTTATCGGTATTCATGGTGTTTTTGATGATGCTCAAAATGCTCTTAAACAACTTCTTGCAAGTGAGAGTTTTAAAGCAGAACTAAAAGAGAAAAATGTATCTCTTTCAGCTGCAAACTCTGTAAACTTTGGACGTATAATTTTTCAAATAATTTACCATATTCATAGTTATTTAGAGCTAGTTCGTCAAGGTGCTACAACTATGGGCGAAAAAGTTTACCTTAATGTTCCTAGTGGAAACTTTGGAAATGCTCTTGGTGGTTACTATGCTAAAAAAATGGGTCTTCCTGTTGAAAAAATTATTATCTCTTCAAATGAAAATAATGTTTTAACTAAACTTATTAAAGATGGTCAATATAACCTAAATGAGTGTTCAGTAGTAGGAACAACATCTCCAGCTATGGATATTTTAAAATCTTCAAATGTTGAGAGAATTCTTTTTGATATGTTTGGTTTTGAGAGAACTAGAGAACTAATGGAAGATTTAGAAAATAAAAATGCCTATGCCTTAACTTCTGATGAACTTGCAACTCTTAGAGTAGTTTTTGATGCTGATTGTTGTACTGGTGATGAGGGTAAAAAGTATATTAAAGATATATTTGAAAATGATGGTTACTTAATGGACCCACATACTGCAACTTGTCTAAAATCTTTTGAAACTTGCTCAAATCCAGAGATTAAAACTATCGCTTACTCAACTGCTGAATGGACAAAGTTTTCTCCAGTTATAGCAAACGCCTTAACGGGTGAAGTAGATGCTGAAGATATAGTTGCGTTAGAGTCTATCTCTCAAGAGGCAAAACTTGAAATTCCTTCAATGATTAAAGGTCTTTTTGATAAAAAAATTGTTTATAAAACGATTATAGATAAAGAAGATATTGAAAAAGAGATACTAAAGTTTTTATAAACTTTAGTTCTCCTTTTAGAGTTATACTTTATAACTCTAAAGCCTTTTTATAAGCTTTTTCCACAGCACTTATACAAGAAGCACGAACATTTCCATCTTCTAAAGCACCATAACCAGCAGCAGTAGTTCCACCTGGACTCATAACACCATCTTTTAATAGAGCAGGGTGTATATCTTGTATCAACTCTCCAAAACCACCAAATAAACCACGCATAATAGCCATAGCATCATCACGTTTAAGACCTTGTTTTACTGCACCATCTGCAAGTGCTTCAGCCATTAGAGCTAAATAAGCAGGACCACTTCCAGCTAAAGCCGTTGCTATATCTATCTCTTTTTCACTTGATAACCAACGAGTAGAACCAATAGCTCCTAAAAGCTCTTCAGCTTCATCTTTAAACGCAATATCTCCAGTTAATGTTGTCATAGACTTTTGAACACTCGCTGCAAGATTTGGCATAGTTCGCACAACAGCATTTGGTTTTAAATATTCTCTTAATTTTTCTACTTTTGTTCCAGCTAAAACTGAGAATATTACTCTTGCATTTCCTATTAGTTTAGTTGAAATCTCTTCAACATTAGCAGGTTTAACACAAAGTAAAATAGTTTTTTCACTCATATCATAACCATCCATTAAAGATTTATCTATTTTTACACCAAGAGCATCTTCAAATTTTTGTAGTTTTTCTAAACTTCTTCCAACTACTTCTATTTTATAGTTATTTTTTAAGCCTTGAGCGATACTTAATGCCATATTTCCATTACCGATAAAAGTGATAGTTTTCATATTAATCCTATTTTTTTGGAGTAGTATATTATTAAGTTAATTGTATTATAATAAAAGTTATTTCAAAAAAGAGAAAAACCTTGCAAAAACAAACTGTAAAAGAGATACTAAAACAGATAACAATACAACTAAATCCACATATACCAAGAGCCTCACGTGAAGCACAACTACTACTTATGGCACATCTACAAAAAGATGAACTTTGGCTTATTACAAACTCAAATACTCAAGTAAAAGATACAAATAAATTATTTGAATGGGTAGATAGACGTGCTAAAAATGAACCATTTGAATATATAGTAAATAGTGTGAGTTTTTATAGTGAAGAGTTTTATATTGCAGAGGGGGCTTTAATACCGCGTCCTGAAACAGAGATACTTATAGATGAAGTTATATTAAGAGTGAAAGATAAAAATAGTGAGATGACTTTTGTTGAGGTCGGGGTAGGGAGTGGAATAATATCTATTGTTTTGGCTTTAACATTTAAAAATGCTAAATTTATAGCAGTAGATATTTCTCAAAATGCTTTAGATATAGCAAAAATAAATATAGAAAAATTTGGATTAACTGAAAGAATAGAGTTACAATTAGGTTCACTCTTAGAACCAATAGAGGAAAAAATAGATTATTTAGTTTCTAATCCTCCCTATATAGCAGATGATGAAAAATTAGAATCAAATCTCTCTTATGAACCTCAAAATGCACTATTTGGAGGAACTATTGGTGATGAGATTATTCAAAAACTTCTTGATGAAGTCTTAAAAAGAAAGATTAACTTTTTTACTTGTGAGATGGGTTATGACCAAAAGGATAAGATTA
>CAZXSD010000063.1:0-10548 GCA_964642985.1 uncultured Sulfurimonas sp.
TTCGTGAATATATGGCTGGTGATGATATTCGTCATATAGATTGGAATATTACTGCTAAGATGCAAACCCCCTTTATAAAGGTTTTTAGAGAGGAGAGAGAACTTAATGTTGTTGTTGTTTCTGTTTTAAATGGAAGTGTTCATTTTGGGTCTAAAAAATTTAAACAAGATATTATTGCTGAAGCAGTTGCACTTTTGAGTTTTTCTACTATAAAAAATGGTGACTTACTTAGTTCCTATATTTTTACAGATAAGATGGTTTCACACCTCAAGCCAAGTAAAAAGCTAAATCAAGTGCAAAAAAGTGTTGATGAGGTTTTAAGTTTTGATGCTTTAAATCAGAAGGTTGATTTTAAAGTTATTGCAGACACTCTTTATAAAAGGCTCAAACGAAGGTCTCTTATAATTGTTGTTGGAGATTTTTTTGAGATACCAAATTTTAGACTTTTAGCCAAAAAACATGAAGTTATAGCCGTTATTGTAAGAGATAAGCTAGAAGAAAATCCACCAAAAATGGGATTTTCATCTTTAATAGACCCCGAGAGTGGAGCTACTTTAGAGGGTGATTTTAATACAAATAGTGTAAACTCTTACGCTAAAAAAGTAAAAATACATGACGATAAACTTTATGAAAAATTGAGAAAAGACCAAGTTAATTTTAGAAAAATATATACAGATTCTATTGTCGGTGTAGAGTTGAAAAGACTCTTTGAGGGTAGATAAGAGATAGATTATGAAAATATTTATTATTATTTTTATATTAGTAGGTTCTCTTTTTTCCTCTTCTAGTGATGTAACTAATGTATGGAAGCATTTCAAAAAAAGTTTTATAAAACAAGATGCTAAAGTAGTTGATCCTCATAATGGCTATATTACTCATACTGAAGGGATAGGGTATGCTCTTTATTTTTCTTATTCAATGGACGATAAAGAGAGCTTTATTTCAATATATAATTGGATGAAGAGTAATCTAAAAGTAAATAAATTTGGATTATTTGGATGGAAAAAAGGAGATTTAACAAGCGCAACAGATGCAAATTTATGGATAGCTTATAGTTTATATCTAATGTATGATAAAACTAAATATAAGCCATATAAAGATGATGCAGATAGATTAATAAAAGCGATTAAAGAGCATCAAATTATTATTACAAATAAACAGATGTTTTTATTACCGTGGGAAAAAAGTTTAGTAAAAGAAGATAATATAAGAGTTAATCCATCATATATTATCTTTGAAATTTTTGAATATATGGCTCTTGTAGATGATTCAAAATTTTGGAATAAACTTATTCAGGATTCAACTCTTTTATTAAAAAAAGCAAGATTTTCATCATTAACATTAAATTCTGATTGGATTATATATAACTTATTGACAGATAGTTATTCTTTGCCAAAGAAATATAAATTTTTTGGATATGATGCTATTCGTATACCATTAAATATAATCCGAAGTCATTTATCATTAAAAGAGAAAAAAGAGCTATTAAAACCTTATAAGAACTATTTAATGATGATGGTTAATATTCCATTGGGAGTTGTTGAACTTGAAAGAGGGGATATATCTATATATAATCTCTCTTTTGGACATCTAGCAGTTTATATAAAAATTGCAGATTTTTTTGAAATGGATAGTACACTTTTTAAACAAATATTACACGATAGGATAACAAACGACAATGAAGATTACTATTCGTATTCTCTTTATCTCTTTACTCTTTTACACTAATAGTTATGCAAATATTTCATCAAAGAAACTCAATATTACATTTGAGATGATGAAGGGTAAATTAGAATATATGGATATATTGGAATATAAAAAAGCAAAGTTTAGTAAATTAGGTCTTAAATGCTATATCTTTAAAGTACCTAAAGGCATCTCTCTTCGATGTAATGATACTAAAACTACAAAAGATTACAATGCAAATTTAAAGTTATTAGAAAGTTTAAATCTGAAATATAAAGTAATTTCGATAGAAAAATATAAAGTAAAATCTACTCTTAAAAAGAGTGTTAATAAGCCAATATTAAAAAAAACAGTTCCAATACTTACTTTAGAAGATGGTTATAAAGCATATAAAAATAAGAGCTACACAAAAGCAAATCTTATTTTTTTAAAACTTTATAAAAAAAATCAAAATTTAGAGAACTCTTATGCTTTAGCTCTTGTTGCATTTCAACGTAAAAAGTTTGAAATAACAAGAAAATATATATTGAAATATAAAAATAGTAGTAAAAAAAGTGCTACATTATTTTATAACTCTATTGTAGATGAATATAAAATGTTAATTAAAACAGATAAAAAGAAAAAAGCAGAATTTTTAAAGAAAAAGTATATAAAAGAATATCCAAAACTAGAAGAGTTATGGGTTTTAATGTTTAAATATAATTTAGAAGTTGGATATAAAGCTTTTAATAAAAAGCAGTTTAAAAAAGCAGAAAGAATTTTTACTAAACTTTATAAAAGAGATGCTAATCTTGAAAATGCTTTTGCTATGGGTTTGATTTTTTTCCAAAAAAAGCAATATAAAAAAGTACGCTTGTATATAAAACCTTTTCGTACAAAAAAAGAAAAGGTATCTACACTTTATTATGATTCTATTGTAAATGAATATTATGCTCTTTTGGAACAAGAATCGAATCAAAAAGCTGTTGCTCTTCAAAAGAAATATATAAAACAATATCCAAAATTAAAGCAGTTACAAAAACCGAAAGTGGATGTTAGTTTAAAAGATGGATATGAATTTTACGAACAAAAAAAGTATAAACAAGCAAAAACTATTTTTCTTAAATTATATAAATATGAAAAAAATCTTGAAAATAGTTATGCTCTTAGTTTAATATTTTTACAAGAGAAAAAATATAAAAGAGTACGCAAACTTTTGGCTAAATATAGGGTGTCTGATAAAAAGGTATCTAAACTTTATTATGATTCAATTGTAACAGAATACTATTCCTATATAAAAGTTAAAAGAGCTACTAAAGCATTAGCTTTGCAAAAAGAGTTTATAATTTTATATCCTGCATTACAATATTTAGAGAAACCAAAACCAAAATATACTTTGAAACAGGCCTATGATGCTTATTATAAAAATGAAAAAGATAAAGCACTTTTTATGTTTTCATTTTTATATCAAAAAGAGGATACATTAGATAATGCTTATGGTTTAGGGTTTATCTATTTTCAAAATAAAAACTACTCAGATACTCGAAAATATTTAAAAAAATATATAGGAGATAGTGATAAAGTTTCTAAACTATTTTATGACTCTATAGTAAGTGAATATTATAGTTATGTAAATGCAGGTAGAAATAGTAGAGCATTAGAGTTGAAAAATAGATATATAAACTTATATCCAGAGTTAGCAACGTTAATAAAACCAACTCCAATATATACTTTAAAAGAGGGTTATGAAGCCTATAATAGAAAAGATTATGAGAAAGCAAACTTTATTTTTTCTAAATTATACCGAACTAAGAATAGTTTAGAAAATAGTTATGCTATGGGTTTAATAATGCTTCAAAGTAAAGAATATTTAAAAACGAGAGAGTATCTTTATAGATATAAAAAAGAGAGTGCTAAAGTTGAACAACTCTATTATGATTCTATTATGGAAGAGTATAACAGCTATATGAATAAAAAAGAGTATATAAAAGCTATTGTATTGTTAAAACAGTTTAAAAGAGAGTATCCACAACTAAAAAAAATGGATAAGGCATTAATTATTAAAGCTAAACTATTTATTGAAGATGGAGAGTATTATAAAGCAGAAGAGCTTTTACGTGATAATGATTTTAAAAATACACAAGATATGTTATTTGAAGGTATTTATACTAAAGCGTTGAAGTTACAAAAAGATAATAAAGAGATAGAAGCTTTAAAAATGATTTTACCTTATCTCGCTTATTATAGAAAGGCTGTTAAATTTTATCTTGATATATCTTTTAGACGAGCAAAAAAATATCTTCAAAATAAAAATTATGTTAAAGCAAAAAATCTTTTAAAACCTATTGTTGTTATCTCTAGTAAAGCACAAGAGTTTTATTATAAAGTTATTTATGAGGAAAACTTAAATGCTGGGTGGGATAGTTTTCACGCTAAAGATTATGAAAATTCACTCACTTACTTTGAGAATGCTTGTGAGGTGAGTCATCAGTATAATTGTATTGAGGGTATTATGCACTCCGCTTATAAATTACAAAACAATGATGTAAAAGCATTAGCTGCAGCTGAAGAGGTTTATGAATATACTGAGTCACAAGAGAGTATTTTTATAGCATATAATTCAGCCTATAATCTTGAAGATAGTAAAAAAAGTGATTTTTGGTATAACTTATTGGAACTTCAATATAAAAAGCTAGTTATTTTTAATATGCAACTAGATAATGGACAAGATGTAAAGGTAGATGAGATCTATATAGATGCTATTAACGATTATCCTGAAGACTTTGAACTTGCAGTAAAATATCTTTATTTATTAAAAGATAGTAAGAGATATATAGAGTTTGAAAAATTTATGGAAAATTCACAATATAATTTTGAGACTCCTTTACAAAAAGATATTTTAGCTCGAATTAATAGAGAGTATAAAAATAGAAAGCTTACTAAATATTATGAAAATGAAGAATATAATAAATGTTATATCTACGGTAAAAAGATTTTAACAGAGGAAGATGAGGTAGAGTATAAAAGAATGCATGCTTGGTGTGCATTTAAGTCAGAACACTATAAAGATGCCCAAAAGATTTTTGAAAATATCAACCTTAAATATGGTAGAACAGTTGAAGATACAGATGCTCAATTTTTAAGTGCATTTAATGATAAAAATTATGATAAAGCTTTCGAACTTTTAAAAATTGTTAATGAATACACTACGGATGAATATGAGTTTGAAAAACAGGCAGATTTTTTTATTAGTATGAATTATTTAAAAGAGGCTTCAGATGTAACCTTAGATATTTTAGATAAAGAGACGAGAGATAAGTTGAAGTTTAAAATTAAAGAGAGCTATCAGTATAATAGAAATAAAGTAAGTTTATCAGCTAATGGCTTTCATTATTCAAAACGGAGCATAGAAGATGGTTTACATAGCTTTACTCAATACTATATACCTATGGATATTGATATTTATGATGAAACTTATGGACATCTTTATATAGATGCAGATATTTTATACCTTTATGATGAGTTTCAGGGTAGTAATGAATTGAATACACTTACTTATGGTTTAGGTTCCAACTATAATGAAAATAAAACATCATCAAATACAACATTTCTTCCTAATGCAGGGATAGAGACAGAGTATATGACTTTTGAATTAGGTTCAACACCTCTTGGAGCAGATATAGTACCAAAGTTAATGGGTGCAATAGCTTTTCATGGTTCTTACCAAAATCTTAATATGAACTTGAAGTTTCTACGAAAAGGAGATAATGATTCTATGTTATCTTCAGTAGGAGAAAATTTAGATGCAAAAGGCAGAGAGATAAAATGGGGGCGTGCATTTAAAAGTGGTGTCGAGTTGGATATGAGTTACAACTCGATTATATCCTATGGTTTAAGTTTTTCTTCCTATCCAACAATTGAGGGGCATCATATTAAAGATAATGCACAAACTAAAGCAGTAGCTAGTATGAGTTACTCAGCAGATATAGATAGTTTTACCTATCTAAATTACAGTTTTATTGCTGTATATGATACCTATGATTTTAATAGTGACCTTTTTACGTATGGACATGGTGGATATTTTAGTCCTCAAGATTTTTTATTAGGGAATTTTATTGTTGATATTGCAAATATTGTTAATGATGATTTTTATTGGAAATTTAAAATATCATTAGGATATGAAAATTTTACAGTTGATGATGTGACACAGTATCCTGTATTAGACGCAAATAGTGAAGGTTTGTATGGAGAGGTACAAGGGTATAAAGAGCAAGGTTTTACTTATAAGATAAATCTAGCATCCTCTTACAGATTAAGTAGAAATTTAGATATGATAGGTGCAGTGTCTTATGAACAGATGTACAAGTTTAAAGATATATCGGCAGGTTTTTCATTTGTATACTCTTTTGATAAAAAACATAAAGTAAATCTTTATAACTTTCATGATGGGCATAGATTAAAAGAATCGTTTTAAGGAAAATATGGAATGAGATTAGATAACTATTTAGTAAAAAAAGATATGGTTGGAAGTAGAAATAAGGCACAGACCATAATAAAAGATGGTTTAGTAAAAGTGAATAATAATATAGTATTGAAAAGTTCTTTTAAAGTTGAAGAGAGTGATACTGTTACAATAGCTAACTATAAAGAGTATGTTTCACGTTCTGCACATAAGTTAGCCTCTTTTTTAGAGGAACTCAATATAGATTTAAAAGAGAGAGTTGCTTTAGATATAGGTTCATCAACAGGTGGATTTACACAAGTTTTACTTGAAAATAATGTAAAAGAGGTTTCAGCAGTTGATGTTGGGACAGACCAACTTCATAGTAGTATCAAAAATGATACACGTGTTTACTCTTATGAGAGTTGTGATATTCGAAAATTTGAAAGTGATAAAGAGTTTGATTTAGTTGTAAGTGATGTTTCATTTATCTCTTTACTTTATATACTTGATGATGTTGATAGATTGGCTACAAAAGATATTATACTTCTATTTAAGCCACAATTTGAAGTAGGCCGTGAAGCTAAACGAGACAACCATGGAGTTGTTCTTGACGATAAAGTTATTTTAGATGCTATGCTTAAATTTGAAACAGCTTGTTCTATTAAAAATTGGAATTTAATACAAAAATCACCCTCTAAATTAACGGGTAAAGATGGAAATTTAGAGTATTGTTATTTTTTTATAAAATAAAATAGAGAATACTTAAATGATAACTATAAAAGTTTAGATATAATTTGCAAAGATAAGAGAAAAGGAACTAAAATGGAAATAGGGACACAGATAGACAGTTTTTTAACATTAGTTAAAGAGTCTAATTTTAATCTTGTAGAGGTTTATGCACAATCACCGATGGGTGTATATACGATTGTTGGAGTATTATTTGTTGGTATGGTACTTTTCTTTATGATGAAGAGATCTTTAGATAGATCATCAGCAATAAAAGTATTAGCAAAAATGGACAATTCGGAAAATAGCTTTTCTGACCATGAAGCATACTTAGAAAAAATAGTAAAAGTATTACCAAGTGCTACAACTGAGTTTAAAGAGATTTTAGAGTCTAATAAAAGAGGGTATTATAAATCACAACTTAGATTATTAGAAAATCTTGAGATAGATGATAAAATTATTAAATATCAGCAGATGGCAAATAGTTATAAACTTTTAAGTGAGGCATCATCATCTGATGAAGAGTTATCATTATATTTTGAAGAGTTATCGAATGAATTAATTAACGATAGACTTCATAAAGAACTTGAGACTTATATTAAAGAATTGAATTTTAATGAAGAAACGGTGCCTTCTGTTGTTAGTATTGTAACCTATGCAAATTCATTAGAAGAACCAGAGTTTATTATTGATCAACTAAAGAAAAACCTACAAAATATTGATTTTGGTTCAAACTTAGAGATATTTATGTTTGTAAGATCTCTTGATAGTGAGACTTTAGTTCAAATTTATGATTTCTGTACAGAAAAACAAAAAGGTTTATTTGAAAATATTAATGCGATTATATCTAGTGATATTTTAGATTATTTACTTGAAAATGGTGAAAAAGATAAAGTTTATAAATATATAAAATCATTATCTTTAGCAACATATTTACAAGAACTATATTATAAATATTTTAATCAAAGAGATAGCTTAGAGTTTGACCTTATTTTTGTAGCAAATAAAACAGAGATTAATGCAGACTATAAAAACTATTTAGAAAATTTATTAACTGATCACTGGAGAAATGATATTTATTTAGAGATCTTAATTGGTAGTGAAAATGTTGCTAATACAATAGGTCATATGCAAGATAGACAAGTTATTGAAAGAATAGATAGAATTAGAAACGAGGTTGCTGAGAAGCAGATATTAGATGAAGCTCTTGAAACAGCTAGAAAAGCAGAGATTTTAGCACTTGAAGCTAAAAATATGGCAGATGGAAATTTATCAAAAGCTCATGCAGAAGCGGTAGAACAAGCTAAAAATATCACTATGACTCAAGCGAAAGAAAATGCACAACAGATAGAAAATGAGTTAAAAAAAGATGAAGAAACAGTAGAAGAAGAGAAAGCAGTAACAGTTTCAGTTGAGAAAGAGGTTGAAAAAATAGAGTATACACAGGTAAAAGAAAAATAGTTTGTTCTTTTAATATAAATAAAAGTTATTCTTCTTTATAATTGTAATTGAAACAGTAATATCTGTTTTAATTATAATATAAAGAGAGAAAAAATGAATATTAATCTATTGAAAAATATTTTAAGCGTTATTGGTGCGGTTGCTATTGTTACTATTTTAGTTGTGTTTCTTAAATTTGGAGATATGATCTCTAAAGTTGGTTCACTTGATGATAAAGCTATTCCTACCTATATGGCAATGTTTGATAAAGTATTAAATACTGGTGATGCTGCAAAAGGTATGGTATTAAAGTATAAAGTTAATGATGACGTTGAAAGTGAAGATGTTATTGAATCGATTAAAGCTTTAGCTGAAGAGTATAATATGCGTGTTACTGGTGATACAAAAATGTTTACTATTGATGGTGCTAAAGGTACTGAAATATATAAAGTAAGAAATGTATCTATGTGTAGTCTTTCTATTGCAAAGAAATTTTTAGCACACTCTCACGAGTTTGGTGGATTTATGCCGTGTAGAATTATGTTAATAGAGTTAGGTAATGGCACAAGATACTTATATACAATGGATCTTAGTTTAGCTATTTATGGTGGTAAACCTTTACCTGCAGAGATGTTAGAGTTAGCTTTAAAAGTTAAAACTGCTATGTTAGATATACCTGCTAGAGCTGCTGAAGGTGATTTTTAACAGATTTACTTCTTCCTAAAAGAGTTCACTTTCGAACTCTTTTATCATTCCCCTTTTTTAATCCCTTCTCTAATTTTTTTCTTAGTATTTATATAACAACAATAAAAAATGCTAAAATTATACAAAATACTCAAAGCGTTTAAACGCTGATATAAGGTGAAAAATGTTGTCAATAATCGTTGGTGTCTATACACTATATGTTTTAATCTCTATATATACAAGTGTGATGCAGATAGGCTATATAAATATAGCAAAGAAAAAGGATGCTATTCTTCTTCAGCCTAGTGATTTTTTAAAAGCAGGAAACTATGCAGTAGCAAAAGAGAAGCTTTCTATAGTAAGTTCTTTTGTAGACTATCTATTTTTTATAGCTTGGATAGGTGTAGGTATATCTTTTCTTGAAGAAAATTTATTTTTTGAAAATGAAACTATTATGACTATCGCTATTGTAATGGGTTTTATTATTATAAACTCAATAGTCTCTTTGCCATTTTCTTATTATGAAAAATTTGTAATAGATAAAGAGTTTGGTTTTAATAAATCAAGTATAGGGCTTTGGATAAAAGATACAGTTATATCTTTTGTTATGACAGTTGTATTTGGTTCTCTTGTTATTTGGGGTATTTATTCGATTATAACAAGTTTTGATTTATGGTGGTTATGGAGTTTTGTATTTATCTTTTCGGTAGTTATTTTAATAAATATGTTTTATCCAGCTTTTAGAGCTATATTCTTTGATAAATTAACACCTTTAAAAGATGAAGAGTTAGATGATAAAATTAAAGAGTTAATGGATAAAACTGGTTTTGTTAGCAGTGGAGTATTTGTAAGTGATGCTAGTAAGCGTGATGCTAGACTTAATGCTTATTTTGGTGGTTTTGGAAAAGCTAAACGAGTTGTACTCTTTGATACACTTATCGAAAAGCTAACAACAAAAGAGTTACTGGCAGTTTTAGGACATGAACTTGGACATTTTGCACATGGTGATATATATAAAAATATAGCACTTGTTGGTGCAATGCTCTTTTCAATGTTTGCAATATTTGGAAATCTTCCAGATTCTTTATATCTTGAAATGGGAATGACAGAGAGTCCTTATTTAATGATGATACTCTTAATGCTCTTTATGCCTGTTTTAGGCTTTATAATGATGCCTATAATGGGTATAGTAAGTCGTCATAATGAATATGAGGCAGATAGAATGGGAAGTGAACTTGGTGGACCAGCTGGTGCGATAGAACTTGCAAATGCTCTGAAAAAGCTAGTAACTGAAAATAAAAGCTTTCCACTATCACATCCTTTATATATCTTTTTTCATTATACTCATCCTCCTGTTTTAGAAAGACTTAAAGAGTTAGGTGTAGATGTTGGAACGATTGATGAGAGTGCAGTAAAAGGTAGATGTGAAGCAAATATCTAAAAAAAAGAAAGAATTTATAAATTCTTTCTTTTTTTCTTGACAAATAAAATAAAAAACTCTATAATTCCACCATAAAACAATAAGAGTTGTTTAATATGTCTTGTTAGCTCAGCTGGTAGAGCACGTCACTTTTAATGATGTGGCCGAT
>CAZXSD010000064.1:0-10257 GCA_964642985.1 uncultured Sulfurimonas sp.
GATTCTCAATCTCAGCAATCATCTTCTCAGCATTTGTAATAAAATAAGGGCTTAAGTAACCACGGTCAAACTGCATACCCTCAACAACATCAAGCTCATCAGCGATTCCCTTAGCTTCCTCAACAGTGATAACACCATCTTGCCCTACTCTATCCATAGCTTCAGCAATCATATCACCAATAGCAGAATCTGAGTTAGCAGAGATAGTAGCAACTTGAGCTATATCTTGTTTACCATTTACAGTTTTACTAGAAGCTTTTAAGTTCTCTAAGATAGCTTCACAAGCTTTATCCATACCTCTTTTAACCTCAACTGGATTTGCTCCAGCAGTGATGTTTCTAAGACCTTCAGAGAAGATAGCATTTGCCAAAACTGTTGCAGTAGTTGTACCATCTCCAGCTTCATCAGCAGTATTTGATGCTACTTGCTTTACAAGTTGCGCACCCATATCTTCAAGTTTATCTTTTAAATCAACTTCACGAGCAACAGAAACACCATCTTTAGTAAGAACAGGTGCTCCATAACTTTTTTGAATAAGTACATTACGACCACGAGGTCCCATTGTTACTTTTACTGCATCTGTTAGTTTTGCAACACCACGAGCTAAGGCATTTCTTGCCGTATCTGAAAAAATTATCTCTTTTGCCATTAAATTATCCTATTATTCCGAAAATATCTTCTACTTCTAAAACGATATATTTTGTACCTTCAAATGAAACTTCATTTCCAGCATATTTACCAAATAAAACTTGGTTACCATTTACTAATGTTTCTACTTCTTTACTAACTGCAACTACTTCACCACGAGATGGTTTCTCTTTTGCATTGTCTGGAATAATAATCCCTGACATAGTTGTTGTAGCTTCTTCTACACGCTTTACTAAAACTCTATTTCCTAATGGTTGAAAGTTCATAATTGTCCTTATTTTAAAAAATATTTTTATTAGTGTAACTTTAGCTAAAAAATGATAAACACTAAGCAATAATTGGCTATAAAGTGAAAACTTTAAAAAAGGAAAATACAACTTTATGAAACGATACAAAATATTTTTTACTTATTGGCTCTATTTTATAGCTATCGGTGCATTTTTTAGGACAGTGCTTATCTCACTATTTGTTGAAGATAAAAATATGGAGATAGTGTCTATACTCCTATATGGTGTAAGAATGGATACCATTGCTTTTAGTGCTTTTAGTATAATCTTTGTTTTATTATATGCTGTAAATTTAGTAAAAATAGTTAAAATATTATTAACACTTTTTATAACTACCTATTTTATTTTAGAGATTTCAACATTAACTTTTGTTGATTATTTTTTAAGTAGACCAAACTATCTTTTTGTGGAATATCTTACAAACATCAAAAATAGTTCCTAAACTTATAGCACTTCCTTTTATCTTAATTATCTTAGCATTAGGTGCGAGGTCTTCACTAGATTCCTCAACACCAAATAAAAGTTTTTATACTTTTAACAACTCAAATATTCATTCAGAGATAGCAAACAATACTATGTTTTCTATTCTTTATTCAGTGTATTTGATGAAGAAAGAGAAGTTTTATAAGTATGGAGATATAAAATATGAAGATGCTATTGAAAATGTAAAACTTTTAAATGGTTTTGAAAGTAAGAGTAAAGATTTTAGTAGATTTCAAAAATCAACATTTAGAAAAAAGAAAAATGTTGTACTCATAATACTAGAGAGTTTTGGTTATGAATATAGTGGATACTTAGGTGGAACAGATACAACACCAAATTTAGATAAATTAACAAAAGAATCTCTTTACTTTACAAACCTATATGCAACAGGAACAAGAACGGCTTGGGGTGTATCTTCTACTTTAACAGGTTTATATCCTTTACCATCAAGAGCTTATGTAAAAGCAAATAAATCTTTAAGTGATTTTTATACATTAGCCTCTACAATGAAAGAAAATAGTTACGAAACAACTTTTCTCTATTCAGGTGATGCTGATTTTGACAATATGCGAGGTTTCTTACTTGCTAATGGATTTAATAATGTTTATGGGAAAGAGGATTTTGATAGTGATTTAACAAAATATACTTGGGGATATTGTGATGAAGACCTTTATGATAAAGCATTAGGTTTAATAGAAAATTCTAAAGATAAACCACTATTCCTTACACTTTTAACTATGTCTAGTCACGAGCCATTTGATTATCCAAAAGGTAAAGTAGAACCTTTTAAAGATGCAAAACTAGAGGGATTTGCAAACTCTATAAAATATGGAGACTATGCCATCGGAAAGTTTATAAAAAATCTAAAAGACAGAAATCTTTTAAAAGATACGGTAATAGCATTTGTAGCAGACCATAATCCTAAAGCCTATGGAACATTTGATGTTCCCATAGATAAATATAAGATAGTAGCAGATGAGTTTAAAGATGGTGGTCAAGAGTATTCAAAAATAGCATCACAGATAGATTTTGCTCCTACAATTTTAGATATAGCTGGAATAGATGCAATAATCCCAACAATGGGAAGTTCTGTTTTACAAAATGAAAGAAATTCAGCGATACTTTTAGCAAGAAAGAAAAACTTTGCTTATTTAACAGAGAATGGTTTAGTTATCTATAAGCCAAAAAAGAATACAAAAATGTATGATTATAGTCTAAATGAGATAGCAAAAGATGAAAAAATTATAAAAGATGGTTTATCTTATATCTATTCTAGTAAATATCTTTATGATAAAGGGTTGTATAAAAAAGAAAAAAAAATACCATACGGTATAAATAATAAGTATACTAAGTAGTAATCAGAAATAGTATACTTTTTTAGAGACTAATAAAACAACTAAAACCTCTGACCCATTCTAAAATCAAATGTAGATGTTTTATCTCCTACCTCTTCTCTTAATGGTCTTGAGAACATTAGTTGAATAGGTCCTACTGGGGAGAACCACTCTACTCCTAGACCGTAACCACCACGAGAGATTTCATTTAGAGAGTCATCTCCTATAAAACCCCAGTCTAAATAAGAAACAAGTCTCATTTTTGCTTTTGGTACAAGTGGAAAACTTAACTCAATATTATTTGAAAATGTTTGTTTTCCACCTATTCTTCTTACATATCCATTTTCATCAATAATCGTTGGAGATAAAGAGTAAGACTCATACCCTCTAACACTACCGATACCACCCATATAAAACTTTTCTCCAATAGGAATATAACCATTGTCAATAATAACATTTAAACGAGATTTATATCTAAAAATAGCATCAAATCCTACATAATCTTTTAAACCATTAAACTTACTAAATGATGTTCTTGATTTAAAAAAGTTTGCATCAGCAGATAAACCTGCTTTTTCGAAACTTTGACTTAGTGTAAAACCTTCACGAGGAAGATAATAATCATCTGTATTATCAAATTTAGCACTTACTGTTACACCACTTTTAGCATAATCTTCAAAATAAAAAACATCTATCGTGCTTAAATCTACTGAACTATCAAACTGATAACTATTTTTAGAGTAACCATATCCTAAATAACCACTAATATGTCTTGAAAATCTATGCCCTACTCCGATATTTGTACCCTCAGAATCTACACTATAATCGTTGTAATCATATACAGATTTAAAAACAGAAAAGTTAGCACTAAAGTCACTATCGTTTAATCTAGGGTTTGAGATATTAAAAGATGCATTTTGTGTCATCTCCGATTTTTCCCCTTTTACACCTACATTAATCCCTGAACCAAAGATATTTCTATCATCAACAGATACATTTAAAAGTAAACCACCATAGCTTCCATATCCACCACCAAGTTGAATATTTCCAGTTGGTGCTTCCTTTACTTTTACTATTAAATCCATACTATTATTATCTATACGTTTCTCTTCGATAGTATTTCCATCAAAAAATCCTAAACGTCCTAAGGCATGACGAGAGTCTTTTAAATCTGTTAAAGAGTACATATCCCCCGGTCCTAAATAGATCTCACGTCTTATAATTCTATCAAGTGTACGACTGTTTCCAGAGATTATAACATCTCTTATTTTTACTTTTTCTCCAGCATTTACTCTAAAGATAACATCAACGGTATCATTATCTTTGTTTTTCTTTAAATCTGGAATAACTTGAACAAAAGCATAACTTAAATCAGCAATAGATGTTTTAATACGCTCTACATCTTCACGAAAAGTTTTAATATTAAAAACTTTTCCTATTTCAAGTTTAAGTTCCTCTTTTAATTTTTCATCTTCAATAACCTCAACTGACTGTTCAATAGAGATTGATTTTATAGTATAAACAGCACCCTCTTCAATCTCATAACTTATATCTGCTGAATAATGATTAAAATTTACTCTTACAAATGGCTCAGTTACTTTTGCATCTAAATAACCATTTTGCATATACATATCTTTCATTCTAAGATTATCATACTCTAAATCCATTAAACTCATCTTTCCATCATTACGTCCCCAAAGCCAACCCATCCACTGATGCTCTTTGTTTGCAATTACTTCATCAAAATTATCAGAGTCAAGACCATTTGCACCACTAAATCTTAATTTTTCGATAGTTATCTCTTCACCCTCATTTACTAAAAATGTTATTTTTATACTACCATTTTCAAGATACTCTTTTTCTATCTCAACAACACTATCTATTTTTCCATCTTGGCTGATAGCATCTATAATTCTTTTTTTAGCAGCTTCTAACTTCTTTTCGTTATATAATGTACCTTTTTTAATCTGTATAACACTCTCTTTAACATCATCATCATTCTCTTTCCAACCTTTAAGTTCAACTTTGGAAATAATCGGTTTCTCTTTAAAATAAAATGTTAAATTTTCATCTTCTATTTCAACCCATACATCATTAAAGTAACCTTGATTAAAATAATCTTTAATCGCTGTATTAATCATTTTTGTATTAATATCATCCCCAACTTCAAAATCAAGCATACGTAAAGCAACAGATGGCGAAATATGTACCATTCCATCATAGTTTATAGATTTAATCGTTTGAGCAAAGGAGTGTGTTGTTAGTAGAAAAAGCATAAGTAACAAAAATATTTTCATTAAAATTCCATATTTATAATTTGAGCTGAATTCTACCTATTATGTGGTAAATATTAAGTTAATTAAGTATAATTTCGTAAATAATAAAAAAGAATAAATATGAATATTGCAATAGTCGGATTAGGCTTAATGGGTGGTTCACTCGCACTTAGCCTCAAAAAACTTGATTTTATACAAACTATAGTCGGTAATGACCATAATAAACAACATCAAAAAGATGCCATAAAATTAAATTTAGTGGATAAAATAGTTGAGTTTGAAGAGATAAAACAGAGTGATGTTATCTTTTTAGCTATTCCTGTAAATGGTGTTATAAACTCTCTTAAAAATTTAACTGATGTATCTCCAGATACAACTATTATAGATTTAGGAAGTACAAAAGAGCTTATTCTCTCTTCTGTTCCCTCTGTTATTCGTAAAAATTTTGTTGGTGCGCATCCTATGACTGGTACTGAAAATTTTGGTCCTCATGCAGCTATTGAAAATCTATATACAGATAAAGTTGTAGTTCTTTGTGATTTAGAGGAGAGTGGCGAACATCAAAATCATGTAGCGAAGAAGATTTTTACACATCTTCAAATGAAACAACATTTTATGAAGTCACATGAACATGATCGTCATGCTGCATTTATATCTCATATGCCTCATGCTATCTCTTACTCTATCGCAAATACAGTTATGCAACAGGAGCAAAAGAATAATATTCTAGCACTTGCTGCTGGTGGTTTTCGTTCTATGAGCCGTTTGGCAAAAAGTTCTCCCTATATGTGGGAAGATATTTTTAAACAAAATAAAGGTAATGTACTTGAAGCGATAGAACTTTTTGAAGCAGAACTCTCTCTTTTAAAAGAAAATATCAAAAATGAAGAATGGACTAAAGTGAATCAAAAAATGAGTGATGCAAATAAACTTCACGATATTTTAGATTAAGACATTATTTAGTGACAATAAAGTAGAATAAATGTATGAAAATAATAATTTTAGATGACTCAATGACTGTTAGAATCATTTTAGAATCATACTTAGAAGATTTAGGTATAGATGACGATGAGATGTTCTCATTTGAAAATGGTAATGATGCTGTAAAATTTATCAAAGAAAATGGTGCAGATATAATATTTAGTGATATAAATATGCCTATTATGAATGGTTTTGAGTTTGCTAGAATAATTTTTGCTCAGTTACCAGAGTTAAAGAAAAGATTTTTTGCTATTAGTGGAGATGAAAGTCGTGAAAGTTATCTTAAAATGAAACAATATGGTGTACACCATTTTCTAAAAAAACCTATTAACAGTGCACATTTTAAACATTTTATATTACCTATAATAACTAAACAACGTAATCAACAACCTTAGATTCTACGGTCACATTTTTAATAAGTTCAACAACTTTTAGATGTTCTGTATGAACTGCATAAATTTTTAAATCCTCTTTTGTATCAAAAGTAGAGTAAAGAGAAAGGTCAAACGCTCTTTGAGATTGATTAAAATCTATCCCAACTTCTAAAGATTTTAATTCATCTATTTTACTTACTAAACTATTTAAAGCTTCTTCTACTTTTGTTAAATTCAAAGCTTTATCTTCCTCTTTAAATTTAAACATTACTATATGTACTATCATTTTTTATACCTTTTATTTTTTAATAATTGTGATAACAGTTTGAATATTATTAAAAATTTGAGCTACTCTATCTTGCCAAAGAGTTCCAAACTCTGCTATCTCTTCAGCTGTTGCCTTATTTTGTAACATTTTTTGCATTAAAGGTTTCATATTTGAACTTGGTATAATAGATTGAGGATTATAGATAACCTCTATAGATTCTGCAGTATCAACTCTAGTAAATTTAGCAGATGTATCAATATCTGAATTAAAATTCATCAAAGAGTGACGTGCAAACTTACCATTTAAACCTTTAAAACCACTCTTATCTGTTGCACCTGTTATTTGAGAGATAACATTTGCAATAACACCAGCAACACCCTCTTCAAGAGTTTCTTTAAACTCAATTTTAATGTTACCACGAATAGCTATATCATCTTTATAAAGAGCTTTTAATGCTTCTAGTGTCATAAGATATGCACCAGCAACAGTTGGACAACTATGCCCTGCTGATTTTACTATCTCAGTGTAAGTAAACTCATATTCGCCATTTTCAAATGCACCTAAAACTGCTGATAATGGGTCTTTTACTTTTATCGTTTCTATGGTGTCAAAAAAATTTGGATAATTCATCTTTTTTTCCTATATTTTAATTTTATCTATTACTTTTGAATGTATAACAAATGTATCACTCTGAACCTCAAAAATATCATCTTTTTCAAGTTGTTCAATGTCTATAACTTTAAAGTTTTGAGATATTTGAACAAAACCTTTTTTAGATTTTAATTTTGGATTATTTAACTCTAAGGTACTATTTAAACTACTCAGTTGTGTTTGATTAGTTTTTAGAATATTGTCTATAACATAAGGGTATCTCTGTTTTATGTTTTCTAACTCTCTTTGAGAACTCTCTATCTTATAGTTTATAGTTTGTTCAAAAATAGCTTTTAAAGATTCTATTTCATCTTTTTTTTGTACTAATTTTTTCTCTATGGAGTGTTGAAAATAAAGAGTGTTAAGATGATTTAGTTCTTGTCTATACGCTAAAGTTTTTTGAGATAGAGTTTGTTCCATCTGTAGGGATATAGAGTCCAAATATTGATATAGTTCATTTGTATCTGGAAGTGCCATCTCCATAGCGATACTAGGAGTCCCAGCACGTACATCTGCCACAAAATCACTAATAACCCAATCTATCTCGTGACCAACTGCTGAGATAATAGGAACAGTAGCGCTAAAAATAGTGTCGGCAACTATCTCTTCATTAAATGCCCATAAATCTTCCATACTTCCACCACCACGACCAACTATAACTAAATCGTAATTACCTCTTTTATCTGCATAATGAATAGCTTTTGCTATTTTGATACCTGCACGTTCACCTTGGACTATAACATCTAAAACATCAATCTCTACAAGTTTGTATTTTGAATTAGCTACTCGTAACATATCTTGAAGTGCTGCTCCTGTTGCTGATGTAACTAATGCTATTCGTTTAGGAAAAGAGGGAAGAGGTTTTTTAATACTCTGTTCAAAATAACCCTTTGCTGAAAGTTTCTGTTTTAACTGTTCAAAAGCCAAAGACAAAGCACCCTGCCCTGATGGCTGAATATCAAAACAGTTTATCTGATATTCTCCACGAGGTTTATAAAGAGTGATTGCTCCATTTAAAATAACTTTAAGACCCTCTTTGAGTTGAAATCTTAGTTTAGAGGCATTCCCCCTAAACATTACAGCTTTAAGAGTTGAGCCTGAATCTTTGAGAGTAAAATAGATATGACCGCTATTATGAAAAGTAATACGGGAGAGTTCTCCCTCAACCATAACAGGATTAAAACTCTCCTCTAAAAGAGATTTAATCTGTTCATTTAGGGAAGATACACTGTGTGTGTACATAGTAGTTTGTTACTTTTTTCTAGCGATAAGAAGTGTAGAAATATCCATAGAAAAACTTTTTGTATAAAGCATCTCAAAACCAGCTTCTTCTAACTCAGTACGCATATTTTCAACTGTTGAAAAATCTTCGATTGAGTTAGGAAGATACTCATAAGCTTCGATATTTTTAGAGATAAAACCACCTACTTTTGGTAAGATTTTATTTGTATAAAAATTCATAATCTTTCCTAAAAAAGATGGATTTTCATTTTTCATAAACTCTAAAATTACTACAAGCCCATCTTTTTTAAGAACACGATTAAACTCTTTAAGTGCCTCCTCTCTCTCAATTACATTTCTAATACCATAAGTGATACTTAAAATATCAGCAGTTGCATCTTCAAGAGGTATCTCTGTTGCTTTAGAGATATAGTAATTAAAATCGGGATATTTTTCACGAGCAACATTAACCATACCAACAGAAGGATCAACACCCACTATCTCTGAAATAGTAATATTTTTCTTCTCTGCTCTTTTTTTCCAATAATCCATCATATCACCTGTACCACAAGCAACATCTACGATTTTATCTAATGAATTTTTTTGAGAGTAATCATAAGCTAAATCACAAGCCTTACGTCTCCAACTCTTATCTATACCCATACTCATTACACGATTTGCAGTATCGTAAGTTGGTGCAATGTCATCAAACATTGAAACTATTTTTTCCTGTTTATTCTCTTGATTAGCCATATATTATCTCCTTTTCATCCACATAATTATATCTTCGTTCTCTTTTTCTATATTTAAAATTTCTAAATCTTCCTCTAAATTTTCAAAACCATTTTTGCCACCAAAAGTAGGCGCTAAATAGCAGAGATAAAAATCTGTAATAGTACGAGTAAGTTCAAACATTTTAGATGTTCCCTCAATCATAATATTTTTATATTGTGATACTCTTGAAAGATTATCTTCTATATATACCTCTCTATTCTCAATATAAAAAAGAGGTATAGTCTTATCAAAATCATTGCATCTTGAAAGAATTAAAATATCGGGTGCTTTTCCCTCTACTAATCTTGCATCTAAAGTTGGTCTATCCATTCGTACTGTATTTCCACCGATAACAAGCAGGTCACAAACATCTCTCATAGCATGAACATTTTTTCTTGATTCTTTAGAACTTACTATACCATTGTCCGTAGTCCCATCTAATCTTTGCGCCCATTTAAAAAATACAAATTTTTCTTTTTGCCAAAGATTAAACGGTTTTACTAAATCATCACACTCTTTTTGTAAAAGTTCAGAATATACTATACAATCATTCATATTTAAAATTAGACTACCCGATTTTGCTTGAGGATTTATATCGTTACTTCCTACATAAACCTCTTTAACCCCTAAATCACTTATAAGCCTAGCACAAGAAGGAGTTTTTCCAAAATGGGAACAGGGTTCAAGTGTTGTATAAAGAGTGCTATTATGAAATATATTATTATGATTACTTTGTAAGTGAGTATGTATATCTATTGAATCTGTTAATGCTAAAATATAGCTATCGTCTGTGAGTTTATAGTATGCAGATTTAAGAGCATTTACTTCAGCATGAGGACCACCAGCTTTGTGATGGGCTTCAACTGCTAAAATTTCTCCATTTTCACCAACTATTGTACAACCAACAGCTGGATTTGGATATGTTAAACCTTGATATTTCCAAGCCTCTTTAAGAGCGAG
>CAZXSD010000065.1:0-10037 GCA_964642985.1 uncultured Sulfurimonas sp.
TTGGTTCGATTGTACAAAACGGATAGTTTGCCGCTTCTGCATTTTGTGCTTTTGTGAGTGCATTAAAAGTTGTTGATTTACCTACATTTGGAAGTCCTACAAGACCGATACTTAAACCCATTTAATCTCCGATATATTAATATTTTATAGTTAAAATTATACTAAATAAACCTTATAAGCTACAAATAACAAAAAATATACTAGTTCTCCAAAGCCATCTTCTCTCGCAATTTATCTTTCTTACTCTTTTTCTTCCCCTTAACAGGTGCTAAACCTTTTTCTTTTTGAGGAGCTTCACCTTGAAGTTCAAAACCTTCTATCTGTTCTCGCTCTAGCTTAATATCTGAACGCTTCTCTATCAGTTTAAAATGTTCCATCTCATCATAAGATATAAAAGAGATAGCGTCTCCACTTTTTCCAGCACGCGCAGTACGTCCTATACGATGGATATAATCAGCAGGAGAACGTGGAAGGTCATAATTAATAATACAATCAATATTTTCTATATCTAGTCCACGTCCTGCTATATCTGTTGCAAAAAGTATAGCTATCTTATCTGTTTTAAACGCATTAAGTGTTTCTATGCGTATCTCTTGCTCTAAATCTCCATTAAATGAAGCCGATTTAAAACCATACTTTCTAAATTTTTCAGCTATATTATCTGTTGCTCGTTTATTTGCCATAAAAACTAAAACTCTACTCCAGCCATTCTCTTTTAAAAGATGACGTAGAAGTGGTCCACGATTTTCACGATTTACTTCTATCACTCTTTGGTTTATCTCTTGAACAGTTTGTGTTTGATTTTCTATCTTTACTTCGATAGGTTCTTTCATAATTCGTGAAGTGATATTTAACATTTTTTGAGGGTATGTTGCTGAAAAAAGCATATTTTGGCGTGTTTTTGGAAGAGCCTCTAAAACAAGGTCAAGCTCCTCTGCAAAATCAAGATTTAACATCTTATCAGCTTCATCAAGTACAAGAAACTCAAGATGAGAAAGATTCATCTGTTTCTTTTTAAGTATATCTAAGAAACGTCCACTTGTAGCAACTAAAACATCACACCCTTGTTGTATTGCGTATAACTGGTCGCCTATCCCCTCTCCACCTATCACTGAAACAACTTTAGGTTTTGTAGGAAGATATTTAGCAAATGCACTAAAAGCTTCCGCTACTTGAAGAGTAATCTCTCTTGTTGGCGTTAAAACAAGTACTTTTATCTTTGCTTTACCCTGCCCTTTTGTTTGACTCCACATCTGTAAAATAGGTAAAACAAAACTAGCAGTTTTCCCACTACCCGTTTGAGCCATAGCCATCACATCTTTTTTATTTAAAATAAGTGGAATAACTTTTTCTTGTATAGCAGTAGGATTTGTATAACCCATCTCTTTAAGTGATTTTTGTATCTCTTTTTTAATATTTAACGGTGTGAATGGCATTATTTTTTTCCTAAGTAATTATATTGTGGTATTTTAGCTAACTTTTGAGTGAATAGCATCACTAAGACAATCTCCCACGATAATCCTCATACCCAAACTCTTTAACAATATCTAACTTTCCATCTTTTCGTAAAATAGCTAAAGATGGAAGTTTAATACCATTAAAAGTTGTGTTTTTGACAAATGTATAGTGAATTTGGTCTTCAAAAATAACTTTATCTCCTATTTTAAGAGGTTTATCAAAAGAGTAATCTCCCATAATATCCCCTGCCAAACAAGTATTTCCACCAAGTCTATATGTATATTTTTTTTCATTTGCTTTACCACTACCTCTTACATCTGCACGATATGGCATCGCTAAGGTATCTGGCATATGAGCTTCTGCTGAAGAGTCTAGTATCGCTACATTCATACCATTTTCAAAAACATCTAAAACAGTTGTCACCAAATAACCTGTTTCCCAAGCAACCGCTTCCCCTGGTTCTAAATAAACCTCAACATTATATTTTTCTCTAAAAGTTTTTACTAGATTTATAAGCTTTTCAACATCATAACCCTTTTTAGTGATATGATGCCCTCCTCCAAAATTTATATATTTAAGATTTTTAAAATATTGTGAAAAGTTTTTCTCAAACACCTCTAAAACCTCTTCAAGAGCATCAGCATCTTGTTCACATAAAGCATGAAAGTTTAATCCATCAAGATACTCAATTACACTTTCATCAAAATTTTTAAGTGTAGTTCCAAGACGTGAATAGAGTCCACAAGGATTATATATATCAACTGGAGAGGAAGAGACCTCAGGATTTATTCTTAATGAAAGATGAACATCTGGATTTATCTCTTTTACAATATCTTTAAATCGTACTAATTGCGAAGGTGTATTAAATACAATATGCTCCGATATTTTAGCAATATCTTCAATATCTTCCTCTTTATAAGCAGGAGAGTATGTATGCACCTCTTTTTTAAACTCCTCTTTAGCTAACAAGGCTTCATGTAATCCACTTGCAGTACACCCATGCAAATATTTACTCACTTGTTCAAATGTAGAGTGCATTGCAAAGCCTTTTAAAGCTAAGATTATTTTAGCACCACTCTTTTTTTGAACATACTCTAGGAGTTTTAAATTTTTTTCTAATATGGTTTCTTCGCAGATGTAGATTGGGGTTTTGTAGTTCATCCTTATCTCCTCCTAGCCCATCTAGCAAAAAAACGAGCAGGTAAAATCCCTTTATCTATCTCTTTTTTATTAATGATATGCTCACTCAACATCTCAGCCAAATAGGGAGCTAATACAAACCCATAACCTCCACTTCCATTTATCATAGTAAGGTTTGGATAGTAATCATATTTAGCATAATCCACTTTTTTAGTATCAAATCGAATAGTTTTATTTTGTAATGTTTTTTCAGAAATAACCAAACCACCAAGAAGAGGGATATAATCAACAGTTCCAGAACGTAAACCCGTATAATCCTTAACAACCTCAACATCTTTTAAATCCAAACTACGAGATGCTTTTTCTAAAAGTTCAGCTCTTCCCTCATCAATATCATAAGGCTCAGTAGAAGTTTGTGGATGATAATGAACGTTATGCGTTGCCCCTATTGCTAAAACTCCATCACTACTAGGAGATATAGAAACATTTTGATGAATAGAGTAGTCATTTTTTGTAGCTGTTTTAATATCTATACGATGTCCCCAAATACCACGAAGATTTATATAAGGTTCATCTAAAAGTTTTTTATAAGCCCCTGTTGCCAACACAACATTTTTTACACTATATTTATCATTTATAATCCAATAATCATCACTATGCACCAAACTAGTAACTTCCTCTTTAACAAACTCAATATCTTTACACATCTCATAACAGATAGCAGATGCGTCTATCACTCCTGCTTCTAAACAGATATTTTCCTGCTCTGTTGCATAGGGTTTGAGAGAGTTTAAAAGCTCTTTTGATGGCTCTAACATCTTGAGTTTTGTACTCTCTTTATAAATAGCCAATGTCTCACTTGATTTTTTATCTTGTGCAATATGTAAAAGTGGTGCTGAGGTTAAAAATTCTGAAAACTCTTTTTTATAAAAGTCCATACTATAAATAAAAGCATCATTAAGTAACTCTCGAAGCTCCCCTTTTTTGGAAAATTTAGGAGATATAAAAGCACCAGCTGAACCACTACCCCCACCTGCAATAGAATTCATATCAAAGATTATTACCTTTTGACCAGCTTGTTTTAGTTTGTAGGCGGTTGTTGAACCGTTTATACCTGCTCCTATTATTGCTGTTTTATATGTTCTGTTCATATCTTTCCTTTTTATCCAAGTTTAATAGTAAAAAAGATATTTATCTAAACTAAACTAGCAACTGTCTGTCCATACTTGACATCTTCCCCTGCTCCAACACTCAACTCTAACATACCTTTCTCAGCAAGTACAATAATAGTAGAACCCATCTCAAAACAACCGAAATCATCACCTTTTTTAAGATGTAAATTATCAAATTCATAAGCTTGAGGTGTTGTTGCTACCGCATTTGTTTGAATACGAGGTTCAAAATCAACACGCATACCACCAACATTTAAAGCACTTACAAGAATCATAAAAAATCTTTTACCAGATGGTATTTCACAATGAATAACTACTCTTTCATTTTCAATAAAAAGATTTACTCTTTTTCTAAGTGATGGCATATTTACAGGATAAAATTTCCCTGGAATATGAACAGATTTTAAAACCTTTAAATCTGTTGGAATATGATAACGATGATAGTCTTTTGGTGAAAGATAAAAATTTAAAAAAGTACCATGATGAACAGTATTTTTTTCTTCTTGAGTAAACTCTGTTCCTATAAAATCATCAGCTTTATATTCCATACCTTTTATTTGCAGTGCATATTCTTTTTCTAATGCTCCACATTCAGAAATAAAAGAATCACAAGGAGATATAAAATCTTTAGCGTCTAAAGAGTATTTTCTATCCTCTTTAAGCTTTCTTGTAAAAAGTTTATTTAAACTTTTATATGTTGCTGATGGCTCAAACTCATCCATATTAAGACCCATTAAACCTACATACGAGCTATTTACTATTTTTTGAAACCAAGTTGGAAACTCTTTGTTCGCAAACTTACCAAAACCTTGTGAAATTGCTGATGTTATATGTCTTTTTTGCATTATTTTTTATACCTTTCATTTATTTTTCTTTTCGCTATCTCTTCTATAAGAACTGTTGCATAAGAGCCTTTAGGAAGTGTAAAGTTCATCTCATATTGAGCTTCAATAGGATTAAAACGGCCTTCTACCTCTGTTGGATATATCCACGCGTAGCGTCTTGCTCCATCGGCATTGATAGTATCATTAAAATCTTTCTCTATCTCTCCAGCTTGACCACTGGACATTCTTACTTTATTTCCACATAAAAGACCTGTAACACTAATAGCTCTTTCATTAAAACGTGTAAAGTCCTCTTCACTCTCATCAAAATCAAACAGCTTTCCATGAGGATAATGTTCCATAACATCTCCACCCATAAGTTTAAAAGGGTGTGTTTGAACTTTCATCTTTTTAACCTCATCATTTGGAAGATTTAAAAGAGTTGTAATCTCTTCAACACTAAAGCTACTCACAAGGGAGTTTATCTCTAAACGTCTACTTAACCAAAGATTAAAAAGGTGACTTTGATACGCATTTATAAGAAGTTTTTTCACTCTAGGATTACGTTCTCTTGCTTCACCTTTAGCTAATTTTTCTCCTAAAATATGATTATCTCCATCATTCCCAAAACGCTGATACCCAAAAAAGTTAGGAATACCAAATTGAGAGATATTTTTAAGAGCTTCATCTATCTTTTGAGCAGAAGTAGGATTTACTTTTTTAATTTTAATATAAAATCTATTGCCTTTAAGATGACCAATTCTAATTTTATTGTTATGATAAGTTTTAGAGATAATTTTAATACCATCAAAATTAAATCCCTCTAAAGCTTCTTCGTGCTGTTTATTTATAGAGATATACTGTTTTGTCATAGCGTGCTTATCTTTTAAACCTGCATAACCAATATCTCTATTTTTGATATTTAGATAACGTGCAAACTGTCCTATCATCTCATTTGTAGAAAGGTTTTTCTTTCTTACAAATAAAATTATATGCTCACCCTCTCCTGAAAACTCATAAAGAGGAATCTCTTCAACTACGAAATCTCTAGGAGATTGTTTAAAGTGAAAATCTATACTTGAATGTGCTAGTGAATAAAATCTATCCATTTTTTTGTCCTTTTGAAAGAATAATTTATTTATTAAATTATTACAGTAATTATATCTAATAACTCCGTATAGAAACTATCCTTATATTGAAATTTCTTGTTTTACAAACTGTAAATTATGATAAATCTGTTCTAAATCTTCATTCTCCATACTGTCATATTTTTTAGATATAAAATATGTATAGGAAGAGTTAGGATGTTTTTCTAATATAACAAAAGACCACACAGACCCAATAATATAAGCACCTCGTATAAAATTATTTTCATTAATAGAAGTTGCTACAATCATCTCTGCAAGAAGCTGTTCTTCAGGATAAGATGAGGAGGATTGTTTAAATTCTTGAATAAAAAAATAGGGTTTTATCGGTGCATCATACCCTTTAGCTACTACAAAATCACATCTTCCATTAAAGAGTACATCTTTATAGATATATTTCAGAGGTGTTTCATAAAAATCTCGGATATGTTTCTCTTTTATCTCAAAATCAACCATATTTAAAATAGGTGCAATCACTTTACTGATAAGTTCTAATTCTGTATAGTAATTGATTTTATCTCTATGTTTTGTTATAAGTTTAAAAAGTATCTCTTTCTCATTTTGAGGAATAGGCTCTTTTTGAAGAAACCAATCTTTAAATTTTTCTCTATTATAATTTTTTTCGATATTAAAAAGTGTTTCAATGTCGTTGAGTGTTACTGTTGAGTAGTTTAATGTTTTCATAATTATCCTTGTAATAATTATCCAATTATAGCATTTATATAAATCAAAAAACTATTATAATGTCAAAAAAATATAAAAATAGGAACTGCCTTGAAAAATTTTGGAATAGATATATGGTCAAATAATAATTTTATTATCGAAAATGGAGAACTCAAACTTAACTACAAATCAAAACCATCCATTCTTCAAATAACTCAAGAGATTCGTAAAGATAATATTCGTGGTCCTATGATTTTTAGATTTCCTCATCTCATAGAAAAGCAGATTAACACTCTTTACTCCTATTTTGATAAAGCTATAAAACTTAATAACTATCAAGGAAAGTTTTATGCTGTTTTTCCTCTTAAAGTAAATCAATTTCCAAATGTCATAGAAGCAGTAACATCTCAAGGTGCTAAGTATAACTATGGATTAGAAGCTGGTTCAAAGGCTGAACTTATCTTAGCTATGAGTAAAACACCTAAAAATGCGCATATTACCGTCAATGGCTTTAAAGATAAAGAGATGATAACCCTTGGATTTATCGCTGCTCAAAGTGGACATAGTATCACTATAACGATAGAGGGTCTTGGCGAACTTAAAACTATCATAGAGGTTGCAAAAGAATCTCAACTCATAATACCAAATATCGGTATACGTGTAAGACTTCATAGTGCTGGAAGTGGTATTTGGGCGAAAAGTGGAGGAATGGACTCTAAATTTGGACTTACATCAACAGAAATTATAGAAGCGGTCTTTTTGATGCAAAATGCAAATCTTATAGATAACCTTACTATGATTCATTTTCATATAGGCTCTCAAATGTCAGATATTGCCCCTCTTAAACGTGCATTACGTGAAGCTGGAAATATCTATGCAGAACTTAAAAAAATGGGAGCATCTTCACTTAATAGCATAAATATCGGTGGTGGTCTAGCAGTTGAATATGAACAGCATACAAACTCAAAACTTAAAAACTATTCCATAGATGAATTTTCAAGTTCCGTAGTCTTTTTACTTGGCGAAATTATGAATGCTAAAGATGTTGCTCATCCCGATATTTTTACAGAGTCTGGGCGTTATATAGTTGCTTCTCATGCAGTTTTAATAACTCCTGTTTTAGAACTTTTCACACAAGATTATCAAGAGAAACTTTTAAGATTTAAAGAAAAAAATCCACCTCTTTTAGAGGAACTTATCTATCTTAACCAAAAAATTGATGAAAAAAATTGTATTGAGTATCTGCATGATGCACTTGACCATATAGAGTCACTCCTAACACTTTTTGATTTAGGATATATAGATTTACAAGACCGTTCAAATGCTGAAATCTTGGTACATAATATCATAAAAAAGTCACTTTATCTTACATCCTCTTATCCTACTAACGAGCTAGAAGAGTTACAAGCTTCTTTACAAGAACGTTATCTTATTAATGCTTCTATATTTCAAAGTTTACCTGATTATTGGGGTTTAAAACAACATTTTCCTGTTATGCCTTTACATAAACTTAGCTCAAAACCCCTACGTCCTGCATCACTATGGGATATAACTTGTGATAGTGATGGAGAGATAGGATTTAACTCTCAAAAACCTCTTTTTTTACATGATGTAGATTTAGATAAAGAGGAGTATTTCTTAGGTTTTTTTAATGTTGGAGCGTATCAAGAAACTTTAGGAATGAATCATAATCTATTTACTCATCCTAATGAATATACGATAAATATAGATGAAAATAGTTATACTATCTCAAAGGAGATAGAGTCTAAAAATATTTTAGATATTTTAGAATCTATCGGTTATGATAAAGATGAGGTTTTTGATACACTCAAAAATGATTTACTTAAAAGTAAATTTCATACTGATTTCGATAAACAAGATGCTCTCTCTAAACTAGAGATATTTATTAATCAAAATGGATATTTAAGGACTACAAATTAATATGGATATTGGATTTAAACTAAAACAGTTTGTCACTTTCTTTGTTGAACCATTTGGAATGGTTTTAACTTTACTTATAGTAGGTCTCTATTTTCTTTTTACAAAAAAAGAGAGTTTAGCAAAACTGTTTTTATCTTTTGGATTGGGATTATTATTACTTTTCTCCTATACACCTTTTTCTAACTTTTTAATTACTCAACTAGAAGATATATATCCAACATATAACTATAAACATAATATAAAATATATTCATATTTTAGGAAGTGGACATAATAATGACAAAACTCAAAGTCTCTCCTCTCAACTTAGTGATACAAGTATAAAAAGAGTTATAGAGGGTATTCTTATCCATAAAAGAACACCGAACTCTATATTGATTTTTACTGGATATAGAGGAAAAAATGATTTTTCAACAGCTGAGATGCACACAAAACTAGCTTTGGCACTTGGTGTGAATAAAAAAAATATTATTTCAAACTCACAACCAAAAGATACAGCAGAAGAGGCACTTTTTTCAAAATCTATCGTAGGAAAAAATCCTTTTGTTCTGGTTACATCAGCAACACATATGCCGAGGTCTATAAGATTGTTTAAAAAGTTAGGATTAAATCCTATTCCTGCACCTACAAAATTTTATAAAGAAGAGGAAAGTATAGATAATTATTTTAAAGCACCTAGTGCAGATACATTAGAGACGAGTAGAGTTGCTATTCATGAGTATTTGGGAATTCTTTGGAGTATGAGATGATTTTTAACCTTTCCGAATAGAACTTCCAACTAAAAAAATATAATCTTTACCCGTAATAGTAACTCTATACTTCTTTTGTTGCAGATATTTTTTAGAAAAAATAACATCTTTATATAAAAGCCCCATCTCTGAAAATGGATAGTTTTTTACTTTTGCACCATATATCATCTCTCCATCTATCCAACGACAATTTGGAAAACCTAAGATGATTGCTCCATCTTTTTTAAGCTGGTTTTGTACTATACTCATCAGAAGAGGATTAAACTCAAGATTAGAACTTTGAAGTGTTCCTATGCTTATGATAAGGTCAAACTCTCCTAAATTTAAAGATGCTAAATCATTTATATCGTGTGTGTAAAAACTAATATTTTGAAACTCTTTAAATTTCTCTTTGGCTGAGTTTATGGCAGAGGGGCAGAAATCTATTCCTATCAGTTCTAAGTTTTCAAAGTTACTTGCATATTTTTGAATAACCTCAAACTCATCACCACTATTTACCCCAAGATTTAAAACTCTTAAACGTTTGTTTATCGAAGCATTATCTAAAGCTTTTATATAATGAGAGATAAAGGCACTCTCCTCATTTTTATGTATCTCTGAAAATATAGAGTTTGTTCCATATTTTTCCTCTTTATCTGTAATACTTTTATGAAAACTATCATCAGAGTTAAGCTTTTCAAATTTTATAATAACAGTGTGTTCAGAGTAAATAGTAGGAGTCAGCATCCGACAATGTAATATTTGTGCTAAATCTATCCAAGATTTATACCCTCTATAAATATACTCTTGATTATCAACAGTTATCACATTTCCAGAATACGTTGAGGTTGCAATATCAGGATTAAGCACTTCAAACTCTATAAACTCTTTTGCAGTTAATGTGTTTAATTTATTTTTGAGTAGCTTTATAATCTCTATCATAGAGGTTTGTGAGAAATTGAGCATT
>CAZXSD010000066.1:0-10021 GCA_964642985.1 uncultured Sulfurimonas sp.
TTATAAACACTATTTTAAAAAACTCTGTTAAATACTTTTATGACTATATAGCAAAACAGACACTTAACTTTTCAGATATATTAAAAAAAATCTACTCTGGACAACTCAATATTAACTTTAACATTGCAATTATATTTGCAATTATTCTTTTATGGTGGAGTACAAAATGATAATATTAGATTTACTTTTAATGTTTCTCGTGGCATATTTAACAGGCTTTTTATATTATGGTCTATATCGTAATATTACTGCGCGTTTTCAACGTCGCTATGGTCCTCCTGTTTATCAGTCATTTGTAGATAGTATTAAATTCTTTACAAAAGAAGATGCAATCTCTCACGGTTGGATGTTTTATCTTGGTCCTATCATTATGATGAGTGGTGCAGTTATGACACTCTTTTTTATTCCTCTTTTTAACATAGGAGAGAGCTTTAGAGGTCTAAGTGAATATGGAAATCTTTTTGTGGTTCTGTATCTTTTAGTTTTAGGACCTTTAGGAAATGCTTTAGGTGTTGGAGCTGGTGGAAATCCTTTTGGTGTTATGGGTGTAACTCGTGGACTCACTCGTCTTTTTGCTATGGAGATGCCATTTTATATAGCAGTTATCGCTATTATGAGCCTTTCTCAAAGTGCAGATATAGCAACTATTGCATCACATCAAGAAACATACAATGCCTTTGCATATCCTTTACTTTTTATCGGAGCATTATTCTCATTTATAGGAATGATGGGACAATCCCCTTTTGATGTTATCGGCGCACCAGTTGAAGTTTATTCAGGTCCAGCTTCAGAGTTTAGTGGAAAGTTTTTAGCACTTTTAATGAGTCAAAGTGCCATCTTTACATTTGCAAAACTTGTTTTAATGGTACATCTATTTTTAGGTGGAGCTGATGGATTTTTAGAACTTTTAACTAAAACATTTATACTATTTTTATTTGTTATAGCATTTGGTTCAATGTATGGAAGATTTAAAACACCACAAAGTGTAGATTTTTTACTAAAAGTTCCTTCAACTATTGCAGTTGTTGGATTAATACTAGCGACATGGAGTTAATATGACTGAAGGATTTTTACAAGAACAAAGAACTTTAGAGGGAGATTTAAACTCCGAAAACTCACATCAAAACAGTGTAGATTTTTTAATGAACTGGTTTCGTAAACGCAGTATATTTGTTCTAGCATATGGAACTGGATGTGGTGCTATCGAAATGCCACCTACATTTACATCACGTTACGATGCAGAACGTTTAGGCATAAGAGGAGCAGCCACTCCACGACAAGCTGATGTTATCATAGTATCGGGGTATTGCTCTTACAAAACACTACGCCGTATCATAAGAACTTACGAGCAGATGTCTAATCCTAAGTATGTTCTAGCTCTTGGAAGCTGTACTGTAAATGGTGGAATGTATTGGGACTCGTATAACACTATTAAAAAACTAGAAGATTATATGCCTGTTGATATGTATGTAAATGGCTGTATGCCTAGACCTGAATCTATTTTAGAGGGTTTTATACAACTTCAAAAAGATATAGGAAATGGTAAGGCTTCTTCTTGGCAAAAGTATGAGGAAAATTATGAGTTTTATCGTAAAAATCAAGAGGCTGTTTTAGGTGAGAAAGTTGCACCTAGTTATGAGGCTGATTGGTATTTGTATGATGGTGGGTTGTAAAACTATCCCCCTACATTTTAAAAAGTGAGACAGTGTCTCACTAATTCAAACTGTGAAAATAAGTTTAAAAATTCTAGAAAGTGATTCGGAGATATAACAATGCAAACAAATATGTTCACCCAAATAAAAAACCAATTTGCCACAAACGACATAATAATTAAACGCAAAGACCTTTACAAGGTAGAAGTTGCAAAAGAGAGACTTTTTGATCTTATAAAATTTATAGGTAATCACTACGACTATAAAACTCTAAACGCTATCACATGTACCGATTGGATAGAAGATGGACATTTTGCTATTACATATATGCTTACAACTCTTGATAGAACTTCTACTTTTATGGTGCAGACTCTTATAAATCGTGAAGATGCACATATAAACTCTCTTGTAGATGATTTTGCTCAATCGGAGATAATGGAACGAGATTTAGCAGAGATGTATGGGATAGATTTTATAGGTAATAAGAACTTAATAGAGTTAAGTTTAGAAAATTGGGTTCATACTCCACCACTTCGCCGTGAGTTTGATACATTGGAATTTGTCAATAAACATCTTACTTTCAGAGAGGGTCGTGATGATAATATTGACACTAAAAAAGAGGCTAAACGTCTTCGTGCTATAAAAAAAGCTGAGAAAGAGGCTCTTAAAAAGGCAAAAGAAGAAGCTAAAGCAAAAGAGGAAAATCAAGATGGAAAATAAACATATAACAATCTTTCATGGACCTCAGCATCCTGGTATTACAGGAAATATGTCTGTTGAACTTGACCTTATTGGAGAAACTATTCAAAAAGCTACTACACATGTTGGGTATCTGCATCGTGGATTTGAGAAGCTTGTAGAACGCCGTACTGTTATTCAAGCTTTTACTATTGTTTGTCGTATCTGTGTTCCAGAACCAGACCCTAATGAGGCTAATTTTGCTATGGCTGTTGAAGAGTTGGCAGATTTAGAGGTTACTCCTCGGGCAAAATATATACGTACTATGGTATTAGAGCTTTCTCGTCTTGCTGCACAATTTTTATGGATTGGTGGACAGAGTGGGAGTATTGGACTTTATGCTGTTGGTCAATGGGCTATTGCAGACCGTGACCTTATTTTAGACCTTTTTGAGGAGCTAACAGGTGCAAGAGTCTATCACATGTATATCTACCCTGGTGGAGTTCGTAGAGATTTACCTGATGGGTTTTTAGGGAGAGTTTCAAAACTTCTTACCTATATGAAAAAGCGTCTTAAAGATTATGATGATATTTTTATAAACAATGCCTCTTTTAAAGCTCGTGCTATCGGTGTTGGTGTTATCTCACAAGAGGAAGCTATAAAAAATGGATATGTTGGGCAGGTGCTTCGTGGGTGTGGCATAAAAGCTGATGTACGAAAAGATGCTCCCTATCTTGTCTATGATGAGTTAGAGTTTGAAGTACCTACACAAACTGCTGGAGATGTCTATGCTCGTGCTTTAGTTCGTCGTGATGAGATGAATCAGAGTATCCATATTTTAGAGCAATTAATAGAAAAAATCCCTGATGGTGAAGTGATGATAAAGATGCCAACCCATAGAAAATTAAAACTTAAAAAAGATGATACTTGGGTAAAAATAGAATCAGCTCGTGGAGAGTTTGCTTACTATATGGCAGGAGATGGAACAGAAAATATTAGACGTATGCAGGTAAGAGGTCCATCACTTGTTCACGCTTTTACTCTTTTGGAAAAACTTTTAGTGGGTGCAGAGTTGAGTGATGTTGCATTAATTATGAACTCTTTGGGGATTTGTCCTCCTGAGATTGAGAGATAAAGGAAAACCTATGAACTGGAAACTAGACTTAAAAGGTACTCTCTCCCCCCTCCGTATTCTCGGTGCATTTGTTGAAAAACCAAACACTATTGCTTACCCATACGTAAAAAAAGAAACAGCTAAAGGCTATCGTGGTTTTCATACAAATTTTTTATCAGATTGTATTGGATGTGCTAATTGTCAAGATATTTGTATGAATAATGCGATAGATATGATTAAAACAGATAAAGAGTATAATGCGAAGAATGCTTCTCAGTGTATTCCTCGTATAGATTATGGAAGATGTTGTTGGTGTTCTTTGTGTACTGATGTATGTCCTCCAGATAGCTTAAAACTTGAAGATGACTATATGAATGTTACAAAATATGCGAGTGACTTTTTATATTTACCTAAGGACAAATAATGCGTTTACTATTTTGGATAATCCTACTCTTTGTTATATGGCTTATTTTAACAGCAAACTTTCAAATAGCTAATATTTTTATAGGACTAGGTGTGAGTTTTTCTATTGCCCTACTCTATACTAAAATGTTTGAACATAAAAAATTTGAGATGATAAATCCTTATTGGCTTGGTGTTTATGTTTTAATTTTAATGAAAAATCTTGTTATCTCAAATATACAGATTGCGATAAGAATACTTAGTAAAGATATGAAACTTAAACCTGCCATAGTTGCAGTAAAAACAGAACTTGATTCTGATTGGAAACGACTTTTACTTGCTAATTCTATTACACTGACACCAGGGACATTAACTCTTGATGTAAAAGATGATATGCTTTATATTCATACTATTGAGTGTAAAAATATTGAGAATAAAAATGAACTTATTAAAGAGTTTGAAGATATAATTAAAAAAATTTAATATTGGACAAATATGAAAACAGTAAACCTAACAGTTGATGATAAAAACCTAGAGCTAGTTTTAACTCTTTTAAATAACCTAAAAGAGGGTCTCATCACAAATATTCAAACAGATGGTACAGTAAACTCTAAACTACAAAAAGCTACTCAATATAAACCTAAAACAAACGCTATCATAAAAGAGGAAAACTCTGGAACAAATGATACAAATGGTAAATATCTCAATCCAAATGCCTATAAAAAAAAGTTACAAAATAGAAAATAGAAGGAATATTTTATGCTAACACTTATGACCTTTCTTCTTATCATAATTCTCATATCGAGGATTACTGAGGAGTCGATTAAAATCCCATCTACACTATCTCTTATAGTTTATGCGTTTATCCTCTCCTATTTTTTTCCAAATATGATGAATATTACAAACGAAGAGTTTGATGATATTTTATATCTTATGCTTCCAATCATTTTACTCCCTGATGTTTTAAACTTATCTATTGACGAGCTTAAAAAGCACTCTAAGGAGATATTTTATTTAGCATTTGTTGCTGTTATTTTATCTATCATTGTTGCTGTATTTATTACTCCTTATATACTTCCACAACACCAATGGAACATAGGAATACTCATAGCACTTTTTAGTATGTTAATGGCTACGGATGCTATTACTGTTGCTTCTATTATGTCAAAATTTAAACTTCCTAAAAGATTGAAGATATACGCAGAATCAGAATCTCTTTTTAACGATGTTACAGCACTTATCATCTTTTATTTTATCGCTATTCCTCTTATTAGTGGAAATGAAGTAACTTTTCTTTCTATAAATATAACTCTTTTTAAAGTTCTATTTTTATCTATTATCATAGGTATCGCTGTTGCTGGTTTAGGGTATTTATCTACAAAAATATTAAAAAATCCACTTGATCAGTTTATTATTTTATACCTTATTGTTATTATCTCTTTCTTATTGGCTGAACATTTTCATATTGCAGGTATTTTATCTATTGTGGCATCTGTTCTTACATTTAAAACTTTTGTACTTCATGAAATAAACCATAAAAATGTTATTGCAAAAATAGAGTCTAAATCTCAAGATGTTTCTTTACTTGAACATATTCAAAACATTACTACTATCACAAAAAAAGGTTTTAAAGAGCATCAAAAAGAGGCGATATTTATCGGTATTTTTGCCAATGGTATTGTATTTATCATTATCGCAAATATCATAAACTTTGAAACATTAAAACTTTACTATGTTGAGATATTAACTATCTTTGTATTTACAACTCTTATAAGATTTGCCTCTATTTTTAGTATGATAAAAACGATGAAACTTCCTATGAAATGGTCTTATACACTTACATTTGCAGGAAGTAAAGGTGCATTAGCAATCATTATGAGTCACTCTCTTCCAAATGATTTTATATATCGTGAAATGTTTATGGCTATCATTGTTGGAGTTGTACTTCTAAGTACATTTATATACACTATTATTCTGATGTTTCATATCTATAAAAGTCGTCTAAGTTATGCACAAGATATACTGATTTATGATAAAAATGAAGATAAAAATGTTTCAAAAAATTATGTACATAATATTATAGATATATTGGAAAAAGATGCTATAACAGGTGCTTATAATTCAACTTTTATAGAAGATATTTTAACTAAAGAGTTAGCACGTTCTCAAAGATATAAAACTGACCTTTCTATTCTTACCTTTAAAATTGTTGATAAAACAGAAGATAAAAAGCATTTAATAGTTATTAGTGAGATTATAAAAAAGAAAATTAGGGTAAATGATTATTTTGGAAAGATTAATAATGAACAATATATTATATTAACGTCAAATACATCTATTAGTGGTGCCGTAGTATTAGCAGAAAAAATTATCCAAAAAACTGAAACTATGCAAAATATAGAACTCTTTTTTGGAGTAACACAGATGAGTGATACAGATGATACAGGTTCTATTTATGATAAACTAGAAGATGCATTAGATAGAGCTATGTTAGATGATGGGGAGAGAGTTGAGATTGAGGTGTAGATAGAAATTTCTATCTACAATCCCAACTTATAAATTTTCTTTCTATCACTAGACCCAGCAATATTTAACTGTTTTCTATACTTAGCAATAGTACGTCTCACTATACTTATTTTAAACTCTTCATTTACCAATGCTACAATTTTCATATCACTTAATGGTTTTAATTGATCTTCTTTTTTTATTATCTTTACTAAAAAATGCTTTATTGTATCATTTGAGAGGTCATCATCTATTGCTGTTGTAAAAAAATCTTTCATAGCGAAAATACCTCTATCACAAGATATATATTTATTTGCTATTGCTCGTGAAATTGTTGAGGGGTTATGACCAAATTCATCTGCTAAAGTTTGTAGTTTTAGTGGCATAATTTGACCACCTGCAAAAAATTCATACTGATACTCAACAATCATTAATCCAACTTTATGTAGTGTTGTTTTTCTCATATTCAAAGCATCTGCAAGACTTTTAGCCTCTTTAAATTTCTCTTTCAAATACTCATGTTCAACTTTATAGTCTGTATCAATTTTAACTATAGGATAGTAATCATTATTAAGTTTAACCTCTATCTCACTATTTTCATTAAACTTTATCATTAAGTCAACTATAATACTTTTTGACTCTTCATGATAATCTATTGCAGGAGGGTTATTAAAAGTGGAAATTATCTTTACAACTTTATTGAAATTTTCCTCTTTTGAATAACTATATATATTCTCAAAATCATTAATAATTTTTATAGCTAAAGCATAAGAGGAATCATTGAGTTCAATATTGTTAAGTTGAAATAAAAATGATTCTAATAAATTTTTGGAACAGATACCAGCAGGTTCAAGATAAATAAAACGCATTCTTATTTTTTCAAAATCTTCTATATTTACAGAGTATTCTTCACAATACTTTTCTGTATCTCCATCATAATAGCCATCAGAATCTATATTTGAAATGATAAAATAGGCTATTTTTTGTGATATTCGAGTAGGGAAAAGAGCACCATTTATCTGCTCATCTAAAGTGTCATATAAACCTTTTTTTTGAACTACTGAAAACTCATCATCATAAACATCATTATAAAAGTTATTATCTACTCTTGATGATTTATAGGTAGTTGGTGTTTCTATTTTTTTCTCATACCCAGATTCTATCTCTACTAAAGGATTAGCTTCAATAAAAGGCTCAATAGCCTCTCCCAAATCTGCTAAATTTGAGTGTAATATTGGCAACCAATTACGTAAAGTATGAGAAAGCTTTTGCTTATTTTGAACTGTTTGTATCTGTCTTAATGATGCCATCTATTAAAGTTTAAACCCTTCACCCAAATAGTGAGTACGTACATCTTCATTTTCACCTATCTCTTTACTTGTTCCACTTGCAAGGAGAGAACCTGATTTGATGACATAAGCACGGTCACATACATCTAAAGTTTCACGAACATTATGATCTGTTATCAAAACACCTATATCATAAGTAACAAGTTGTTTTATAACAGTTTGAATATCTTTCACTGCTATAGGATCAACCCCTGCAAAAGGTTCATCAAGAAGTAAAAATTTTGGCTCATTTACCAAAGCACGAGCTATCTCAACACGACGACGCTCTCCACCACTTAGACTTATACCTTTTCTATAACGTATAGGTTCGATATTAAACATATCAAGAAGTTCAAGAATACGTTCCTCCTGCTTCTTTTTATCTTTAATCCCAAGCTGAGCCGCAACCATTAAGTTATCTTCTACACTTAAATCTTTAAAAATAGATGCTTCTTGTGGAAGATACCCTATTCCCTTAATAGCACGTTGATGCAGTGGCATAGTAGAGATATTTTCTCCATCAAAAAAAACATCTCCACCACTTGACTCTACAAGCCCACATATCATATAAAAAGTAGTTGTTTTTCCAGCTCCATTAGGACCAAGAAGACCAACTACCTCTCCACTAGATACTTCTAAACTCATATCTTTTACTATCTCAAGAGTTTTGATTTTCTTTTTTAAATTTACTGCTTTTAATGTGTGCATACTCTATACTCTCTCATATCATTAGAACTTTTTTCTATCTCTATACTCATAACATCTATTCCAGCTGAACTTAAAATATTTATAAGCTCATCATCTCCCCATTCCACAAAATGAAGACCATCTTTATCTAGCTCTTCTAACATTCCTAAAGAGATAAAATGCTCTAAACCATGATTATAAATATCATAATGAAAAATATTTTCTCCATAGCATTGTTGCAATGAAAAAGTTGGAGATGTTACCTCATCATCTATTTTCATTTTTTTAGTAATAGCTTTTACAAGCGTTGTCTTTCCAGAAGCTAAATCTCCCTTTAAGATAATAACACCATTTGTAAACTCACTAATAACATCATCTACCAAAGAGTCTAACTCATCAAGCTTTAGTCTATATTTTTTCATAGCTTATTTGAAATCTCTATAATCTGTCTTAACTTCTTCTTAGCTCGTTTATTTTTTATAGCCTCTCTAGCCATCTCTAAACCATCTTGAATATCACGAGCTACACCATCTACCATTAAAGATAAAGCTGTATTGATAAGAACTATATCTCTTTGAGCATCTGTTGCTGTTGAATCAAAAATATTATGTAAAATTTGAGCATTTTGTTTAGCATCTCCACCCATAATAGCATCTAATGGAACTCTTTTTATCCCATACTCTGTTGGATCGATAATAAACTCTTTAACCTTACCATCTTTAAGTTCCGACGCATACGTTACATCGCTAATACTTACCTCATCCATTCCCTCTGCTGAACTTACTACTATCGTTGAAGTAGCACCATTCATTTTTAAGGCTTCCGCCATCTTAGGAACAAAAGCTTTATCAAATACACCTAGCATAGATTTTGTAACACCTGCTGGATTTGTTAATGGTCCAAGAATATTAAAGATAGTTTTATCAGTAATACTTTTTCTAATAGGAACGATAAACTTCATAGCAGGATGATGGTTTTGAGCAAACATAAAGGTAAATCCAGATTCCTCTAAAAGTTTAGCACTCTTATCTATACTCAAATCAAGTTTAACCCCTAGAGATTCAAACATATCTGCACTACCCGATTTTGACGTGATAGAGCGACTTCCATGTTTAGCAACTACAGAACCACAAGAGGCAACTAAAAGAGCTGTTGTTGAAGAGATATTAAAAGAGCCTATCTTATCCCCTCCAGTTCCAACTATATCAAGAGCCTTTAAACGTAAATCATCACTAATAGGCAAAGGAGTAGCAAAACTTCTCATAACTTCAGCAGCACCTGCAATAACCTCAACAGGAGTATTTTCATCCAATCTCATATTCATTAGAAACTCTCGCATACTTGCATCACTCATCTCATGGTTAAAAAGAGAAGTAAACTGCTGTTTTGTTTCATCATAAGTCATTAAAATTCCTTTATGTATTGGTCTTGAAGAGATTTTGGAGTTGATTTAGTTGTTGGAAGTGCTAAAACTTTATATTTTTTAGAACTCTCAAGATAATTAATAGTTACAATATCTCCAACCGCTACATTTTTACTTGCTTTGACAACAATATCATTTATAAGTACAACTTTATTTGTAAGCATATCTTGTGCGATAGAACGACGTTTTGTAATATTTACTGAATTTAAAAATTTATCTATTCTCATTTTTT
>CAZXSD010000067.1:0-9937 GCA_964642985.1 uncultured Sulfurimonas sp.
TCATTGGCTATTCAAAATAGGGTTGCATCAAGTACACAAAATCAAGCTTTTAGACACTCTTACGCGACTCATCTTCTCCAAGCAGGAATAGATTTAAGGTCAATACAAGAGCTTTTAGGACATAAATCAGTTGAAACAACTATGATTTACACTCACGTTGTTTCTGAAATGAACAAAACAAAACTCATAAGTCCCCTCGACTTTTAAAAAGGCAAAAAATGATAGAAAGATTTTACTTAAAAAATTACCTAAGTTTTAAAGAGGTTGCCCTTGAATTTTCTTCGGGATTGATTGTTTTTACTGGTCCTAGTGGGAGTGGTAAGTCTATACTTATAAACTCTATTCTTACATCTTTGGGGGCAAGTAGTTGTGATGCTTCGGTTTGTGAATCTCGGGTTACTTGGGATATTGATGATGTTGGGATTATTGGGGATGAAGTGAATATTTTTAAACATATTAGAAAAGAGAAATCACGCTATCTTATAAATAACCAAAGTGTATCTAAAAAATCTATGAATAGTATCGCTTCAAACTATTTAAGACATCTGAGTTTAAAAGATTTTAGTGATTTTGAAAATGAAAATCTATTGGATATTTTAGATACAAAAATAGCTAATAAATCTAAAAAAATCATCACTCTAAAGAAGAAATATCAAAACAGTTTTATAGAGTATAAAGAGGTAAAAACAGAACTTAAAAAGATAGAGGAAAAAGAGAAAAAAATAGTAGAACTTAAAGAGTTTACAGCCTTTGAGATAAAAAAAATAGAAGATATAAATCCAATAATATCAGAAGATGAAGAGCTTATAGTTATAAAAAAAGAGCTTTCTAAAAAAGAGAAAGTTTTGGAAAATATTGCAAATGCAAATGCTATTTTCAACTATGAACATCATGCTACAAGTGCTTTAGATGCTCTTGATGTGGATAGTGCTTTTTTTAATGATGCTATGAATGAACTCCGTGCAACACTTGACAGTGCAGAGGAGCGTTTTAGTGCTTTAGATGATGTTGATATTGAAAATATATTGAATCGAATCGAAGAGTTAAGTGGTTTAAAAAAGCGTTTTGGAAGTATAGAAGAGGCTTTATCGTATAAAGAACAAAAAAAGTTAGAGTTGATAGAGTATGAAAATATAGGGATAGAAAAAGGTGACTTAGAGAAGAGATATGAGGAGTTAAGCACTAAGCTCAAAGAGTTGGCTGAGGAGTTAAGCCGTATTCGTAAAATAGAGTTAAAAGTTTTTAGTAAAGAGTTAAACAGATATTTAAAAGAGCTTTATTTACGAGATGCACAGATAGAGATAAAAGAGATAGATTATGAGTATTTTGGAAAAGATGAGATATGTATTACACTTAACGATACAGAACTCAACAAGATAAGTACAGGAGAGTTTAACCGATTACGTTTAGCTATTTTAGCCCTGAAATCTGAAAATATGAGTCAAGATGGAGGGGTTTTAATGTTAGATGAGATAGATGCAAATCTAAGTGGAGAGGAGTCTATGAGTGTAGCCAAAGTATTACGCCAACTCTCAAAACATTTTCAAATATTTGTAATATCCCATCAACCCCAACTTACATCTATGGGAGATGAACACTTTTTGGTTTATAAAGAGAAAGAGAAATCATTAGTAAAAAAGCTCTCATCTATTGAGAAGATAGATGAGATAGCTAGGATTATTAGTGGGGATAGTGTATCGGCTGAGGCAAAAGAGTTTGCTAAGGAGTTGTTGGAGGTTAATAAGGGGTAACCCCTTATTTAATCCCCTTCAAAAAGTCACTAACAACCCGAACACCAGCGCCAGTACCACCATAAACATTACAATCCCAAGGAGTTTCCGTATACGCTGAACCAGCTATATCAAAGTGTAACCATTTATCTTTATTTTCCTCTTTGATGAAGTTATCTAAAAACAGACCTGCTGTAATAGCCCCACCGTAAGGTTTTGAAGACATATTTGATAAATCTGCTATACCACTTTTAAGCTGTTTTTTAAGATGCTTATTAAATGGTAAAGAGGCAACTAATTCGCCAGAGTTATTTGCTGATTGATAAAAGTTGTGTTTTAGTTTATTTGAATGACCCATAATCCCAGTTGTATATTGACCAACTGCAACCATACATGCACCTGTAAGAGTTGCAAAATCAAAAAGATAATCTGCTTTTACTTTATCTTGAGCATAGTCTAAAACATCTGCTAAAACTAAACGTCCCTCTGCATCGGTATTTCTTACTTCGATAGTTTTACCATTACGAGATACTAAAACATCATCAGGTTTGTAAGCATCGCCACCTATCATATTTTCAACTGCACCGATAAACATATGAACTTCAACATCAAGCTTTAATTCACTTACTGCTTTCATCATTCCTAAAACAGCACATCCACCAGCTTTATCCATCTTCATAGTTACCATAGATGCGGCAGGTTTTAGACTCAATCCACCACTATCATACGTTAAACCCTTTCCAACTAAAGAGATGATTTTTTTAGCATTTTTTGGTTTATATGCAAGATGGATAAGTTTACTATCGTGACGAGATGCACGTCCAACTGCTAACATAGAACCCATTTTCTCTTTTGCTAAAGCTTTTTCACCTAAAATAGTACACTCTAAAGAGTTCTCTTTAGCTAACTTTTTTGCTAAATCAGCAAATGATGGAGGATTTAAATCTTCTGGAGTCATATTGACAATATCACGAGTATAAGCAGTAGCTTCTGCAATAATTATAGCCTCTTCAAAAGCAGTTTGAAGTTTAAGAATATCAGAACATACTAAAGAGATATTTTTTAGTTTAGTTTTTTTAGGGTTTGATTTATAATTATTAAACTCATAACCACCTAAAATAATTCCTTCAACAATAGCTTGAATATTCTCTTCATTTACATTTATAGAAACCGATTTATAGTTTGAAGATTTAATAGCTTTTATAGCTGAACTTATTACACTTCTAGCATTATCAGCATCACTATTTTCTATACCACATACTAAAAGAGAACTTTCATGTAAAAAACAGATACTATCTTGTTCCGCAGAAAAACCTGTTTTTTTAAGTGTTTTATATTGTGAATATTTTTTAAGTTCACTATTTTGAATAAACTCGACTTTTAAATCACTGTTTGAAGTTGTTGTTAAATTGATATTCATTTTTTACCTTTATATTTTATATGTTTGACATTATACTATAAGATTTTTTACCCTCTAACACAATTCCTACCAGATTTTTTTGCTTCATAGAGTGCATCATCTGCTCTTTTTAAAAGAGTCTCTTGAGTATCGCCCTCTTGCATAGAACTTACACCAAAACTACACGTTACTTTTAAGTTGTCTGTAAAAATATGTTCTTCAATAAGTCTTCTTTTCTCTTCGGCTATTTTAAGTCCTATATCTAAGTTGGCATTCACAAGAAGTATCACAAACTCTTCACCACCCCACCTAGCGAATAGGTCACTCTCTCTTGTATATTCTTTTATTATCTTTGCTAAGGAGCGTAAAATATCATCTCCAAGTTGATGACCATAAGTATCATTGAAAATTTTAAAATGGTCTATATCAAAAATTATAAGTGATATATTTTTACGATTTACATCAAAATCTATAACAGAATTTGTTAATGTTTGATTAAATTTTGCACGATTATAGATTTTTGTAAGTTCATCAATATATGCTTTTTGTTCATACTCTTTTTTTATACTATTTATCTTAGTTATCTCGGAAAATGTACATATTTTATGTTGAGTCTCTTTAATGAAATGACAGTTTACTATAAATGCTTTTCCCATCATATCTCGGTTATCTGATAAAAATATAATCTGTTTATCTGCACTTAATTTCTCTATCTCTTGAGTCCAATGCCCATCTTTCTCTGGTTCAAAAGAGAAAAAATCATCTTGTTTAACAAGTGTATTACAGATACATCCATATTTTTCGTCAAAATCATCTATCGTATCTACTGCAAAAAAATCTAAATAGAGTTTATTTAAAAAAATAATATTATAATCTTTATCATAAACCATTAGCATATTATTTTGATAATTTGCGACTTCATGCATTAAATCTTTATATTGTTGAGCCTCTTTTTTTATCTGAATATTTTCACTTATCTCTAGAATTTTATTTTGTAATATTTTTTTATTAACAGGTTTTAAAATATAGCCAGAAAGTTGCAGTTTTATCGCTTCAAGTAGATATTCACTTTCACTATGAGCAGTTGTAACAATAATAGCTTGTTGAGGATTTATCTCTTTAATAGCTTTTGACATCTCAATACCATTCATTTTTGGCATTTTAATATCACTTACTACAATATCTGGACGAACTTCTTTATATAAGGCTAAACCCTCTTCGCCATTTGATGCTTCATAAAGTGTTTTTGCATATCTTCCTAGTGCTTTTGCAAAACCCTTTCTTACACCATCCTCATCTTCCACATATAAAATAGTTACAATGTTTTTATTTTTATTCATCTTCTTTAAATCCTATACTAAATTTAGCACCATCTTTGGTATTTTGAACATTTAATGTTCCATTCATATTATCTCTAATAATAATGCTTGACATATAAAGTCCCATTCCTGTTCCTTTACCTTGCTCTTTTGTTGTAAAATACGGCTCAAATATTCTTTCAATGACATCATCTGCAATACCACCTGCATTATCTGCTATTGTAATTAGATTGTCTTTTAAGAGAATCTCTATTTTTGCATTTTTAATATTATTGGCAACAAGAGCATCTTTGGCATTATTTACAATATTTAAAATAACTTGCTGAAACTCACTTTTAAAACCATTTATCTCAAAATTATCTCCACTAAAAAGAACCTCTATATCATAGTTTTTAAGTTGAGCTCCTTGAATAGAAAGAGTTTGAGATATTGCTTCTTTGATACTAAAGAACTCTTTAGTTTTATCTATTCTAAAAAAGTTTCTAAAATCATCTATCGTATTTGACATAAAATTGATTACATCTGTATTATCAACTATAAACTTATCAACAAATTTTTCATCTATGATACCATCTTCATAATCATCATCTAAATTTTGAATATTTATACTTAACTCATTAAGGGGTTGTCTCCATTGATGCGCTATTGAACCTATCATCTCACCCATAGAGGCAAGTTTACTCTGCTCTGTTAATAGTTTATCTTTATCTCTAAGCTCCTCTATCCCTTTGGCAACTTTTTTCTCTAGTTGGTCATTTAACTCTTTAAGAGGAGTAATATCTGTTAAGTAACCTATAAAGTAAGTAAGTTTTTGAGTTATATCATCTCTTACCAGAATAGTATAATCATGTACCCATTTTATCTTTTTATCTTTTGTTAAAAGTCTATATGGCTTATGTTCTAAAAAATAACTTTTGTTTTTAACAGCATTTTCAACCTCTTCTGTCACTCTTGAAAGGTCATCAGGGTGAATACACTCTGCATAAACAATATCTCCAGATAAAAACTCTGTATCTTTAAATCCAATAAGTTTGTTAATACTATGTGAAACACTTGCGATACTCCAATCTTTATCATTATTCCATTTGAATAAAACAGCTTCCCCTTTATCAAAAATTGATAATAATATCTCTTGCTCTTTAGTTCTTTTTTGTACCTCTTCTTCAAGAGATGAAGCAAATTTTGCTATCTCCTGTTTTGATTGATTAAGGTTTTTAACCATATACTCAATAGAATCAGCAAGGTCTCCTATCTCATCATTTGTTTGTATATCTGCAAAACTTATATTTTGCTCACCTCTTGTATCTGCAATAAGTTTTGCTCTGTAACTTAGTTTAGTAATATGAGCAGTTAATATTTTAGTTAAAACAGTCGAAAAAACAGCTATAAATAAAGTTACAATTAAAAGATAGATAAACATTTTTTTTACATATTCAGAGGATTGTTTTTGTAAAAATATATTGGTAGCATTTCCAGTAAAGACAATAAAATCATTCCCTAAAGTAATTTTTCTTGCATAAAATGCTTGATTATCTTTATCATAAAAACCTATCTGTTGAGTATTATTATTAAAAAAACTATGGAGTTTATAATCTTTTTTAATATTAAAATCTCTTTGAAATTCAAATGAAAAAGTTTTATCTATATTATTATGAAATAGATATTCCCCTTTAGAGTTTGTTATAGATATATTTTTTCCCTTTAAGTGTTTATATTTATGAAGATTAAAGAGTTTATTTATTTTTATATTAATAATAATTATTCCAAATATCTTATTTTTATGATAAATAGGCATAGATATTCTTATTGTTGGAACTATTGGAAATACAATAGTTCCATGTTCTTTATTCAAATCAATTTTTGATAAAAATATTTCACCCTCTTTTAAAAAGATAGTTTTTTGAAAATAATATCTATTCTCTTTTTTTTGAAGTTTATTGTCTGAAACTATTGAAATATTATTATTTTTAGAATCGACACGAATTAACTCTTTACCATTAGGTAATCCAATCAATCTTATTTGAGAGTATGATTTACTATGCTCTGCCTGATTATAAAATTCCTCTTGTAATTGCTCTTTAAAATCTTCTAATTTTAGATTGTCTACTGAATCATAATGAAACTTATTTTTACTAGCTCTTATATACCCCATAAGAGTATTTGATGCACTAAGAATTTTAATATCTTCACGAATATAGACAATAGCCTGTTCTATATCTCTGGAGTTACTTTCAATATCATTAGAGAGATTTCTTAACATATTTTCTTTAAAATACTCTGTCATCTGATTGTAAGAGAGAAGAGCAAATATAAATACTCCAATACCAGCAACAAAGAAACTCCCAAGAGCAACTTTAGTAGAAAGTTTAATTTTCATAACTATCATCTTTAAGAAGTAGTTGTAGATTGTTATAAGATTTAAAAACTAAATCATATACATCTGTTGATGTTTCATTACTATTTATAGCAACTTTATCTATCTTTGATTCTATTCCAAAATGAATATTTATATCTATAAGTGTTGCATTTACTACTCTAAGTGCATTATAAACAGTATCTGAAGTAACTGTTTTTTCCATAGGTATTTCTACTCCAGCAAAAGGAATATTTGCTCTTTTTTCTATAATAGCAAGTGTTTCATATAGCTTAATTATTAATTGAAAAACATCAGAGGGTCGCTTATCATTATGTTCTATTAAAACTATTTTATTTTTATTATCTTTAATAAGATATTGAATAATATTCTCTATACGTTGTTCCATTTTTTTAGCAAGTTTATAGGTTTCCATAGGACTATGTTCAATACCTCTAAAAATATCGATAGTTGAAGATATTTTCCAAAGATTATGGTAAATATCAGAAGGTGTTTTATTTTTATATAACTTTTTATCTATAGAATAGCTCCATCTTAAAATATTTTTAATACCATTTCTTTGCATAATAATAGAAATTTCATCATCAATCATTAAAAGAAGTTCGTAAACAGCATCTGTAGATTTTTTCTTTACGGGAGAAGATGGAACTGAAACCTCATAAAGTTTCTCTTTTATTCTAAGTTTATTGATTTTTTCCATAGTCTCTATCCCTTTTTGATAGATATGCATCTTATTTAAACTATATATCATAGGTGGTTCTTTAAGTTCTACTTTTATCCCTTTTATCTCTTTTAAATATTTTGTTTTTTGAAATATAAATTGACTTAAAGAGTAGAGTTCATTGATAGTTTTATTTAATGATTTACTACTATATTGAACTAAGTCATCACTTACATTAAACGCTGGAAATAGTTTAATAGCATATTCAATATTTTGTAAAACATCTGAGGGTGTTTTTGACTCATATATCTCTTTTACATCATAAAGTCTTTCCGTACCTAAACGTCTTCTAATACGTTTAAGTTCAGTAATAACCATCTGCATAGAATCATACACTTCCGTAGGGGTAATAACTCTTTGAGGATTTTCTGCTACACTCACAGGTTCCATCCATAATTTTGTTTCCACTTTAGCAATTTTTGTAAGCAGTTTATTTGTAGCATAAAGAACATGATTTGGATGTTTTCTTTTTCTTTTCTTTGGTATAGAAACTTCATCATATATACCTTGAGAGTTTCTAATAAAATTGACAATATCAAGTATTAAAACACTCTCTTTGTAGTTATCAGTAGGAGAAAAACCTTTTCCTAATAGTTCATCCATTGCTAAAGAAGCTAACCATATTTCGTGATACATTTCATTGGATGTTTTATCTATATATTTTTTAACAACAGATAAAGATTTTATATGAGTACAATTTACATGTTTTAAAAGTAAATCAAGTTCATTATTAAGTCGAACAACACTATAATAAACGTCCTCTGCTTGAATAATTTTAGAAGGATAAGTTGGAACATTTACCAATCCAAGATTATTATTTTCTCTATACTTGTTTATCTTTTTTAAAACCTCTAATGTTTTTTGTAACACTTGACGGGGAGATTTATTTGTTTGTTTTACCAACTTCATATAGTTAGCATCTATATTCTTCTCTCCAGCTAAGTGCATAACTTTGATTTTTAAAGTTTCAGCAATAGCATAAACATCATTAGAAGTTTTATCTTTTATTGTAGCATGTATTAGAGTTGAGATGAAAAGAGTTAGAAGTAGTATTTTCATTATTTATATCCATTTTGCTGAAATATTTTTTATCCATCTGACAGATAAAATAGTCGTACTATTATCAGTGATAAGCTGATTGAACATAAAAATAGTTAATAAAATATGTTTCATATTTTCTCCAAAAAAAGGATATAAATTAGTGTATAACTTTTTAGATTAATGGGGCTTTAAATCGTTAAAGAATAAATAGTAAAATGTATCTCATGCTTTTTTTCTTTCATTAGCCATTACCATAGCTGAACCATCAACAGTTTTACCCTTATCGGACTCTTTTTCTTCTCCTTTTCTGCTGGATTTGGAACAATATATTTTAGTGAAAAGAGAGAATATTAATCTTATTTAACTATAATTTCTAAAATTATAAAAGGATTGTAGATGAAATTTTTTGCAATGATTGCGTTAAGTGCTACATTATTATTTGGAGTTGTTGATATTAATAAAGCTGATAAAGCTGAACTAACAACATTAAAAGTGTTGATGACTTGACTTCTGTAAAAGGGATAGGACCTAAGTTTCTTCAAAAAAATAGAAAAAACTTAAAAGCTGGAAAGTATAAAAGTAAAGGTTTTTTTAACTAACCTCTCTTTCTTAATCAAAATTTAAAATATCTTTCGCTTGAATCATATCTTTATCACCACGACCCGATACATTTACAATTACCAGTTTATCTTTAATATTTGGTAGCTTTTTCAGATAAGCGATAGCATGAGAAGACTCAAATGCTGGAATAATTCCCTCTTTACGACTCAACCATACAAACGCATCTAAAGCTTCTTGGTCTGTAATGTTATCATAAGTGATAGATTTATTGTCATTATGAAAAGCATGTTCAGGACCAATGCCTGGATAATCAAGACCTGCACTTATGGAATGAGCTTCAATTATTTGACCATCATCATCTTGTAAAAGATAAGACATCTGACCATGTAAAACTCCTGGGCGACCTTGCATTAAAGAGCAACCGTGTTTATCTGTTTCAATTCCTAAACCACCAGCTTCTATACCGATACACTCAACACCATCATCTTCTAAAAAGTGCTGAAACATACCAATAGCATTAGAACCACCACCAATACATGCGATAATATGATCAGGTAAACGATTCTCTTTTTCTAAAATCTGCGCACGAGCTTCCCAACCGATAATAGCTTGAAAATCTCTAACCATCATAGGATAGGGATGAGGACCAGCAACTGTACCGATAATATAAAAAGTGTCACGAGCATTTGTAACCCAATGACGAATAGCATCATTCATAGCATCTTTAAGAGTACAACTTCCACTCTCAACAGAGTTTACTTTTGCACCAAGAAGTTTCATACGAAAAACATT